>CAKQKA010000010.1 GCA_934247855.1 uncultured Clostridia bacterium | reverse complement strand
TCGCAACCATGGGCGCTTACTATTTCAAGCAGAACCCCAAGGATACGAAGATCCCCGCAAATAAAGAACACATCGCAATATCCAATCAGGTTGCGAAAGTCAACAACTCCAACTACACGATTTCGAGCATCAGATCGGTAACCGCGGGACTTTTGCGCAATGCAAAGACCATTTCTATTACGGCAACCGAAGACGTTACCGGAAAAGAGATTTTTAGAAAAGAGATTAAAAATCAAAGAAAATCTTACAGCGGCGGAGGCAGCACGGTTTACGGTTCGTCCATCGATATCGAATTCAGCGCGCTCGAACACGAACTTAAAAACAACACCAAATATTGGTTCAGAGTAGAAGCGTATATCGATTACGGCGAAAACGAAAATCAGAAGAACGCAAGAAACGTCTTTGAATTCCCCGTATACGTCGACTTTGAAGCTCCTGCCGTAACGGGCGTGGAATTCCGCACCGAGTACGACAAGACGACCAAGAAAACATCGCTTTATGCCGATTTGTCCGTTTACGACAACCATTACACAATGGGATTGCAGGTCGGCGAAATAGTCGAAGGAAAGCCGTTGTCGGGATATATGTTCGCAATGGAATCTTTCGGCAACTATATGACTCCGGTATACTCGTCGTTCAATTCTACCAGCAAGGTAACGATCGAACTCACCGATTATATCGAACAGATCAAGCAGGCAAAAGGCATTTACACGTCGGGCGGCAACACTTACGCGGTAAACAGCAATTCGTTCATCGTTAACTGTTACGACTACGCAATGAACGCCGCAACTTACGAAGTAAGAATTCCCGACGAGGTAATGAGCGTTTACTTCAATGAGAGCGAAATTTATTTAAGTCCCAACCAGACTCAGAATATCGACGAACTCGTTGACGTATATCCCGCTAAGACCTGGAAAGAAGTTCTCGATTATAAGACCGTGCTTTACGGCTACGATAACGACGGCAATTTCACGGATTTAGGTGAAAACAACAAGTACGTCGACGTAGTAAAAGGCAAGATAATAGCAAAAGAAAGCACTCCGCAAACTCCCGACGGCAAGACCGAACGCCCGTACGTTGAAATAACCGCAACGGGCAAGGACGCAGGCGGCGCGGAAAAAACGGCAACTATCAAAGTTTACGTTTACAGCGAGGGTGAAACGGGCTACAAGAAATTCGGCACGCCTACCGTAGGTAAGTTCAACGTAACGGGGTACAAGACCGATTACGCGTTCTATACGCTCGACTCGGAAGACAGAGAGATAGGCTTTACCGGCAGCACGAGTGAGTTCGAGAGCGGCAAAACACTTTCGATGTACCCGTCCGAACAAGTAACGCTTAATTACGAAATCGAAAAATATTTCGATGATTTAACCGATGTCAGATTTGAAAGCGGAAACAACAAGGTTGTAACAATAGATCCCGTAACGGGTAAGATTACAGCCGTTGCCAAGGGCAAAACCACGGTAACCGCAATCGTTATGACGAGAGATTCTGCAGCCAGCGCCGAATGGAAAAAAACCTTCTTCCGTGATTCGGTCGTCGTAACGGTAAAAGATCCGTTCAAAACGCAGGCTATATACCTTTCGGCATACAAGGGCGCGGGCGAAACGCTCGATATAACTTACGAGAATGCCGACGGCACGGTTCTTACCGAAACGCAGGATAACGTAGTAGTAGTTCCCGGCAACAAGGGCGTAACCACTATCAACAATTACGCATTTTCGGGTTACAGATACGTCGATAAAGACACATCTAAGGGCGACGTAATCGACGAAGAAGATCCTTATTATATCAAGCAGCAGTATATAGGCGACAAGGCGATAAAGAAAGTTATTCTTCCGCACGGCGTAACAACCATCAACGAGTACGCGTTCGCATATCTTACCGCGCTTGAAGAAGTAGTGTTCCCGTCAACGCTCAAAAAGATCGGTCTGGGCGCGTTCCAGGGTTGCAACAACCTTAAAAAGGTAACGTTCGCCGAGGTTGACGATAAGGGCGTTTACAGACCTTGCAAAAACAACCTGCAGTTTATCAATAAAGACGCGTTCGCAATGGAAAAAGCGGGCACAAAGTTCAACTTTGACGATGACGACGATGACGACAACGTAATCACGCTCGGCGAATCTCAGCTTACCGATTTCGATTTCTCGGGCGTAGTAGCGATCGGAAGAAATGCATTTGCATATTGCACCAAGCTCGAATACGTTTATCTGCCGACGTCTTGTCAATCGATAAGCGAGGGTGCATTCGGTTACTGCACGAACCTGAAGGAATTCTCTTACTCGTGCGCTAAGTTAAAATTAGGTGCAGGCACGTTCGTAGGTTGCAATAACCTCGTCGAACTCACCATAAACGCCGACGTTATTCCCGCAAACGTCTGTGCGGGACTTACCTCGCTTACAAAGGTAGTAATCGGCAAAGACGTTAAAGTAATCAATCAGAACGCATTCTACGGCTGCACGAAGTTAACGACTTTTGAAGTAGACGCAGGCAACCCGTACTTTGAACAAAACGGCAATCAGATACTGACGAAAGACAAAACCGAACTCGTTCTCGTGGCGCCCGGTGCAAGCGGAGTGATAACTCTTCCCGATTCCGTTACCAAGATCGGCGTCGGCGCATTCTCGTCCAACGCCAATGCAAATAAAGTGGTCGGCGGAAACGTTACCTCGGTAGGTAACTATGCGTTCTACTTAAGCGGCGTAAGAAATTATGAACTCGGCACGCTTGAAACGATAGGCGACTATGCGTTTGCTCTCACAAGCATCCGCGTAATGCCCAACGTTACGAACAACGTTACTATCGGCGAGCGCGCGTTTGCCGGAACGAAAATCGAAAACGTTGATCTCGGAGATTGCGACGGTATTACGATAGGCGAGTATGCGTTCTTTAACTGTGCTAATCTTAAAACCGTAACAATCGGCAACAACGTAACGCTCTGCGAAGGCGTTTTCGCAAGCTCGCAGGGCAACGACGTCCTGACGAGCGCAACTCTCGGAAGCGGCGTTATTATAGGCGATTACGCATTCTTCGCTAACCTCGGTCTTAAGACCGTAACCCTCGGCGAGGGAACGATTATCGGCGCATATGCTTTCCAGCACGCGGCTGCGCTTGCCGGAATCGACCTTTCGAAAGTTACCGAAATTGGCGATTACGCATTCGCGGGTAGTAAAAACGAAAGCGCAAGCACCGCACCGGTATTTACAACTGCAGATCTTTCCAACATAACGAAACTCGGAATCGGCGCGTTCATGAACAACGAAAAACTCGCAAACGTTACGCTTTCTGACAAGTTGGAAGCGCAGATCAGAAGCGAATTCGATCCCGACGATAAGAACAAAGTAGTAGCTTACACCAAAAACGCGCTTGCCGCATTTGCTTTCGCAGGCTGCACCGCGCTTAAACAAATAACTATTCCCGAAACTTTGGAGATAATCGACGATTACGCATTCTACGGTTCGGGACTTGAAACATTAAACCTCAATAACGTGGTATCGGCAGGCGAGTACGCTTTCGCTGATACAAAGCTGACTCAAGTAAACGGCGAAAAACTTACAAGCGTCGGCAACGCCGCGTTTATGAACTGCGGAAAGCTTGAAAAATTCGACCTCAGCCGCGTTGAAACTATCGGCGACAAAGCGTTTATGTGTACTGCTCTTAAAGAAGCAGATCTCGTCAGCGCAACGACGATCGGCAGTTTCGCCTTTGCCGACACGGCCATAACCGAAGTAAGGTTCGGCGAAAACCTTGCAAATCTCGGAGATAACCCGTTCTACGGCTGCGAAATTGCTTCGTTCGGCGCATATCAGGACGTTGAAAAGTTCGAGGGCATTAAAGAATTTAACGAAAACCTCACGATAAGCGCGAACGTGTTCGTGGAAAACGGCGTACTTTACAGAATAACCGAAAACGGCGGTTACGAACTCGTAAGTTATCCTATGCTTAAAGCCGACCGCAGCTACACGGTTAAGGACGGCACGACGAGAATTTCCGCCCGCGCGTTCTACAACACGCAAATCGTTAACGTGTTCATGCCTTACGAGCTTAAAGCGATAGGCGACAAAGCGTTCTACGCGGCAAACAAACTTTCCTGCGTAACGTTCACAAGCCTTGCGGCACCTAATCTCGAAGAAGAATACGACGAATCTTACGCGGTAAGCGGAAATCATCCGTACCCCGGCAAGCTTGGCGACGAAAACGGACTCGGAATAGTCAAGTTCTATATGTGGAACTTAGGCTCCCGCCTTAACAACTATTACTACGGCGCAAACTTTGCGGATTACGTAGGCAAGGTCGGCACCGGTCTTACTATGGTATACCCCGCAAACGGCAGCAACTACGATTCGTTCGTTTACGCACAGTACTTTGCAACTAAGGTCAGCGGCGAAAGCGCGCCGACGGCTGCAACTCTTGCGGTAATCGATCTTATCAATCAAATTCCCAAGGGAATTACGCTTGCCGACGAGGAGCAGGTTAAAGAGACAAGAACGGCTTACAACAACCTCGGTCTTGCATCGCAACAGGCTCTCGTAACCAACTACAGCAAACTCACCGATGCCGAATCGACTATCGAATACCTTAAATATAATCAGGATTCTTCTTCCTCCGTCGACAGTTCGTCCGATAACGGAAACAAGACCGATATAACGTGGGTGTGGATAGTTATTCCGTGCGTATGCATAATCTGTGCGGCGGTGGTACTGTACTTCACGGTTTTCTCCAAGAGAAAAGGCAATAAATCCGAAGCCGAAGAAGATTTCGACGAAACGATGCTGGAAATCGATGACGACGACGAATCTTCGGATGACGATAATAATAATTAAAAGGCTGAATAAGATATGAAAAAATTATTCATCTCGATTTTAAGCGCGATATGCTTGATAACTCTTTGCGCAGGTCTTACCGCCTGCGCAGGGAAGGATACCAAGATAGACGACTATGTAAAAAAAGGTTACGTCGTTACCGTTAAATACGACGCGAGCGGCGGCGGTTTTTTGGGCAACAACGGCAGTTATTTCGTCGATATGTTCAATCCGTCCAAGTACACGAAAGAAGCCGACGGTTCGGTCAAGATTAAACTTATCGATCCGGTCGATTCGTCGCGTAAAATTTCCAACCTGCAAATGACTAAGGACGGGAATTTCTTTAACGTCGGCTGGTATAAAAAACGCACCGAGGTAAAGGACGAATACGGAAACTACATCGGTGAAAACGGCAAGAAGATTTATCTCGAGCCTGTATCGGGTATCTTTTATACCGATAACACCTGCGAAGAAAAAGCCATTCCCGCCTATAAGTTTTCCGATCCGTGGGATTTTGAAAACGACAGAATTACCGCTTACGATAACGGCGAACTTCAGGAGTTCACGCTGTATGCCGCATGGCTGCCTTATTTCACGTTTACCTATTACGTTGAGGTAACCGGCGAGGACGGCAAAACCACATGGCAGCCTTACGGTGAGTCAAGCCCGTTCGATTACTTGGACAATAAAGAGAACAACGGCGATCTCGACGTTTGTTATCTTCCCGACTGGAGCGACACGATGCAGGTCGGCAGCGATACGGTAAAATGCGGTTATATCGAATACAGCCGTAAATACGTTTCCAACCCCAACAAATTTTTCGATTTTCCCAAGCTCGAGGACGACAGCATGCAGTTTGTAGCCGCTTACGAGGACGAAGGGAAAACCAAAAAGATAGAAGGGCAGGTAAATCACGGCGGTTCGATCGATTATCAGACCGCATCGGCGATCAATCCCGATAAAAAGATTTACGTCGAATTTAAAAAAGGCGTTGAATACAAAGTCAATACCGCCAAAATGCTATCCGAAAAAGGCGATGCCGACGGCTTGTACGAAATTTTGTGCGATCTCGATTTCTCGGCTGCAGCCAACGGCGATAAGCAGCTCGCCTGGCCGTCTGCATTTGAAAACGGCACGTTTACGGGTACGTTTAACGGCAACGGTCATAAAATAAGCGGCGTAACCGCGAAACACAACACGGTCGATAAAGAAAACGGCGGTTTGTTCGGAAGAGTTGCCGCTAACGCAGTTATAAAGAACGTAACGTTTGTAAATACCACATTCGACCTTATCAGTTCGGGTAAGAATACCGTGGGACATTACGGTGCGTTCTCCGGTTACATAGAAAAAGGCGCAAATGTTACGAACGTTAAAATGGAAAACACCGAATACAGAATTTCGGGCGACTTTTCTTATAAATCGGGGTTCGACTTAAGCCTCATCTCGGGCGGCGACAGCGACGCTGTAATCGAAAATAACGGCGTATCGCTCGTTCTTTACGGAAAATATCTTTATGAACGCGCGGGCGTAAAATACTATTTCTACAGATTTGAATTCGATAAGGTAGAAAACGGAAAAATTATTCTGATAGCCAAGAGTAATTCGAACGATACAAATTCGGAATATAATCCATATAACGGAGGAATATAAAGCATGAAAAAGAAAAAACTAATCGCGATAATAAGCTCGGCGGTTGCAGTCGTAATAGTTGCAAGCGTTGTGCTTATAGTTGCTCTTGCCGGCAAAGGCGGTAAAAAGGACGCAATCTGGATAATGACCGAAGAAATGAGCGGTTTGTTCAATCCGTTCTATGCGACCGCAGGCGCCGACCATGACGTAATCGGAATGACGCAGATAGGTATGCTCTCGACCGACAGTAACGGCAACACTACCGCAGGCGACAAAGAATCTACCGTCGTAAAAGCGTTCACCTACGAAAAGAATTCGGAAGGCAACACCGTTTATAAGTTTGTTATCAAAAACAACCTTAAATTCTCCGACGGTAAGCCCCTTACGATGAACGACGTAATGTTCAACATTTACGAATATCTCGATCCCGTTTACACAGGTTCGTCTACTATGTATTCCACAAAGATTCTCGGTCTTAACGCTTACAGAACGCAGACCGAAGGTGCGGACGAAGATTCCGACAGCGGCGAACTTTCTTCCGCTTCTCAAATGGCATACAACAGAAGACTTGCTCTCGAATTGATTTATACGACCGAAGCCGAAAAAGGCGATAACTCGTACGACGCCGACGAAAACACGATGAAAGAAATTCTCGGCAGAGTCGAAATCCCTTCGCTTTATATGGCAGCGTTCAACGACAGCCTCGAAAACGAAGCCGCTTACAGAAAAAAACTTTTAGAAGACTATAAGTTCGCTTGCGAAACCTTCAAAAAAGAAATCGAAAACGATTATAAATCGGCAAAAGAGAGTTTCGATCTTACAAGCGCATTATATAAGCCTCATGCCGAAAAACTTAAAAACGACGTATTCAAATTCTTCCTGTTTGAGGGATATATCACACCGGTATATGCAAAGAAAGACGGTAAAGACGACAAGAGCAATATAGAACGTTTCGAGAACGAAGATTACGCTACGAGATATGACACGATGGAAAAAGCTATCGAATATGTTTACAATAGTAAGATTCGTTACAACTTCAACCAGGTAATTACTTATTGGGGTACCGCTTCCACCATGCTCACGAGATTCGAGGGTGACGCGAGAAGTATCATTCTTCAGGATAAGAAAGGAACTATTTCCAACATCAGCGGTATCGTATCGCTCGGTCACACAGGCACTGACAGCGAGGTCGTTGTAGCTGCTGGCAACGGCAAGACCGTAGGCGGAGACCTCGGCACTTACACAATCGCAAAATCGCACAATCCGGACGGTACGCCTGTGAACAGCAATGAATATGACGTATTGCAGATTACCGTTAAGGGCGAGGACCCCAAGGCAATTTACAACTTCGGTTTCACCGTTGCACCTCAGCATTACTATGCGGCGGACGATAACGGCAACCTCCTTGAAAATGTAGATATAAAGAACAATAAGTTCGGTCTCAGATTTGCCGATTCCGATTTCCAGACCAACGTAATTCAGTCGCAAAGACACGTCAGCATCCCCGTAGGCGCAGGTCCTTATATGGCGACCAATTATGAAAACGAAGACGTAATTGCAAACTCCGAATTCAACAAAGATAACACGGTTTACTTCAAAGCAAACGAGAACTTTATGTTCGAAGTTAAAACTAAAAAGTTAAGACTGCGTGTAGTAAGCTCGTCCAACGCTATAGATGCGCTTGCCAACGGCGAAGTAGACTATATCACTCCGCAGCTCACCGATGAAAACCGTACCGAACTTAAGAACCTCTATAACGACGGTATCAGAACGGCTCAGGGCTGGCAGCTCGGTTACGGCTACGTCGGAATCAATGCGGGCAAAGTTCCCAACATTTACGTAAGAAGAGCTATCATGGCTGCCATGAACCGTAACGAAGTTAAGGGTTATTATCCCGACGATGCAGTTCAGACCATCGAATGGCCTATGTCAAAAGTAAGCTGGGCTTACCCCACCGATTATACCGCCGACGAATTGCCGCAGTGGACTAAGTGGTCGGGCGACGCAACTGCAAAAGCAACCATACAAAGCCTTATGGCTCAAGCCGAAGCAAGCGGCGCAACGCAGGAAGATTACAAGATAACCTTCACGATCGCAGGTTCGTCTATCAGCGAACACCCCACGTATCAGGTATTCGTAAAGGCTGCCGAAATTCTTAACGGTTTAGGTTGGGAAATCGAAATCAAAGCCGATTCTTCCGCTCTTACAAAACTTGCAACCGGTTCGCTTGCAGTATGGGCAGCCGCTTGGGGTTCCACTATCGATCCCGATATGTATCAGGTATACCACAAGAATTCCAGCGCGACTTCGGTTTACGCTTGGGGCTACAGAGAGATTTTCGGAGATCAGACCAAATACGCCGAAGAGGTTTCTATCATTAACAGACTCAGCGAAAAGATCGAAGCAGGTCGTGAAATCACCGATCGTGCAAGCAGAATAACAATTTATAAAAACGCTATGATTGACGTACTTCATCTTGCTGTAGAAATGCCTATTTATCAGCGTATGAACCTGTATGCTTTCAATACGAAAGTTATTAAGGAATCGAGCATGAAATACAGCACGTCCGAAGACGGTAACGTTAACCCGTATTCTTCACCGCTTGAAAGAATCTGGGAAATTGAAATGGTTAAATAATCAAACGTAGACTTGTGTTGCCGCAATGCCCTCGGGCGTTGCGGCGCCATACGGAGAAAAAATGTTCAAATACATATTAAAAAGGTTAGGTATATCGCTGCTGATACTGTTCGGCGTATCGTTTCTGCTTTACGCACTGCTGCGCGCAATGCCTACCGACTTTATCGAAAATAAAATAATTGCGCTGACGCAAAGCGGCGGAACCGTTTCGGACGAACTGATTCAGACCATGTATAAATCATACGGTCTTGACGGTACGCCTGTAGAGGGCTATTTCCGCTGGCTGGGCAATATATTCAAGCTGGACTTCGGTAAAAGTTTTATCAACAGACGCGACGTTCTGACCGAAATTTTCGATCCGGATAAACTCGGCGTTTCTTTTACCGTTGCCGCAATAGCTACCGTGTTTGAATTTTTGGTGGCAATTCCCCTCGGCGTGACCGCGGCTACCCATCAATATTCCATTCGCGACTACGTAGTTACCATTCTCGTGCTTGTAGGTATATCGTTGCCGTCATTCTTCTTTGGTCAGTTGCTTAAAAACATATTCTCGATCAAGCTGAAATGGTTCCCGATATCGGGTATCAGTTCGGGTAAAACTTATGATAGTTCTATTCAGGAATTTGCGGATAGGTTCCAACATATGGTGTTGCCGATTTGCACGGTTGTAATACTGAGCATAGGTTCGCGTATGAGAATGACAAGAACGAACATGCTCGAGGTTTTAAACTCCGACTATATAAGGACTGCGCGCGCCAAGGGACTTAAGGAAAACAAAGTTATTTATAAGCATGCTTTCAGAAACACGCTTATTCCTTTGGTAACCAGTCTTGCAGGGCTTATTCCGTCGCTTTTCTCGGGCGCAATGATAACCGAGCAGGTATTCGATCTCCCCGGTATGGGTAAATTCGCGCTTAACGCAATGACGCAGGTAGATATTCCGGTTATTATGACCTATAATATGTTTCTTGCGGCGTTGTCCGTGCTCGGCGTTTTGCTTGCCGACTTAATGTACGCAGTGGTCGATCCGCGCGTCAAACTTGCATAACGGAGGACTATGATGGAAGAAAAGAATTTTAACCAATCCGAGGTTATAAACGAGTTGGAAGCCGAAGAGGTCGCTGCCGAAAAGGTAGAAAAGCAGGAAGAGGCGATAGATATCGCAGATACCGATAAAGCCCTTGACAGAAACGTCAGACTTATGTCGCCGACGAGAATGTTACTCAGGCGGTTTTTCCGTTCAAAACTTTCTATTTTAGGTATAGTGATGCTTGCGTCGCTGTTCGTATTCAGTTGGCTTGGACCGGTCGTATACAGACAGTGGGGCGAAATCGAGGTTGACCGTGCGGGCGCAACCCGTTATCAGGACTACGATATAAGAATCGAAGGCGAAGAGGAGTTCGTAACTTGTTACGTTACCACAAAGGGCGTTAACAGTCTTGCGTTGCCTGACGGTAACCACTTGCTCGGAACGGACGAAAAGGGACTTGACGTATTCTGCCGTCTTATGTACGGCGGAAGACTTTCGCTTACGATAAGTTTCATCGCGGTATTCCTTACCAGCGCGCTCGGCATTATAATGGGCGGTATTTCGGGTTACTACGGCGGAATTGTGGATAACATAATAATGCGTATATGCGATGTTCTTATGTGTCTGCCCACCTTGCCGTTGATGCTTATCATCGGCGCCGTGCTCGACGCCAACAAGGTGCCGTCCGAATACTACATATATTTGCTTATGGGCATACTGTCGCTGTTCTCCTGGCCGGGAATGGCAAGACTTGTTCGCGGACAGATTCTTTTCCTGCGCGAACAGGAATATATGGTCGCTGCGGAAGCCATGGGTTATTCAACGCCGAGAAAGATATTCAAGCATCTTGTTCCTAACATTTTGCCGCAGATTCTCGTTTCTATGACGTTGTCACTCGGTAGCATGATTCTTTATGAGTCCACGCTGTCGTACTTAAACCTCGGCGTAAGAGTGCCGTATGCTTCATGGGGTACTATGATCGAAGTTATTTCGAGAAACCTCAATATACTTAAGAATTATCCTAACGTATGGGTACCCTCCGGTATCTGTATCATTATAGCCGTGCTCGGCTTTAACTTTATCGGCGACGGTCTGCGCGACGCTCTCGATCCCAGACAAAGGAGATAACGGATGTTGAAATTATTCGGAAAAAAAGATTCTGAAAATAAGAATTCTTCCGGAAACCATTACATGACCGGGAAAGAGATCCGCGAAATCGCCAAGGCTAACGCCAAGGAAATGCGCCGTCTCGAAAAAGCAAAGTTCCGCAATGTTCCGCAATCGGAATACACTACGGTGATGAAAGACGAAAACAATATTCTCGAAGTAGAGGATTTACATTCCTACTTCTTTACCGATCAGGGTGTTGTAAAAGCGGTTAACGGCGTTTCGTTCGAGATACCGCTTAACTCCACCGTCGGCGTCGTCGGCGAGTCAGGTTGCGGTAAGTCGGTTACTTCAATGTCGATCATGCGTCTTTTGCAAGGTCCGTCGGGGCAGATAGTAAGCGGGTCCATCCGCTTTAAAGCCAACGACTTCAAGCGCGACGAAAACGGTGAGTTTATTCCCGTTTACAAGCGCGACGAAAAGGGCGAGATCATCTATGAAGACGTAACGGATGCGAGCGGCAATGTGGTTTGCGACAGAAACGGCAATCCCAAACGCCGCCCCGTGCAGGAGGTCGGCGAAAACGGACTCGGCGTTTACGAGAAAGAAGAGTGCGTTTTCGATATAGCAAAAATGCCGATAAACGAAATGTATCGTTTGCGCGGAAGACAGCTGTCGATGGTATTCCAGGAACCGATGACTTCGCTCAACCCGGTTTTTACCATAGGTAATCAGCTTGACGAAGTGTCGCTGCTGCACGTTCCCGGAGCAACTAAGGAATTTGCTAAAAAACGCTCTATCGAAATGCTCGATATGGTCGGAATTTCCATGCCGGAGCGCGTTTATGCGTCTTACCCGCACGAACTGTCGGGCGGTATGCGTCAGCGTGTTATGATCGCTATGGCGCTCGCGGGCGAGCCGCGTCTTATCATAGCCGACGAACCGACCACCGCCTTGGACGTTACCATTCAGGCGCAAATTCTTGATTTGTTCAACGACTTAAAGCGCAGAATTAACGGTTCTATTCTCTTGATTACGCACGACCTCGGCGTTATTGCCGAAATGGCCGATTACGTCGTGGTTATGTATGCGGGCAGAATTATCGAGCGCGGCACGGCGGAAGAGATTTTCTTCAATCCGCTTCACCCGTACACGCAGGGCTTGCAAAAATCCAAGCCGACAATGCAGTCGAAAGAGGCGGAGTTGTTCAATATTCCGGGCAACGTTCCTAACCCGATCGATATGCCCGACTATTGTTATTTTAAGGAAAGATGTTCTAAGTGCATAGGCAAATGCTCGGCGGATTATCCGTGCATGGTGCAGGTCAGCCCGACGCATTTCGTAGCTTGCCACTTATACGACGAGGAAAAGTAATATGGACAAAAACAAAAAAATCGCCGTTGGCGAAACCGAAGAAACTTGCGCGACGGAAGCCTGCAATGCCGAAAACCAAACGACAGCCGATGCGGGCGAGTTTTCGGGTTTTGACGATTTAGCCGAAGCCGAAAAAGAACAAGCCGCGCGCGACGAAAAAATTGCTGCCGATTTACTTCTTCCTCCCGATCCCGACGCAATACTCGAAGTAAGGCACCTGAAAAAATATTTTGTGCTTAAAAAGACGCTTTTGGGCAAGCCGTTATCTTCTTTGAAAGCGGTTGACGACGTATCGTTTAAGATTTTGCCGGGCGAAACGCTCGGTATCGTAGGCGAGTCCGGTTGCGGTAAAACCACAATGGGCAGAACCATTCTTAAACTGCATCAGCCTACAAGCGGGCAGGTATTTTTCAAGGGCGACGACATTGCGGGGTACAAAGGCGCGCAAATGCGTCCGCTCAGATCGCAAATGCAGATAGTCTTTCAGGATCCGTATTCCTCGCTCCCGCCCAGAAGCACGGTCGGCAACCTGTTGTCCGAAGCGGTAAGGGTACATCATATCGTACCCGAAGCCGAAATTAAGGACTACGTTCTTAAACTTATGGAAAGCTGCGGCTTGCGCGATTATTATTACGACAGATACCCGCACGAGTTCTCGGGCGGTCAGCGTCAGCGTATTTGTATCGCTCGCGCGCTTTCGGTTAATCCCGAACTCGTCGTTTGCGACGAACCCGTTTCCGCGTTGGACGTTTCCATTCAGGCGCAAATCATCAACCTGCTTAAAAAGCTGCAAAAGGAAAGAAATCTTACCTACCTTTTCATTTCGCACGACTTGTCGGTCGTTAAATACATATCCGATAAAATCGGCGTAATGTACCTCGGTTCTATGGTCGAGTTCGGTAATAAGGATAAGATTTTCGGCAATCCGATGCACCCGTACACGAATGCATTGTTCTCTGCCGTACCTAATCCCAACCCGCGTGAAAAGGCTAATCGTATCATTCTTAAAGGCGATATCCCGTCGCCCGCAAATCCGCCTATGGGCTGCAAGTTCCACACTCGTTGTCCCAAGGCTATGGAGATATGCAAACATATAGCTCCGTGCTATAAAGAATACGAACCCGGGCATTTTGTAGCTTGCCATTTGTATCCGCAGGACTGATATGTCGCACAAAAAGAACAAGAAAAAGAAAGAAAAAATCATCTGGTATGACGATAATTCTACCATAGCCGATATGTCTGCGGTCAGCGGCATAGGCGGCAAGCCTAAGAGCAATCAGCCCGCAAACAAGCCGCGCTCCACTTTTAAAGATAAGTGGCGCACTTACTGGACTACGGTAAAACAAATGCTGTTGCCGATGACCGTCGTGCTTGCGATAATCGCGCTTTTGTATGTGATTATTATGCTCATTACGGGCGGATTCAGCCGTTAAACGTCGTCTGTTTTTGCACGATATAATTCTGCTTTTGGCTCATAAACTAAATACGTATCGGCGGTAACTTTTTTGTTGCCGTCGTTTAATATTTATAAAAACGATATATATTTGTAAAAACGGGCGTAAAAGTTTTTTAAAACAATTTTCTGATGATATTTTTCGTTATAGCCAAATTTCGACACGAAGTCTTAAAAATAGCTTGTTTTCTCGCTTTTTATTCCCTAAGAAAAACGATTATAATTCAAAAATCGTGGTATAATTGAAGTATAAAATTTACCGGGAGAATATTATCGGTAAATTAAATTTATATTTTAAGGGGTAGGGAAAATGGAATCAGTTGTAATTGTTCAAAACGACATGCGCGAAGCGCAGGACTGTGCCGATAGTTTGCGAGGTTCGTTCAACGTAATCGAGGTTACCGATGACGTAAGAATCGCAATAGATTCGATCAGAGCAAACAAACCCGATTTTCTGGTTACTTCGTTTACTTTGAGACAGTCGGACGGAATCGAGCTTATCGAACTTACAAAGCATTATTCACCTGACACTTGCGCTATTGTCATAAGCGTTATGAATTGCGAAGAAATGGTCAGACAAATTATGGATGCCGGCGCTTCGTATTATATGATTAAGCCCGTGGATTACGGCACGCTCATCAAGCGTATGCATTCGCTTGCAAAAATGAGCAGAGATTCGTTTACGCCGATCAGCGGTTCAATCGGCTCTAATGGCGATATGGTTGTATCCGAGAGTGCAAGGGGCGATGACGGAGATCTCGACAGGCAGATCGAAGAACGTATAAGTCGTATTTTTATCGGAATGGGTATGCCGCCGCACATTAAAGGGTATTCTTATCTGCGCGAAGGTATCAGGCTTGCAGTCGAAGAACCCGAAATTATCAACAGCGTTACCAAACGTCTGTATCCCACGATCGGCGTAAGATACAACACAAGCGCAAGTAAGGTCGAACGAGCTATAAGGCACGCTATCGGCGTGGCGTGGAATAAAGGGCATATAGATACTTTCAATTCGCTTTTCGGAGTGAACGCTTATTCCGAAAGCGATAAACCCACTAACTCTGAATTTATCGCGCTCATTGCCGACAGATTGTTGCTCGACGGTTTTGCCGCTGTATAATTAAATAAATATCTAGCCAGTGGTGATAGCGTTAGAGCCCACCGCAAAGGCGACTTTTTAGTCCTTTTCCGCGACCGTTCGGGCATAACCGTTTACGGTTGCACAAACAACAGCGGAGTGCAATCGCAAACGGTTTAGTACAGCATTCCTCACGCTCGCAAAAAATCATCAAAAAATGCGCTCTTTTCGGTGCTTCGCATTTTTGCATATACCAAACAGAAACAATAGGAGCCACGTCTTAAAGTGCATTTTTTAGCTCTTTTACGCGAGCCTTCGATAGCGGTACGCTCGTACAGCGTCCTCAGGCTCGTAAAAAATCATCTAAAAAATGCTACTTTAAGATGCAAAGCAGTTTAGCGTTGCAGTTGCCGCCTAAGGCAAGGCAGCCGAGTGAAATCGTATGGCATACTATAAACGAGGCTAACGCAGAATTAGGCGGCAAATCCGCCGCTAAACCGGGCTTATATTATTCCTGTTTGGTATCAAATCGCCGTGTTGCGGCTAAAGTTTTTGCAAGGCAAACGACCGAAATCGTACTTGACCGTACGTTGATGGGAGTTTAACACAGCAAAAACCGATTTATTCCCGCAAAAATGGGTTCGAACACCATCACACTGGCTAAAGATGACAACCGCCTTTAAAGCGGTTTTTTTGTGCGTTTTTCCGGTGCGGCGCGCTGTGAAAATCGAAAAATCTTGATGGTGTTGGCAAAAATACGTCAAAAAGAGGCAAAAACTTCGTTTTAAAATGAAAAATATCGCCTATCGAAAGCAAATTATTTACAAGTCGTGCCGATTGGTGTATAATGTAACTATGATTATACTTGCAAGCAAATCGCCGAGGAGAAAAGAACTCCTCGGGGAGTTGAACGTAAAATTCGATATTATTCCCGCTATGGGCGAAGAAAAAGTGGATAATTCGCCGTCAAAAAGCGAAATTGCAAGAAATATTGCTTTGCATAAAGCTCAAGAGGTGTTTGCCGCGCACCCCGATTGCCTTGTTATCGGCGCGGATACTATCGTGGTCTTAGGTGATGAAATCTTGCAAAAGCCTAAGGACAACGCGGACGAACGACGAATGCTCGAAGAGTTGTCGGGTAAAATGCACTACGTGTATACAGGCTATGCGATGATCTCGCCGTTGTTTGAAGAAAGCGGCGCAGACGTTACCGAGGTTTATTTTAACCGCCTGTCAAAAAAGACTATCGAAGATTACGTCGAAAGCGGACTCGGACTTGATAAAGCAGGCGGATACGGCATTCAGGACGGTTTTAATCTTGTAGAGAAAATAAACGGCAGTTATTCAAACGTGGTCGGTTTTCCGCAAGAAGTCTTCAAAGAACTTTTCAAAAAACACGGTATTATTTGACGCAAAAAATTATAAAAAGCGGGCTATAGCACTGTTAATCGACTATAGGCAAAATATTTTATATACTCGGACGTAAGTTTAAAACACACGAAAAAGCTTATCTCAGTCGTAAATAAACGGCATAAAAGGAGCTAAAAGATGAAACTTCCATCTATGGCGATCGATTTAGGATCGGCTAATACAAGAATGTATCAGCTCGGTACGGGCGTAGTGCTCGAAGAACCGAGCTATATTGCGCTCGACGGCGATAGGCGGTCGGTAAGGTCGGTCGGGCAGGACGCTAAAAATCTGATCGGCAGGACTGTGGACGGAACAACCGTACGCGCGCCTATATTCGAGGGTAACGTCAATGATGAGGGCGCTGCCGCTCTTATGCTTGACATTTTTTTAAACAAAGTTACGCTTAAAAGACTCGGCAAACGTTCGCCGGTGCTGTTTTCGGTGCCTTGCGGCGCGGAAAACGCGATGATAAAAAAATATGAAAAAGTGCTTAACGCTTGCGGCGTGTACGATGCGTTTTTTGCGGAATCTCCTGTGTTGACCGCTTTGGGTGCGGGCGTTCCGCTCACGCAGAGTAATCCTTGCTTTTTAATAGATATCGGTGGCGGCAGTACAAAAATGGCATCGGTTTCGCTCGGCGGAGTAATTTCGGGTATCAGCGTTAACATGGGCGGAAAGACCATAGATAAAATGATAGTTGATTTTATCGAGGATAATTTCGGTCTTAAAATCGGCGTGCTTTCAGCCGAGGTGGTAAAAATTCAGATAGGCAGTCTTCTTGAAAACGATAATACCGAAATTATCGTCAACGGAAGGGATTGCGAAAGCGGCAGACCGCGTGCGGTCGCCGTACGGTCGTCCGATATTTTTGAGCCGATAAAGAGGTTTTTCGATAAGATTTTCCGCATTGCGGATATGCTCATGGCAAAACTTCCGGCAGAGATTTCCGCGGATATCCGCCGTTCGGGCGTATACTTCGCAGGTGGCGGCGCAAAATTCGTGGGGCTTGAACAATATTTTCATTATAACGCAGGTATTCGCGCAAACATTTGCGAGCATCCGGAACTTGCAACCGTGTGCGGCGCAGGTATAGTGTGCGGCAACGGTAAGCTTCTTTCTTCGCTTAATTTAAAGCGTTCGGGGCGTATCTGACGCTTGTATATATTAAAAAGTGAGCCTATAAGGCGATTATCGGCTATTTTGTAGTTTAAAGGCGGTTAAATGAATAAAGAACGAGCGATAGAATATATTCAGAAAAGGCTTAAAGAGTACGGCTCTGAAATATATGAATATCAAGGGATAAGGTTTATTGCAATAAGAAACGAGTTCGGTAAAAGCGATATGGCGATTACTTTCGGCGAGGAAAACATAACGATGGAGTTTGCCACGCAGGCAGCGCGTTTTGCTTACGGAAACGAAGAGGACGCGGCTGCTCATGCCGAAAAATATCTGAAAGGCGAACTGTGCGCCGTGGAATTTTATTTTGAAAATCAGGCTTTATTCGGAGGTTCGAGGGATGCGGCGGGCATGAACTTTTCTGCTACGAAAGATGTTGCCGACTGGTATGCGGGCGGCAACGAAGAAATTTCCGCGAATATAGATAAGTTTTTAAAAGAGCATGAAACAACGGTTCTTTGTTCGCTCTGGACGGCAGAGCCCGACAGAAAGGCTAAGTCAAGCGCAAGCGGAATAATGGTCGATTGCGATTAAAATGATTGTTCAAGTACAAAAAAAGTCGGTCTATATGTCGATTATCGGCATATAGACCTTTTTAAAGTGCGACGAAGTAAAAAATATGTAACGCAAAAAACAGTCGATTCGTTTATCGGCTTAAAGCTTGTTTATTAAACTGATTTGTTGAATTAAAAAATATCGCAAGGCGAGGCTTTATCCGAGGATTTAATCCCCGTTGTTTTTATTAATCTGCTTTGCGAGCGCATTGTGACGATTGATAAATCTTACCATGTCCGAACTGCCGTCGTTCTTTTTTTCGCTTGCGAGATTTTTGCCGTTTTTTAAGTCTATCGTGCTTTTCGGCGGCTTTACCGCTCTGGGAGCAGAAATCTGCCTTTTTTCGCTTTCTGCGGACGAAAAAGGATTGTAGCTTCGCATAAAGCTTTTTTGTTCTGCTCCGCCCGTGTTTTTTTCGGAAATTACCGCGTTTGAGCCGATCGGATTATCGCCGTCCGCCGCGTTTTTATTTGTTCCGACCGAAGAACCGAGGGCGTTTCCGTCCGATTGCCGATTGGTATCCGTTCCGCTAAGTTTTGATATAAAATCAAGAATGCTGGTTTTTTCCATAAATCCTCCTCTATCAGGCATTTTCAAGGGCGCGGGCGAGCCGTTATCTCTTTTTTCCGTGGTTTATTAAAAAACACGCGTCAAACAGGCGAAACCCGAAAAATTTTTCGGTTTTTACATAGTAAATAATTGATTATTTTCTCGGATTAGTATATAATGTATGAGCGTATCCGGGACGATATGCAACTATAACCCCAAAATTCACTTCGAAAGGAGTAGAGGAAATGAAAAAAATCATTGTAACGTTGCTGGCTGTAATAATGAGCTTAGGTCTTGTTTTTGCAGGCTGCAATCAAACCAGCACTCATTACGAGAACAAACTTGACGGATTAGACGGAAAAGTTTCTTCCAACGGCGGTTTCGTCGTTGAAAAAGGCGACTACGTCTATTTTATAAACGGCGTTGCTGCCAATACGGACGACAACACTTTCGGCAAACCGGTTACCGGCGCGCTCGTAAGAGTTAAAAAGTCGGATCTTAAGAATATCGCCGACAGAGATACCAAAACCACTGCAGAAACGCAGATGGTAATTCCTTCGTTGTTCGTCGCAGGCGATATGACTTCGGGATTTTATATGTTTGATGATAAGAGCAGCGTTTATTTCGCTTCTCCTTATACCGAAAAGAATAAAGCCGGCGAAGTAGAAAACAGCAAACTCAGTTTTGCGAGAGCTTCGCTCGACGGCAAGGAAAAGACCGTTATCGCCACCGTTGACGACAATACCACCGTTTATCGCTATGTCGAAAAAGACGGAACGGTTTATCTTATGATCAAAACCACCGTTAAGGACGAAAGATCGGACGACGAAACCGCAACGCGCGCGGCAATAGTTGTCTATAATGCGGATAACGGCGAAAAAGTATTCACTTCCGAAAAGGTTGGCGAGTACGATTTCGGCGGAGGAACCGACATTTATTACACTGCTACTCCTTATGACGAAGAACTCGAACAGGATGAAAAATATAACGACATTTACCGTTATGACTTAGGCGCCGAAAAGGCAGAACTCGTTGCAACCGGCAAAGGTTCGCTCGGCACGACCGACGGTAAGGGCGAAGGTCTTACGGGCGCTACTTATTCAGTGATCAAAAACGGCAGCGACGCGCTCTACATCAAAGTTACTTATAACGATACCTCGGTTGCCACGGTTACCGAATATCGCGCATATATGAAGAAAGACGGCAAGGTAGAAAAGGACGGCACGATCGAGGTTCTTAACCGCGGTTCGGCTAACGCTTCCAAGGTATTTGCAAACACCTCTTATTTTGTCAGCAAGAATTGCATTCTTTACCTTGACAGCACTTACGGTCTTTCCGCTTATAACTATGAGTTCCCAAAAGACGGACAGTACAACGGCAATCCTATCGTAGATAAGACCGCAAGCCTGTTCTGCGATAAAGACCTGAACGGATACACCGTAAAATTCTGGAACGACGGTTACGTTTATCTGACCGATTCCAACAACTATTACTACAGAGTAAAGGTTATGGGTGAATTGATCAATGCGGACGGCACCGAACCTGCAAAAATGGGCGAGGGCAAAATCGAAAAAGTATGTGTTCTCGCAAGTTCCGCCAGCTGGTATCTGCCCGAAGTAATAGGTGATTATTTCTTCACCGTTTATACCGCTTCTCCCTATAACAACCTTGTTTACGTTACCGATATCAAGACTACAAGCGATCTTAAAGATGAGGATATCGAAGAAATCAGAAAGTCCGAAAAAGCACCGGTAGAAGCGAATCTTTCTACTTGCGCGAGCAAGATTTCCGAAAGCATTCAAAAAACTATCGACGATTATATCAAAGACACTTTCGATAAGAAAGATAAATAAATACCGATTGTATAAAAACGAACCGCACGGCGCTAAGTCGTGCGGTTTTTATCGTTAATCGACATATAGGCGGGTTTTTTTAAAAACACGGGCTCAAAACTGAGGTTTGATTTATTCTTATCCGGTAAGTATACTCCTGCATATTATATAATGTTATACAGAACGTGCTTTTAGTTGCGTATTTGAATAATTGTATTTCAGTCTGCTTTAACGTTTGCGTTTTCTGCAAAAATCGGGCTATAGCTCGAAAAACGCCGCTTTCGAGGGCGTGTTTTCTTTTTTTAAAGTCTAAAATTCGGACAAATAAACCGTTGAAGTCTTTTATATGAGTGAATTTCGTTTTTCAGCGGCTTTTCAGGCGCAAAACATTTGCCCGCATTAAGCGGCAACGACAGAGCTCGTGGAATAAAAAAGTGCCCTATACATCGATTATTCTGTATTTTTGCCTGATTAAAAAGAAAAAATTTTGTGAAAAAAGCAAAAAGTTCAAAAAAATTCAAGATTATGCTTGATTATTGAATAGCAATATTATATAATGATATCAAAGATAGTGTATGCAAAGCATGTAAGTCGTGCTTTGGGTATCGGATTTTTGTGTGAGGTAAACTATGAGAATCTGGTTAGAAAGAGAAGGAATGCTCGGAACAAAAAAGCCGAAATTTTTTGCCGTTGTCGAAGAGGAAATGATCGATAAAAACGGCAGAACCGTTGCCGCTCCGCCTAAACCTGCGGATACGTCTGAACCTGCTCAGGTTTCCGCCCCCGAAAAGTCGGAGAGCGTTACCATTGTTTCTTCCGAAACCATAGATGACGAGAAGCTTGCAGAGATCGAGAGAAAGGTTAAAGATATCGACAGCAAGGTTGATTCGATTATCGAAAGTCTGAAGAATTCAACCGAAGAAGTAACGGAAGAACCCGCTGCCGAAGAAACTGTCGAAGAGGTTGCAGAAGAACCCGCTGCCGAAGAAACTGCCGAAGAGGTTGCAGAAGAACCCGCTGCCGAAGAAACTGTCGAAGAAGTAACGGAAGAACCCGCTGCCGAAGAAACTGTCGAAGAGGTTGCAGAGGAACCCGCGGTTGAAGAAACTGCCGAAGAAGTAACGGAAGAACCCGCGGCTGAAGAAACTGTCGAAGAGGTTACCGAAGGACCC
Organism: uncultured Clostridia bacterium; assembly: GCA_934247855.1. Lineage (GTDB taxonomy): Bacteria > Bacillota > Clostridia > Christensenellales > Borkfalkiaceae > HGM11416. The sequence continues at coordinate 3,602 of CAKQKA010000010.1, read as the reverse complement.
GCGGTTGAAGAAACTGCCGAAGAGGTTGCAGAAGAACCGGCAGCCGAAGAAGAAGTCGCCGCTGCAAGTACTGAAGCACTTCCGCTCGATATGGTTGAAGGGACCGACGGCGTTGCCGATGTAGAAAAGAAAGGTTATGTAAGAAGCCCGAATTTCGCCGAAAAGATGCTGGCAGCATCCGAGGTAATTCAGGACAGATACGACGAATTGAAGAACTACTCTTTGAGATTCAGAAAACTCAAATCGAGAATTTCCAAAAAGTTCGACAGTATCAATATGGGCAGATTCCATTTTGTTAAACTGTCCGTTGCCGGAAAGACGCTCAAACTTTATCTTAATATGGATATCTCGACCGTCGATCCGAAGTTCCGCTGCGTAGATATGTCCGGCAAAAAGACGTACGTTACCGTTCCGGTAATGCTGCGTATCAAATCGGGCAGAGCGATGAAGTATGCAAAACGCCTTATAGATCAATGCGCCGAACAAAACGGAATGCTTGAAAGAAGAAAACCGTTCGAGGTTGACGCAATGCAGCTTATAGAAGAGGCTGTTAACGGAAATAACGATCTCGATAACGAGCTCGACGTCGATCTCGATAACGAACTCGAGAACGCTTTCAATGAAACCGCTGCCACTGAAGTTGAAGAAACTTCTGAGGAATAAGAGCTGACGGATACATACCGTAAGCGCACCAATGAAAAACGAAAGATGAAATAACGGATTCTTTTCCAAAAGAGAAGAGTCCGTTTTGTTGAATTAGCCCATTTTTTTACAGTAAAACGTTTTTGTAGTTGCAGGAGTCGTTATGAAACGTCGCAAACAAATCATATCGTTGGTTTTCGCACTCTTTTTATGCTTGTGTTTTATATCCTGCGGAATATCCGACGAAGATGAGACCGATATAACCGAAAAATCATTTTCACAAGACGCAAAGTTCGTTTTTTATAAGATTGCTTTTAACGATAGTCCTTTGCCGGACAATGTAAAAAAATATTTTGAAAGCGACGTAAAAGACTATCCGGACGAGGAATGCGTTGACTGCACGCCCGACGGTATTACCGATTTTGCATTATATAAATACAAATCGTCGACAAAAACTTTGCTGTTATATAAGAAAAATATTTATGCTGTAGGCGGGTGGTTCGGCGGTTGCGGCGTAACCGAGATCGCTATAGCCGAAGACGTAGACGGCAAGTATCTTATTTATAACTATTCGTGCGGAAGCGGTATTACTTCATCGTCGCTCGGGGTGTTTTCTTTCAAATCGCAAAAGCTTTTTGCAGCCGACCGCTTTTTCAACGATATCGTTACTTTTGCCGAAAAAGACGGACGAGTCGTAATTAGTAAAGCTGAAATGAGTTTTACGGATAACGGATATGAATGCTTTGATACGGGTGAGAAACTCGGCGATATTTATTCAATAAAATTTTCGCTTATAAAAGAATAAAACTTTAGAGATACAAAAATGAAATTTGCAGGTTTTCAAAAATTAACGCTGCTCGATTACCCCGGTAAAACCGCATGTACGGCATTTACGGCAGGGTGCAATTTTCGCTGCCCGTTCTGCCATAATTCGGAACTGGCGTTTACGGCGCAAAATCCCGAATATACTTTTTCGGATGACGAAATAATAGATTATCTCGTGGGGCGAAAGGGCAAAATAGACGGCATTTGCATTACTGGCGGTGAGCCTCTTTTAAACAGCGGTGTGGAAGATTTTGCCGCGCGTGTGCATGAGGCGGGTTTTCTGGTCAAGCTCGATACAAACGGCAGCATTTACGACCGTCTGGAGCGATTTATAAAAGACGGACTGTGCGATTACGTCGCGATGGATATTAAAAATACGCCCGAAAAATATGCTTTGTCGGCAGGGTGTTTCGTAGACGTTGAAAACGTTAAAAAGAGCGTGGAACTTTTAAAGCGCGGGCTTGTGGATTACGAGTTCCGCACTACGGTCGTAAAAGAACTTAACGCAAAAGAGGATTTCGCCGCTATCGGCGAATGGCTTTGCGGTGCGAAGAAATATTACCTTCAGAAGTTCAAAGATTCCGAAAACGTTCCCGAACATAATTTTACCGCTTATTCGGACGATGAAATGAAAGAGATCGCAGCCGAATTGCACGGCATAGATATCGTAGGTGTAAGAGGCGTAGACTAATCACTGCGAAGAATGAAGCGGGTTGGTTGTTAGCCGGATCGCCCGAACAAGTTTTGAAAAAATTACCGTTATATATAATAAGGAAAAAGAGATGAAAGAAAACAAGCGAGTCGCGGTTTTTATCGACGCGGAAAATATATCTGCAAAGTACGCAGCAAGGCTCATCGAGGAAGCTGCAAACTACGGCGATGTGATAGTACGCCGTGTATTTGCCGATTGGTCAAGCCCTAACGTACAGGCGTGGAAGGAAACGGTCGCCAAGCATTCGCTCATTGCCGAGCAGCAGTTTTCGGCTGTCAAAGGCAAAAATTCGGGCGATATTTCGCTTATAATCAACGCTATGGTGGTGCTGTTTGAAAAGGATATCGACGTGTTTTGCCTTGCTTCGTCGGATAGCGATTTTACCCGTCTTGTGCAGGAGCTGCGCGAGCGCGAAAAGGTTGTTGTAGGCTTCGGCTTAAAGCAAACGGCACAGGCGTTCGTAAACGCATTTTCCGAATTTATTTACCTCGATAACAGCGACGTTCAGGCGGAAAAAGACAAATCTGCCGCTAAAAAATCCGGTGAAAAACCGCACGCGATTCTTGACGAAAGCAGGAGTACCGCGCTTAAAGAGATTATCGATAAACTTATAGAAGAGGACGGCTGGGCTTTGTACGCGCGTATCGGCATGGAGATGAAGAACAAATTCGCCGATTTCGTGCCTAAAAACTATAACTGCCGCTCTATGAAAGAGCTTATCGGCAAGGTAATAGGCAGCATCGGCGATTACGAGATTCAGACCGATCGCGACGGTACGACAATGTTCCTTTTGCCCGCGGCAAAACCCGCTAAAAAAGCGACTTCGCAAGAAAGCAAATCCCGTGCCGATAAGGAAAAAGTTGGCGGAAAATTAGAAAAGAAACAGGAAAAACCTCAGAAACGCTTTTTTACCAAAACAAAGAAAAACGATAAAGCAGGCAGATAAAAGAAATAAAAAAACGGCGGTAAAAAGCAAAATTACCGTCGTTAGCCACAGGCGACCGAGTTAGAACGCAATCACCTGTGGTTATTTTTTAGTGATTTCGAATTTCGGGGAGATTTTCACGTTTTTCGCAATGCAATTATTTATTGCCGATATAAATTTTTGTTACAAGCGGAAAAGGCGATAAATAAAAAAGAGGTAATTTACTGCCAGCCGTTGTTTTTGTTTGTTTCGATTTTTTGGCAAAAAAAACAGGAAAACGGTGAAGGTATCCGTTTTCCCGCCGTAAACGTATTAGCGTTTACTGAAAAAGAAGGAGATGGGTTGGCAATTTGCCGGTAAAAGGTTTATGTTGCTCTCGCCTTTTACGCCTTCAGTATAGCACGCCGAAAGTAAACTTGCGGTAACGGTGCAGTAAAAAAACGGTTAAATGTTAAAAAAAATTCGGATGTGATTTTTTATTGCACAAGAGGGTATTTC
>CAKQKA010000009.1 GCA_934247855.1 uncultured Clostridia bacterium | reverse complement strand
TTGCCGAAAGATGTCTAAAAGACGGCTTTAAGGCAACAGATTAGTGCAACCGTAAACGGTTATGCCCGAACGGTCGCGGAAAAGGACTAAAAAGTCGCCTTTTCGGTGGGTTCTAACGCTATCACCACTGGCTAAACGGAAGAATCCGCCATGTTTTATAAAAGCCCGTCTATAGGTCGGTTATCGAGTATTTACTCCGTACAACAAGAGCAAAGAAGTTCTTTTGCGATTTTTAAAATGGTAACCTCTAAATCGCCGAGCCTGCGCGTTTTATCGGTGCACATGAGAGCCACCGCACCTATAGGGCAATCTTCCTGTTCGAGCACGACGGCAGCAAGTCCGCTGTATTCTATTTCGGGATCAGCGCAAGGCGAAAGCGGTTTTCCTCCCTCGTCGCTGTTTATAAGCACGGGGCTTGTATTTTCGATGAGCGAATAAAACGACGGCGAGATTTTTTTGCCCTCGATTCCCTTTAACGCCTCGCCCGATACGCATAAAATCTTGCTTGTATCGGTTACGATGCAAATGCAGCCTGTTTCGGACGCGAGTTTTTCGCAAATACATTTCGCGCGTTCGACCGCGCTTGCGATCGGCGAGTATTTTTTAATTACCAATCTGTCCTTTTCAACGTATAATTCAACCAGCCTGTCGCGGTCGAGTTTCAACAGTTTTCGCATGTCTTTCGGCAAAACGATACGCCCTACTTCGTCTATTCTTAAAAGTCCGCTTTTTTTCATAAATGTTCCTCCGTATAACAGTTTGCTCCGAGCGTAAAAAAGTATGCGAAATCACTTTACAATTTCACCCTTTAATGATAAAATTCCGTAAGAAAACGAGATGCGGTTATGAGAAGAGGTGCAAATATGAAAAAGGACTACAATTCTGTTGTCAGGTCAACGCTTATTACGGCTATACTGCTTACGATTTTTCTGCCCGCGGGAATATTGCTGATTATTTTCGGCGCGGGCAAAAATACTTTTATGCTGATTGCCGGAATAGTTATGACCGTGGCGGGGTTCTACGGCGCGCCCGTTGTATGGACTAAATTCGGCGACGTAAAACACAGAGCGTTCGTTTACCGTCTTATTATGCAAGAAAACATGTATACGGTTGAAGATATAGCGACTCAGACGGGTTACACGCCGGAGATCGTTACCGATTATATCAAAACGCTTATTTCGCAAGGATACATCACCGGTTTTTTCTTTAAAGACGGCAAACTTATTCTTAATACCAACAAAAAGCAAACCGAGGACACGAGCGAAAAAATCAAATGCCCTGCCTGCGGCGGCAAGATGAGTTACGACGGTTTGAACTACGTTTGCGAATATTGCGGACACGTGGAACCCAAAAAGTAATTTAATATTCCGATAAAAGCATAGCAAAACACCGCCCGACGGATTATTTCAGAATTGAGCGGTACGAACGCTATGTTTTTAATTTTAATACGTCCCGCATTATGCCGGACTTAAATACCGTTAAAATTAAGACCGTTACATTGCAGCCGTGTAATTGACATAATAAAAAAGTCATGATATTATATCACGGCAAAAGAAAAACTTGAATTTTGAAAGGCGGAGTTATTATGAAGTTGAACGAACTGAAAGTCGGGCAGTCTGCAGTTATTACGGCAGTCGGCGGCGAAGGCGCGCTGCGTAACCGACTGATCGACATGGGCTTGATTCCCAAAACCAGACTGACGCTCAGAAAAGTTGCGCCGATGGGCGACCCTATCGAAATACGCATACGCGGATACGAACTTACGCTTCGTCTTGACGATGCGGCGAACATTTCGATTGAACCTGCGGAAGACTTGCCGGCTACCGACGTTGTTGACGACGAAAAAACGCAAAACAAAAAGAGCGACGAAAAAAAGCCGTCGCTGTTTAAAAGAATTTTCAAGAAAAACAAGAAGGACGAAAACAAATGAAATTTGCGCTTGCCGGCAATCAGAACTGCGGAAAAACCGCGCTGTTTAACGCATTAACCGGAATGCGATGCCATGTGGGAAACTTCCCCGGCGTTACGGTAGAACAAAAAACGGGAGTAATAAAGGATAAGCCCGACTGCACTGTGGTAGACCTTCCCGGAATTTACTCGCTGAGACCTTACACTCAGGAAGAAATCGTTACAACCGATTACATTCTGAACGAAAAACCCGATTGCATAATAAACATAACCGACGCGACCAACATAGAGCGAAACCTGTATCTTACGATGCAGCTTATGGAATTGTGCGTGCCTATGGTGCTTGCGCTTAACATGATGGACGAAGTGCGCGCGAACGGCGGTACTATAGACATCGAGAAAATGAGCGCGGAACTCGGCATACCCGTAGTACCCATAAGCGCGATCAACGGCGAAGGCGTGTCAGAACTTGTCGACCGCGCGTATGAAACGGCAAAAGGACATGTTCTGCCTGCAAGACAGGATTTTTGTCAGGCTGAATCGCCCTGCCACAGATGTATTCACGCGGTAATGCACCTGATACAAGACCATGCCGAAGAGGAAGGCTTGCCGCTGAGATTCTGCGCTTCGAAACTCATCGAAAGCGACAACGATATTGCAGACAAACTGAAACTCGACGAGAACGAACGCGAACTTATCGAACACTGCCTTGTCCAGCTGGAAACCGAATCCGGGCTTGACCGCAACGCCGCGCTTGCCGATATGCGTTACGGCTTTATAGAAAGCGTGGTAGAAGCTTCGGTGGTTAAATGCCATGAAAGCAAAGAACACTTGCGCTCGGTCGCGATCGATAAAGTTCTGACAGGCAAATTTACCGCAATACCCGTGTTTTTGGGTATTATGCTTCTGATATTCTGGCTTACGTTCAACGTAATCGGAGCCGGTCTGCAATCGCTTCTGACGATGGGCATAGACGCATTGTCCGGCGTTGTGGACAAAGCTCTTACGAATTACGGTCTTAACCCGGTCGTTCACAGCCTTATAATCGACGGAATTTTTAACGGCGTGGGCAGCGTGCTTTCGTTCCTGCCCGTAATTGTAACGCTGTTTTTCTTCCTTTCCGTACTCGAAGACACAGGCTACATGGCGCGCGTGGCGTTCGTTATGGATAAACCTTTGCGTAAACTCGGTCTGTCGGGCAGATCGTTCGTGCCTATGCTCGTCGGCTTCGGATGTTCGGTTCCTGCAATAATGTCCACAAGAACGGTTTCTTCCGACCGAGACAGAAAAATGACCATTATGCTCGTGCCGTTTATGAGTTGCTCGGCGAAAATACCCATTTATTCGGTATTTGTGGCGGCGTTCTTTCCGGGCAACGGCGCACTCGTTATGTTCGCTTTGTACCTGATCGGCATCGTGCTTGCGATAATCGCCGCGCTCATTCTTAAAAATACCGCTTTTAAAGGCAAACCCGTGCCGTTCGTTATGGAATTGCCCAACTACCGCTTTCCCTCGCCGAAAAGCGTCGGATTGCTGTTATGGGAAAAAGCGCGCGACTTTCTGGAACGCGCATTCTCAATTATATTTATAGCCACCGTTATAATCTGGTTCCTGCAAAGTTTCGACTTCCGTTTAAATTACGTTACCGATTCGTCGACAAGTATGTTAGCAGGCATAGGTCAATGGATTTCGGTAATTTTCAAACCGTTGGGATTCGGCGAGTGGAAATTCTCCACCGCGCTCATCTCGGGATTCATTGCAAAAGAACAGGTCGTTTCCACCCTTGCCATACTTGCCGGGTGCGATTCGGGACAACTGTACGCACACTTGCCGCAACTTTTTTCGTCAACGCTTGCCGCTTGCAGTTTCCTGATCTTCACGCTTTTATATACGCCTTGCGTTGCCGCGGTTGCCGCGATACGGCGCGAACTTAACTCGAAACTCGCGACGGTCGGCATCGTATTCCTTCAATGTGCGGTCGCATGGCTTGTGGCATTCCTCGTCTATTCCATAGGAGGCTTGTTTATATGAACGCGGTCGATATAATCATACTCGCAGTTGTAGGCGTCGCGCTTATCGCCGCGGTTGTTTTATCCGTTAAACGCCGCAAGAAAAAAGGCGGTTGCGGTTGCGGCTGCGGTTGCTGCTCTTCTGACTGCCCTGCGAAGAAACAAAACAAAACCAAATAATAAAAACGCCCTTTAGTGCCGATAATCGACCTATAGGGCATTTTTTTGTTTTGTTCGGCACGCCTTACGGCGTGCTTTCTATATTGTTACTTCTATTACTTTATTAGCCAAAATGTTTACCAAAAAGCATTTTACGACCTTCTTTTTTAACACATGCTCAACCGCGTATGCGTATAACTCGAGCTGTTTTTTGTAACGCTTGATAAGTACCTCTTCACTGCGTTCGGAGGTGAATTTGTAGTCGATAATCGTCGCTTCTTCGCCGTTTAAACACAGCAAGTCGATAATACCCTGAACAAGCACTTCGCCGTCGCCCGAATAATTATCGTCGAAAAGTTTTGCGGGCATGTATGCGGTAAACGGCTGCTCGCGATATAAAGTCATACCCTTTATCGCCTTGAAAATATCCATCTTCAAAATGCGTTTCAGTTTTTCGCGCCTGAGCAAAGAAATGCATTCGTCGGACAACAAATGTCCGTCTATAAGTCGGTTAATCTCACTTTCGGCATCTTTTTCAAAGTCGCATTTTTCTAAAAACGCATGGTATGCAGTACCTATATCTTCACGCTTATCTCGCGGCAGTTTAACCGATTTTTCTTTTGCGCTATCCTGCGCAAACGTATCGATCGGCTTAGCCTGAACATCTTTGTTTTCGTCATCGGGCAGTTCGTCGAACGGTAAAGATTCGTCGAACGGTAAAGGTTCGTCGGCAAAAATGGGAGCTTTTTCGTACGCAGGGGCGTCTTCCTCGTCGAAATGAACGGCTGAGGTAACCGAACGCTTGACCGATAAACCGCCCTCGTCGCTGACGTATGAAAAATCAAGATTTTGCGCGATCATTTCGGCAAGTTCTTTGTCGTAATCGCTTATAAGAACCTGCCTTACCTGCCTTTCGCTTTGCTCGCGCTCGGTCATTTCACCCTTGTCGGTTAAAGGCAAATCGCCGCTTGAAAAGAAATCGAACGGACGGCGAACCGAATAAATATCGCCCTCGAAATGCCCGATTTTGCACTCGGGGCAAGTACCCGAATACTCGCCGACAACGTACAAATAGTTGCGCGCACGCGTCAAAGCAACGTACAAAATACGCATTTCCTCTTCGCGTGAGCGTTTTAAGAGTTTTTTGCGCAAAAACATTAAAAACGCGGTTTTATCCACTATCATTTTGGCAAGATCGTAATGCGCGATCGCTATGCCGTACGAGCGGTCGTAAATAAAATTACCGCTTTTATCGCGATCGTTATACGCTTTCAGCGCACCCGCACAGATAACGACGGGGTATTCAAGCCCCTTCGAGGCGTGAACGCTCATTATTTTTACGGCGTTTTCGTCGTCGTAAGCGATAGTAAGCTGTTTGACGGTTTCGTCGATACCCGCCAAAAACTCGTCCACCGTTTGCTTTTTGCTGCCTGCGGCATGGATAAACGCATTTACCCTGTTCATTTTAAACTCGCCCATGCGCGACGCGAGCAAGCCGACGTCAATCTGCTTTTCGCGGATTATCATGGACAACAATTCGTCGCAAGGCATAAACTCCGCCATCAACCTGACTTTAGTCATATATCCGTCGAATTTTTTAAGTTTTTCGGCAAGATCGTCGGTCTTTTCGCGAATGTATACCCTGTACGCGTCCACAAAACTGCCCTTAGGAGTAAACTTTCTTATTGCGAACAGCTCGGCGTCGCTTACCCCTCCGACAGGACTTTTAAGCACCGAGGCAAGCGGAATATCCAGATTGAAACACCCTATCAGCTTTAAAAGATCGATCAGAAAGGCAATTTCCGCATATTCTCCTATGCTGTTTTTGGAATTCGCCGAAACGGGTATACCCGCCGCGATAAGTTCTTTGGCGTAGGCGTCGCCCACGGCATTGGCGTTACGCAGCAGCACGGCGATATCTTTAAACTCGATTTTGCGTTTTTCGCCGTTTTTACCGACGTAAATTTCCTTGCCGTACAAATCTCCGACAAGCTCGGCAATATATGCACCCTCGGCAAAAAATCCGCCGTCGTTCATCTTTTTAAGATGCTTTACAACCCCGTAAACGCCGCTCGGTAAATTGTTTTCGGCAGCGTTCTTTTTTACGAGATGCAGTTCGGCAACACCGTCGTCCGCAGGGTAATCCGCACCGAAAATCATGGGGTTAGCCTCGTAATCGACGTTTCCGCATTTTACCGTCATGCTGCCCGAAAAAACACGGTTAACCGCCGAAATCACGGCGTTTGTGCTCCTGAAATTCTTATCGAGGTCGATAACCGTGCCGTCACCGTATTTTTCAAAATGAGCACGTTTACCAGCAAAAATAGTCGGGTTGCACCCGCGGAAATCGTAAATATTTTGCTTTACGTCGCCCACCATAAACAAATTATTGTCGGAAACAGCCGAAAGAATGTACTCCTGCACGCCGCTCGTATCCTGATATTCGTCGGTAAAAACGTACCTAAACCGTGAACGCACCTCGGCGCGCACGGCATCGTTTTGCAAAATTTTAACGGCAAAATGCTCGAAATCGGAAAAATCTATGCAGTTTTCGTCGCGCTTAACCTCGGCAAACGCAGCGGCAAAGCCCTTTACCGCAGCCACGAAAGCGCGGTAGACTTTTGAACAGTCCTCGGCGTATGCTTTTTCGCAATCGATATCGTTTAAATCGTATTCTTTTAATTTTTTCGTGCGGAATTCCTGATATTTTTTAGCAACTTTTTCGAGCGCGGCTTCGGCTTGCAAAATCTTTTCGTCCGTAGTTTTTTTCTTTGAAGGTCGGCGCAGTTTCAGCTCGGAAAGTCTTATCGTAATATCGGCGCAAGACTCGCCGTCGGCGGCAAAATTCAAGCCGTTGAGCATTTGCGCAATGTAGTTTTCAAAATCGGAATAACCGACGAAGATCGCGGACGATGCTTCGACGTAACTTGCAAACGCTCTTATTTCGTCCGCAAGTTCGTTTTTAAGCTCGGCATAAATAAAGTCTATACCGCGTTCGGTATAATAAAATTCGCCGTTGTCGAGCACGGCAAAGGGATCGACTTCGGTCATTATGACCTTGTACACCTCTTTGATTTTTTCCTTCAAATTGCCGTCCGTGCGTTTTTTGTAAAACACGGGCAAAAGCGTGGTTAAAATCTCGTCATCGCGGTCGTATAAATCATCGAAATATCCGTCTATAGCACGTTTAATAAGCCTTTCGCGCTCCGCGTCGCTTACCACCGAGAAAGACGGATCCACCCCCGCGATATAGAAAAATTCCTTGATTAAATTCTTGCAGAACGCATGCACGGTGGATATGTTCGCCATAGGCAGCAAGTCGAGTTGTTTGGCAAGCCGAAGTTTTTCCTCCTCCCCCGCAATCTCCATTTTTGCAGTAATGGCGCTCGCGATTTTTTGTTTCATCTCGGTAGCGGCAAGCACGGTGAACGTTACGCAAAGTATCTCGTCCACGTTAGCCTTGCCGTCAAGAATAAGCCGCAAAATTCGGTTGACCATTACGCATGTTTTCCCGCTGCCCGCGGATGCCGAAACAAGTAAATTGCCTTTATCGAAATCTATCGCCTGTTGCTGTTTTTCCGTCATCATAGGCTTATTCCTCCTTATCCGAATTTTTGCCGCTTACGGCGGCTCGGTTTGCGTTGTCGGCGTTGTTTTCGTCGGCGTTGTTTTCGTCGGTATTGTTTTCGTCGTCGGCGTTGCCGTTTTGTACCGCACCGAGCACTACCTCTTTGGTTATGCCGTCTTTAAACACGCGCGTGCGGCAGTCGAGCGAAGCGTCGTAACCGCAAAGCCCGTGATACTCGCAATATTCGCAGGCGTGCCCGTCGGGTGAAGGAATTATAACGCCCTCGTTGATTTCGGCAATACCCTCGGCGGCAACCTCTGTTGCATACTCCAGATAAGCGTCGAACTCGGCACGGGTGAGCAGCGCGGAATCGTACCTGAACCCGCCGTCCTTTTTCTCTGTAAGGTTTGCGGATATGTATTTGCCCGTGCGGTTTTCGTCGGTAATGGTAAAATCTATTTCGGATGCAGTCGCAAGGTCGGCAAGCGTTTTGCCTTTCATAGTCATAACCGCCTCTTCGGTTTCGCCGAACTCGTCGGCAATCGGAAAATAATACGCGCCCACCGTTTTATACTCGTCGGAAAAAGCCTTGGCGTAGAGATACAACTGCAATTTTTTACCCGAATACAAATCTTCGTCCTTGCCGCTGACCGCACCCGTTTTATAGTCGATAATGCTCATTTTATCGCCGAAAACGTCTATGCGGTCGGCTTTGCCGATAATTTTGCGCTTGCCCGCGCGGGTATCCACGTCGATTGCCGGGCGGTCGCCGCCGTAGCCGAACGCAATCTCTATAAACCTGGGACGGAACGCCGAGTTGTTGCAACCGTCGTAAACGTTAAGGCAAAAACGCACCGTTTCCTTTTTTAAAAAACCGAAAATCGCCTTACCCGCGCCGCTCGCACGGTAGCGCGCGTATTCCTCTTTCGAAGCGACTTTTTCAAAAATCTCTTCGGCAAGCGCGCGTGCGCTCTCTTTTGACGCAGAATAATCGGCGGTATCGGTAAACTCCTGCGCAGCCTCGTGAATAAGATTACCTATGACGTAAGCGCGCATACCGTCCTCGCGGATGCCTAGTTTTACGCCGCGCGAAAGAAAATTCTTGTACGGGCAGACAAAAAAACCCTCTACCGTGGTTGCAGAAATTTCGGACGGCGCATAGTTTACGCCCTCGGTATAATAACCGATTTCGTTGTTCACCGCGCCCAATAATCCGTCGGGCAAAGCGCGGTCGCGGTTTTTCATTACGCCGTAATACGCGCTTGCCGCGGTGAATTCGTTGCGCTCGCCCTCTTTATATGCGGAAATTTCCCGCGCAAAGCCGAACGCCGAACTGCGCTCGGTCATATACGGCAACGCCTTGTAACGCTTGCCGATTTCGCCGCCGATATTTTCGGCAGCGCGAGCATTTTTGAATTTATCGGCAATTTTGACAGTTTTGCCGTTTTCGTCGGAAAACGCAGCGATAACGTAATCGATGAGTTCCGAGCCTTTGCACTCCTCGCCGTCGGCGGTACGCAGCGCGCGCGATAAGTACAAACGTTTGGAAAACGCAGCCAGCGCCATACACGCATTTTCGCGATTGCGGCGGTTGACCTCTTTTATTTTCGGCTCGACGGAAACGTCGAACGCCTCCATGCCGACTATGTCGCGGTCGCATAGCAACGCACTGTCGAACTTGGTGGACGGAACGCCGTCGCTAAGCCCCAAAGCGAACAACACCGGGTACTTTTTATACTTGACCGCACGGAAATCGCCCACAAAGACACAGTCGGAATACTCCTGAATAATGGAAATTTTGCACGCCGTCATACCCGACACGATAACGTTTTTGACCTCGACGAGCGGCAAGAGTTTGTCGCCGAGAATTTTTTCGGCAGCGGTCAGCACTCCGCAAAATTTATCGTACGCCTGCGCGTTGTATTCGGCAAGCCCCGCGCTGCCGATATTTTTCAGTTCGTCGCCGAGATCTTCAAGCCTGCTTTTCGCGTCGATTTGTTCTAAAAGATTTTCTATCGCGCGGACGGCATCCGAAAAGGAAACGACTCCGCCTTTTTCACGCTCGGGCATGAGCGAGAATAACGCGACTGAAAACGCACGTAATTTTTCAAAATCTTCTACGCCGTCCTCCTCGCAAACAAACTTTTTATGTATCGATTTACGGTCTATGGCATGTTTTAATACGTAATTTTCAAAGCCGTCGGACAGCGATTTGTCCGCGCAAATGAGCGGATTTTTTACAAACCGCAAATAATCGTCAATGGAAAACCCGCGGCGCAGAACGTCGATATACGCACCGACCAGCGTGGTGAGCGGATGCTTGCCCAAATCGTCCGATTGATCTATAAAAAACGGAATGCCGTAATCGGCAAAAATACGTTTTATCGTAAGGGCATATGACGATATGTCCTCGGTACAGACGGCGTAATCTTTATAAAATCGCCCCGCACCCTCGTTGTTTCTTACTCCACTTGCTATCAGCCGCGCAATGTACTCCACCTCTTCGGTAGTATTTTGCGCGCGGTACACATGCACGTCGGGGCAAAAACTGCCTTTTTTGCCGGGCGAATATAAAGTATTAAGCAGCCTTGCGCGGGTTTCGTCGCCGTTTACCGCTATATGCTCGCAATTAAACTCTCGCATGACAAAATCGAAAGTTTCGTTGGTATAAACGCCCTTGTTCTCACCCGCGACGAGCGCGAACGTAAGACTTTTAGCGTTTTTGCTTAAGGACTTGAATATTTCGCACAGCGTACGGTTGAGCGACGGAAAACCCGCAACTATTACGTCCGACTGCTTAATATCGTCGCACTCGGCAAAAAACGCGGGCAATCTCGACAGCCGATTGTTGCCGTCGGTAAGTTTGTTTTCGGCAACGAATTTTTCGTACTCGTCGAAAATTACGTAGATATCGTCAAGTTTGCGACGAAGAATTCCGCTGCTGCCCTCCGCCGCGCGGCGAAGGTCCTCGGGACAAATCTTTGCGCTTTTCAGCTGCGCGATAAGTTCGTACACTACGCCCGCAAGGTTGGGATCGTATACGTTTTTTATGCATGTCAGCCGACCTTTGTTTTCAAGCAATAAACGTTTGACCACAAGCGCCGCGCTTTCGGGCGAGAGTACCTCGAAACTTTCGGGCAGATATTTGTGCATAAACCTGTTGAACGAGAAAACGCGCGTGCCGAAAGTACCGCCGTATCTTTTTGATAAAGCGATTTCCAGTTCAAGGGTAAATTTATCCTCGCAGAATATTATTCGTTTTTGCAACGGATCGCCGCAACTGAGTTTTGCCGCAAGTTCGGCAAGCTCGCAAGTGGCGTTAACGGTATAAACTTTCATTCAAGCACCGCCGATTGTTTTTCTTGATTATATCATAAACAACGTCCTTTTTTCAAACAAAACAACGTAAATTTCGGGCATCGCAAAAATTCGGTGTCGAAAAACTTTTTTGAACGCTCCGTGCAAAGGCAGGCGTGTTTCAAAACAGTCATTCCGATATGCAAAATATTTTGAAAAGAGGTTGCAAACGGTAGATATTTGCAAGATTATTTGTTATAATTAAAGATGTATGAACGGACGGGATAACCCTTGGCTGAAAACCTTTGCTCGGATATGCCCCGTCGTTCGGCGGCACTTAATCGGAACAAACTTATCAAGAACAAAAACTTGTTAAAAAACTTGCCGCAATTTATTACGAGAATTTTTACGGGAGGCTTTAAAATGCCTAAAATAGCAATATTGACAAGCGGCGGAGATTCGCCGGGAATGAACGCTTGCATTCGTGCCTGCGTAAGGTATGCGATTTATAAAGATATGGACGTTTACGGCGTCGAACGCGGGTATAAAGGTCTTATAGATAACGACCTCACGCTTATGTCCAGCAGATCGGTTTCGGATATAATTCAGCGCGGCGGCACGATTTTGCACACTGCTCGCTGCCCCGAATTCGTCGACGTGGAATATCAGAAACAAGCGGCGGAAACCCTCCGCGCTTACGGAATAGACAGCCTTGTGGTTATCGGCGGCGACGGTTCGTTCCGCGGGGCGCGCGCTTTGTCGGACAACTGCGGCATTAACGTTGTGGGTATCCCGGGAACGATTGACAACGACCTTGCCTATACCGATTATACCCTCGGGTTCGACACCTCTGTCAACACCGTGCTTTGGGCGATGAACGCCCTGCGCGATACGATGGGTTCGCACGACCGCGTGAGTTTGCTCGAAGTTATGGGGCGCAACTGCGGCGATATAGCTTTGTACGCTGCCGTTTCGGGCGGCGCAGAATACGTTCTTGTACCCGAAGTTCCCTATGACATCGACGAAATCGCTGCGTCCATTCGTTTCAGCCAGAAACGCGGAAAAACCTCTAACATGATTATTCTTGCCGAAGGCGCAGGCAATAAAGATGATATTTGCGCGCGTATTAAAGAAAAAACGGGTATTTCGGTTAAGACAACTACGCTCGGGCATATTCAGCGCGGCGGATCGCCCACTATGGCGGATCGAGTGCTTGCTGCCAAGTTTGCCGTTCGCGCAATCGACCTTATTCTTGCAAAGAAAACCAACAGAGTTATCGGCGTGAAAGACAATCAGATCGTCGATTGCGACATTACCGAAGCGCTCGATATGCCGAGAACCTTCGATAAAGAACTTTACGAAATCGCTCACGTTTTAAGTTTGTAAGCGGGTTACCCTTGCATGGCATAATTAAGCGAAGTTCGGCGGCATAAAATCCGAACGAAAACATAGTTATCGCAAGCAAAACTATGCGATAATCGACCTATAGACCAATTTTTTTAGTAAATTATATAAAGCAATTCCACGGAGGAAACCATTATGAAAAACTTAGTTGGCGCGTGCATGTTTGCACAGTCCGGCGGACCTACATCGGTCATCAACGCAAGTGCTGCAGGCGTGTTCCTTGAAGCACTCGATCAGGCAAACATCACAGCTGTTTACGGCGCTGCGAACGGTATTAAAGGCGTTCTTAACGAACAGTTTTACGATATCGGCAAAGAAGATCGCAAAGAACTTGAACTTTTGAAATATACGCCGTCGTCCGCTTTGGGTTCGGTAAGATACAAACTCAAAGACGCTTCGGTTGACGATACCGATTACAAGAGAATAGTTGAAGTATTCAAAAAATACAACGTTCGTTATTTCTTCTATAACGGCGGAAACGACAGTATGGATACCTGCAATAAAATTTCCAAATATATGCAGAAATCCGGTTGGGATTGCAACGTAATCGGCGTTCCTAAGACCATCGATAACGATTTGTACGGCACCGACCACTGCCCCGGATACGCTTCTGCGGCAAAATACATTGCTACAACCATTATGGAAGTTAACCTTGACGCTAAGGTTTACGACACGCCGATGGTATGCGTTATCGAATGCATGGGCAGAAACGCAGGTTGGCTTACCGCCGCTGCAGCTTTAGCCGGCTATAAGGGGCTCGGTGCAGACCTTATTTATCTGCCCGAAGTTGCTTTCGACGTCGATAAGTTCATCGAGGATGTTAAGAACGTTTGCGCAAAGAACAATAATAAATGTATTGCCGTCGTTTCGGAAGGTATTCACGATAAGAACGGCGAACTCATTTGCGAACTCGTTTCCAAGGGCGCGCGCGACAGTTTCGGTCACGCTCAGCTCGGCGGCGTTGCAACTACCCTTGCCAATATAATTAAAGAAAAGACCGGCTTTAAAACCCGCGGAATCGAACTCAGCCTTATGCAGAGATGCGGCGCGCACCTCGCGAGCAAGGTTGACGTTGAAGAAACGTTCGAAGCAGGTCGTCAGGCAGTTAAGGCTGCGGTCAACGGCGAAACCGACAAGATGGTTTGCTATGAAAGACAGCCCGGTGAAGCATATAAATGCGAATACAGACTGCTTCCCCTCGAACTTGCGGCAAACACCGAAAAGACCGTTCCTTTAAATTGGATCACCAACAACGGAACTTACATTTCCGATGAGTACGTTAAATACGCACTACCCCTTATTCAAGGCGATTGCAAAGCTCCGCTCGAAGACGGACTGCCCAGATTCGCTCATCTTAAAAAAGTTTTGGTTAAATAATTACCTTGATTAAAAAATTACTTGTGCGTTCGGCTTTGCCCGCAGCGCACAAGTTTTTTATTGCTCGGTTTTTTGTGCTGTTTAATTAGACACCATTACCAGCAAAAATATTAAAAAACGACCTATAGGCGTACTTTTTCGCGTTTACAGGTCGTTTTTTGTTTGTTTGCTGAGTTTTTTGGATATAAACGGCGATAATCGACTTATAGCCACACTTTTACTGTAATGCGGGGAGCATTACGGTATCGAAAAATTTGTTGAAATCTTTTTCGAGATCGTCAATGGTTTCGTTGTTTCCGTCGTAAACGAAATCGTAATCGTATTGCTCTACGTCGTCGTCGGCATGATTGCCGAACGTTTTATATTTATGCGTAAAAGCGTTGTCGTGGCGACGAATCAGCAAAGTGACGGCTTTTAAAAGAGAGTTATCTACAATCTTTTTTATCTCCTCGCTTTCGCGGCAATGAACGAACATAATCTCGGCAGCGCTGTCAAGAAATTCGCGTTGTTTTTTCAGTACGTAATTAAGCGGTAAGTCGTTATATGCGATAAACACCTGCTTTAAATCGGCAAGCATTTTGCGCGCGGCATCGGTCTTTTCGCCCGTCCAACCCGCGTACGCCGCAATATCCTTTATGGGATCCACGGTGGAAATATTCATAACATTAAAGCGTTTTGCAATGATTTTGCATACGGTATCTTTACCCGAGCCACCCTGACCGTTGATGACTATTACGACTTTTTGCATAAAATCCCCCTTATTCTTTTAATACTTCCGTGCTGTTTTCTTCCGCTTTGTCCTTGCGCCCGAATTTTGAAAAATCGAGCTGCGCCAAAATTACCGCCGTCAAAATAAGCAGGCAACCGCCGTACTGCGGCAATGTCATTACTTCGCCGAGGCACAGCCACCCCGCAATAAGTGAGAATATACATTCAAGCCCCATAAGAAGCGGTGCGATATGCGTGGGAACGTATCTTTGACCCACCGTTTGCAGCGTATAACCTATACCGCAGGAGCCGACGCCTAAAAAGACGATATCGAGCACAACGTCCGGAACGTGCTGCCAGGTGGAGGTTTCGGTTATCGCTCCGATAATCGTAGCAATCGTTCCGCTTATAAAAAATTGAATACAAGAAAGCCTGAACGCATCGGTTTCGGGCGAAAATTTATCGATTGAGAGTATATGGAACGAGAAGAAAAGAGAACAAATAATAATATACAGGTCGCCCTTGTTCATTTTGAGCTCGCTCAGATTTTCGATATCGAAACACAAAAAAAACATACCGACAATGGCTATTATTACCCCCGCCCAGCCGTTCCAGTTGATCTTTTTGCCAAAAAAGGACGTAATAACAGGCACGATTATGATATACAACGCACTCAGGAAACCCGCATTCCCGACAGACGTGTATTTAACGCCGATTTGCTGAAAAGTGCTTGCCAGTGTAAGACATATTCCGCAAATAAGCCCGCCGAGGAGTAAATTCTTCTTGCCCGACTCATCCGTACAGCCGAACAACGACATTTTTTTACCTTTGATTTTATCCGAAATCAAGATGACGGGAATAAGACAAATCGCGCCCAAAAGGAAACGTAAACCGTTCATCGTTATAGGTCCGATCCCCTTTTGCATCGCGAGTTTCTGCGGCACGAAAGCAAACCCCCATACGCAGGTCGTTATCAGAAAGGCAATAATACCGTACCAGGTCTTATTTTTATTTGTTTTTTCCGCTATATATCGATCTTCCACACTCAATACCCCAAAACGATATTATTACACAGCAACAGTTTAACAAAACTGTATTTTTCCTGATTAAATCAGCATTGCACGCACAAACAAGCCGACTATTATTATACTATTACCGGCTTATAAATGTCAACGAAAAAGACAGTTTTCGGTAAATAAAAAAGCCGACTAAAAAACTTAATCGGCTGTGGGGCTTTTATAGCATTTCGCCTGATGTACCGCGCGTGAACAATCGCTCGCGGGCAATATTATTGTCCGTCAATGACGATAAGCGGCACTTCCATCTCTTCGGTGAGCGAACAATGATGCCCTTTGTACCTGTGTGAATTTTCAAACGGCAAAAACTGCTTATGCGTAAAAGTTCCTATTCCGATATAATCGCCGAGCAAATTCCCGTACGTTCCGTTTGCGCCGAAAAAGCCTTGCGCGATAAGATCTTCTGACTTATAAAGCACAAAATCTTCGCCGTATCGTTCGGTAAAAGTCTTTTCAAAATACCCTTCTTTGCCACTTTTTACTCTGAACGCAGGCGAACGCGAATCGAGAAATGCGGGGCATTCGAGCAAGTCGTTCAATTCTTTATCGTTATAAAACTCGGTATACCCCGCTACGTCGACCTGCCCGTGGTCGGCGGTTATCACGAAAAGAGTATCTTTGAAATTTTCCGCCATTTTACGGACAGTATCGTTGATCGACTTTATTTTCTTTTCCGCCCGAGTGCTTGAAACGCCATAATCATGCATAGTCATATCAGGCTCGCCGAAATAGCAATAAACGAATTTTTTGCAATCGAGCGCAGTGATATCGGCAATCCGGTTATATAACTCGTCAAGATTTGTTATAATCCGCTGACGATCGGGGTTTGTCACTTGAAAAAACGGCGGCATGACCGTAAACACCGCGATATCGCCCTTACCCTTATAAAAATAATAGTCGTCGTGATCGGATATCGGCATTACGCAATCAACTTTTTTGCCCGTTTCGGCATCCAACCCGGTAAACAATTCCACATTGCGTCCGACTTCGAGAAAGTTGAGATTCCAACCGAACCAACCGTGTTCGAGCGGGTATTTGTTTGTTATCATCGAAGTGGTAGCGTTTGTTGTGGTGGACGGAAAAGTAGAAACAAGCGTTTTAACGGTGTGTTCACGCAAAAAATCGGCGACGGCGGCGTGCTTTTTAAGAGGATATATGCCTAAACCGTCGAAGATTATAAACACTACGTTTTTGAAATCTTTTTTAAGCAACGCATCAAGTTCGGGAATAATCGGCTTGTCGTTCGGCGAACCCAGATACTTTGCAAAAGTAGACGAAATGCAAAGATTACAATTATTAAAATCGGGTTTTATAAAGTTCATTTTTCGCCCCCGTTAAATAAAAAATACGCCTATAGGTCGATTATCGGCATATAGGCGCAAAATAAACTTGGTAAAATCAGTCCTCGTCGTCCTCTTCTTCGGGAATATCGACGTTGTGATAAATGTCCTGAACGTCGTCGTTATCTTCAAACGCGTCGAGCATCTTGTTGAAAGTTACAAGCTGATCTTCGTTTAAAGTGATCTTGTCGTTCGGAACCATTTCCACCGACGCTTCGACGAAGGAATAACCGCGTTCTTCAAAGAACTTTCTGACGGCAGAGAATGCCGACGGAGCGGTTCTGATTTCAAAAACGTCCTCGGACGGAATTACGTCGTCCGCACCCGCGTCGAGCGCAAGTTCCATAATCGCGTCTTCGTCCATATCGGGCGTTCTTTCAAAAACGATAACGCCGCGGTTTTCAAACATAAACGAAACCGAGTTCGCAGTACCTAAACTGCCGCCGTATTTATCGAAAATATGTCTTACCTCGCCGACCGTTCTGTTCTTGTTTTCGGTAAGCGTGGCAACGATTACCGCGCTGCCGCCGATTCCGTAACCCTCGTAAGTGAGGTTTTCGTAATTGACGTTGCCGAGCTCTCCGGTGGCTTTCATTATGCTTCTTTTAATATTGTCGTTAGGCATGTTAGCCGCTTTAGCCTTGGCTATTACGTCGGCTAATTTGGAGTTGGTTGCAGGATCTGCGCCCGCTTTTGCCGCAACGGCTATTTCTCTTCCGATTTTGGTAAAGATTTTACCCTTTGCCGCATCGGTTTTTGCTTTTTTATTTTTAATATTTGCCCACTTGCTGTGTCCTGACATTTTATTCGCTCCTAATTGTATTGTAAATCGATCAAAGTTATAAGCCGTAAACAAGAGCGTACAGTATAACGCCCGTTGCGACGGCAACGTTTAAACTCTCTATTCCGTTTTGCATGGGAACGGAAATCACCTCATCGGCGGCTTTCATGAAAAAGTCGCTTATTCCGTTGCCCTCGTTACCCGCAACAAGGCAAAAAGACGAATGCCTTTCACCGCAGAAAACGTTTTTACCGTCCATATCCGCAACGACTATCGGCACGTTTTGCGCTTTAAGTTCGTTAAGTGCGGTTTCTTTATCGGTTTTGATAATCGTTGTGCGGAAAATGCCGCTCATCGACGAACGAACGGCTTTAGGCGAATAGGGATCTGCGCACGACGCGGCAAAGACATGATCGATACCGCACGCCGCGGCTATTCTTATAATCGCGCCGACGTTGCCGGGATCTTGCAGCCCATCAAGCACGATACAGCGCGATAACCGACCTATAGCCCGACTTTCCGGAATTTTAACAACGGCTAAGACACCTTGCGGCGACATTTCGTCCGATATACTCTTAAACACGCTTTCGGAAACCTCGACTATGTTTTCACATTCGATATCGGAAAACTTTAAGCCCTCGGTTATAACGACGGCAGAAATATCCTGACGCGTCGCGATAGCTTCGCGGACGAGTTTTTCGCCCTCGACTATATATTCGCCGAATTCGTCGCGGTATTTTTTTTGTTTTAAACTTGCCACCCGCTTGATAAACGGATTTTGCCTTGAAGTGATCGGCATAACTTCGATACTACGAAAACGGGCTGCCGAAAAAGACAGCCCGACGAAAGTCAGTTAAGTTTCGCCTTAGCGGCTTCGCAAAGAGCGGTAAAGCCCTGAGCGTCGTTAACCGCCATATCGGCAAGTACTTTTCTGTTAAGATTGATCTCGGCAAGGCTGAGCCCATGCATGAACTTGCTGTAAGACAGACCGTTCAGACGGCAAGCCGCGTTGATTCTTGCGATCCAGAGTTTTCTGAAATCTCTCTTCTTCGCCTTTCTTCCGACGTAAGCGTAAGCGAGCGATTTCATAACCGCCTGACGCGCTATTCTGTAAAGTTTACTCTTAGCACCAAAGTAACCTTTGGAAAGTTTTAATATTTTTCTGCGTTTTTTAACCGCATTTACGCCTCTTTTAATACGCATGATCTATTACCTCCTTACGCCTGAATGAGATTCTTAACCATCTTCTCTTGTGCGTGAGACACGTAAGTAGTGGTTCTGAGTCTTCTTTTTCTCTTGGTATCCTTTTTGCTCAGGATATGGCTTTTATTCTGATGACCTCTTTTAACCTTTCCCCCGGCAGTTACCGAGAAACGTTTTTTCGCACCGCTGTGCGTTTTCATTTTAGGCATAATGTACCTCCGATTTTTATTACTTAATTAACTCTTAGCCGGCGCAACGATCATTATGATATTGCGGTTTTCGGTAAGAGGCTTTTTCTCTACAACGGCTGTATCGCCGAGAATTGCGGCAAATTTTTCCATTACCGCGATGCCCTGTTCGGGATGTGCGTTTTGTCTTCCGCGCATTTTGATGGAAACTTTGACTTTGTTGCCCTCCGCAAGGAACTTTTGCGTTTGCTTTGCCTTTACGTTAAGATCCCCGACGTCAATGGTCATAGATAACCACATTTCCTTCATTTCCACCGTTTTTTGGTTCTTTCTCGCTTCTTTTTGTTTTTTAAGGAGTTCGAACTTGTA
Organism: uncultured Clostridia bacterium; assembly: GCA_934247855.1. Lineage (GTDB taxonomy): Bacteria > Bacillota > Clostridia > Christensenellales > Borkfalkiaceae > HGM11416. The sequence continues at coordinate 6,692 of CAKQKA010000009.1, read as the reverse complement.
TTTTCCGTAGTCCATAATCTTGCACACGGGCGGAACGGCGTTCGGCGATATCTTTACCAAATCCAAATCGGCTGCGACAGCCATTTCAAGTGCGGCGCGCGCGCTCATAACACCGAGCATTTCACCGTCCGCATTTATAAGTCTGACTTCGCGATCCCTTATTTCTTCGTTGATCTGATGTTGATTTTTAATGGTTTTATACCTTCCCTAAAAAAAATATCGGGCTGCTTAGCAAAAAGCAACCCGAAAAAATACGCATTATAACCCGAAAGGATTTTAAAAGTATTTGCCGCTTGAACACTGTTCGGCGGCGAGAAGGGTAACTTCTACTCAACAGCCTCTTTATCATACCTTTTATTTACTATAATGTCAAGATTTTTTCAGCCGTATTTCAAAAATTTTTCTTTTTTTAAAAATTATGCGGTTTTACGCGAAACCTGCCCGCCAAGTCGTTCCGTTTGAAAAGTTTGCAACCAATATGCAATATAGAAAAATTCACAAAACAAGATTTACCCAACGCTTGACTACGACTTATATATAATGTTATACTGTTTACTGAACCGAACGATGTTTCGGCACTACTTACTTGCGGATATGAACATATGAAAAATAAAATAAAAAATAGATTTTTGCGGGTGATCTTGCCCGTGATATCGGCACTGCTCGTCTTTACGGGGGGCAATGCGCCCGTAACCGCGGCGCGTGCCGACGAAATATCGGAAAAAAAGTTGCAATATTTCGAGCTTAAAAAACCCGTTGCGGTAAGCCGCAGCGAGGACGAGGTTTATATTGCCGAAAAGAACAAGATAATAGTTTACCGGGCGAACACCTACCGCACGCTCGAACTTGACGGCGAAAACAAATCGTTTAACGTTACCGATATAGACAAATGCGGAAATTCGCTGCTTGTTTTATCCGACAGCGATTTGTATATCGTCGATCTTACCACGCTTGCGTTGATGCCACAGCCGCTTCTGACCGACGTTTCGGCTTTTTCGGTGCTCGGCGATCAGTTTATCGCCTGCAAAAACGAGAACGGAACGAAAACAATCAAGTTTTACGAATACCAACCCGACAGCGGCAGCACATATCTTGAATTCACCCCCGGCTATGTTTCCAAAACGATAAACGGCACGGCAATACCTACCTCTCTTGCGTTTATAGAAAACGACGGCGAGTCTACGGCAACCTACTATTCCACAGCCGATATACTGCGCAAAACAGTCAACCTGACGATCAGCGAAATACCCAACTACACTCCTTCGCATATTTTCTATTCTGACGGTCTGCTTTACATGCGCATTGCCGACGGTAACGACGCGATATATACGATGAACTCCAACGGCACGGTCAAGCACCTGCTTTCGATTGACAATAACGGTCTTGCGGGCGCGCGCGATTTTTATGTTTCCGACGGCAAGATGCTTGTTTGCGACACGAATAACGACCGAATCGTCGAATACGATTTATCCGGCGGCAACGCAAGACAAACCGATTTCGAGATAAGTTTCACCAAGATCGACCTGCCGAAGAACTTTTCTTTCTCGCTTGACAAATCGCCCGAATATATCGCCGTTGAAAACAGTGCGGATTTGTACAACGTAAACCTTACCGACACCTTTAAAAACGGATATTTTGTTTACGGCGGAATGTACAAAGCCGGCGGCGAAGGCTCTTCGGACTATTTAATTCTCGGCACGGTCAACGCCGAAGATACCGAGTATTATCTGATTTTAGGCAACTGCACCGCGCTGGTTATGAAAAACGACTATACGCCGAAAACTTTGCGATCCGAGAAGCCGCAAAAGCAAAAAATGATTTTAGCGAACGATTCGCATATTTATAAAACCACGTACAAGACGGCGAACAAATCGCTTTCCGAAAATTACGACAGCGAGCAGGACGCAAAACTCTTTTACGAGTTCAGCGCAGAAAAAGGCACGGAAATCAACGTTGTTAACGAATACACCCTGCGCGGCATAAAATTTGCATATGTAACGTGCGACAAAGGCGAAGGATATATTCCTCTTGCCTGCCTTACCGAAAAAACGCAACCGACCACCGACGAAAAGCATTTCCGCACGGCAACGACGGCGAAAAAGACCATTTCGGTTTACTCCGACAAAGAACTTAAAAACAAGACCGACGAACTGCCCGCTTATTCCGACGTTCTTATTACCTCAACCGACGAAGGCGTTTTTCACATTTCGTACGGGGACGGCAAAACGGGATATATAGCCCAAACAGACGTAGTTAAAAAAAGCAAATACGCAGTGCGCGTAATCGCCGTGGTTATTTTGTTTACGCTGTCCGTTTGCCTTGCGGCGATATTTTTCGAGAGAAAATATCTTTATAAAGGAAAAAATCAGACCGAACAATAAACCAAACCAATTAAATAAACAAACATATAAAAATGAACCCGACTGCTTACCGCTTGCGAAGCAAATTCGCAAAGCATGGTTAGTCGGGTTTTTATTTTGTTTAACGCAGCATTTTGTACCGAAGCATTATCAGCCGTTTAGCCGTTTAGCCGCTCAGTTTCGTTTTTTATATTCCGCTATTATTTCGGAATATCTTCCGTAAACGTCGGCGGAAACGTCCGCCCACGAGCGATAAAGCGTTTTATATACGTTTTCGCCCGCACGGGCAAGCGCAAGGTCTTCGACGTTTTTATACCCCGCACCGCGCTCCGGTTTTACCGTAGCAAGATCTCAAACGGCAATCTTATTAAGCTCCGGCGTATAATTTTGCGAAACGCTGATTACTCCGTCCATCATGCCAGACAAGGCGCGTGAGTGCTTTAATACTATACGGTAAACATCGAGCGCAACGCTGTATCAGCAAAAATACGGGTGCAAGACCGAGATTCGTTTTATTCTTGTCCGGCATGGGATAATATATACTAATCATTTGCAAAATTTTTATCTTTTCGTTTATTCTTTCACCTGTCTTAATTTTTAATATTATCCGTAACGGCGACGCATAAATCAGCGGCAACCCGCTTTTTTGATTTTCGCGTCGCGGTATATGCGCTTGCAAGGCATATCGAAAACAACCCCGTCAGTGACGGCGGACGGCTGATTTTTTTTGCCCCCGGCAAGACTTGCGACAACTTTGTCCCTACATATACTTATGCAATCTATACCGAAAGAATACGCATAAAAATTTGTTGCGTTTATAACGTTTTCGTTCAATAAGTCTGGGTATAGGTCGATTATCAAAGCACAACCGCAAACGGATAAAGCTTTTACGTTATCGCAATCGAACAAATCTGCGCCAACCAGCACACCGCATTTTACCCCGCCCGAGCTGAACGAACCGACTCCGAACGACGGCGAATATTTCGCACCATCGTTAAGATCGAATATGGATATCAGTTTGCCGTTTTCAAACATAATTACCGATAGTTTTTTTAATCCGTGATTGTCTGTCGGTGCGCCGACGAGCGTTATTCCGCCGTTCTTTTTGGATATATGTCCTAACCCCACAAGCACGCCCGATTCTCCGTCGAGTTCTTTTTCATAATCGATTTCGTCGGTATAGCCGAAAGGCAAAACGTTTATATCCGCTTGTTTTACATCCGAAAGTCCGCCTGTTTTAATGCGCATTATGTTTTATTGTTCCCGAATATTGTATTCCGCCGCCTGCGAATTTGTGTTCGTTAATCTTTTTGCCGAATATTTACAATACTCCACAGTCATGCAGTTTTTCGGCAAAAAAAACACCGTCTTAAATTAAAAACGGTGATAATCGACCTATAGAGCAACTTTTCGCTAAAAAGTCAGAAATTATTCAAATAGGCGTTTTGATCATAAAAGTGCCGATAACGGGCTTATAGGCTTACTTTTTATTTTAACTCTTCGGAAATAGCGACTAACTTTCTGAGCCTGTGGTTTAAACAACTTTTGCTTATTCCGAGTTTATCCGCAAGATCGTTAAGGCTGAGCGTTGCATAATTTATGCGCCCCGTCGCCGTTTCGCGCAAGTCCTCGGGCAAAGCGTCAAGCCCTATCGACTGCGAGATTACCTCTATAGCCGAGCATTGTTTTACGCTTGCGATAACCGTTTTATCGGTATTGTGCAAATAGCAATTTGTTTCGCGGTTGGTCTGATTGCTCATTTCGCGCTCTACCATAATTTCGGACAAACGAATTACGCTATTGCTTGCGCCCATATATGCAAGCACGTTTTTGATTTCTTCCGACTGTTTGAAATATATTACCCAGCTTTCCTTGCGCCTGATCGTTTTCGGAAAGAAACCGCACGAAGCAAGCAAGTCCTCGGCGTACTCGGCTGACGACGACATGGAAAACACAAACTCCAGATGATAACCCGTGCTCGTCTTTTTTTCGGTGGGAATGGTAACGCTGCCGCCACCCGAAAACGCGCCCGCAAGATATGCACGTTTGCAGCAATCGCTTGCGGTGAGTTTTGAATCGGGTTCCAGCGACAGTCTTAAACCGCTTTCATCCTCTATAAGTATACCCAGGTCTATGAGCAACAGCTTACTTTTGTCGTCGAGCAAGGTAAAGTTTGAAATCGTGCCCTTGGAGCTCAGCGAAAAAACGGGGTTTGCACCGTAAAGCCGTTCGGCAACGGCGGCGAAATATTCAAGGCAATCGCTTTGCCCGTCGATAGAAAGCCCTATCTTTTTTCCGCTCGTAACAATACTGCCCGCCGTGCGCATGAATGCGTAAAACGCGGCTTTTTCGCAACACGGCTTGCGTTTTTTAGAGCATAACTCCTTTTTGGTAAGTTCGGTGAAATTCATAATTTTTCCCTTTTGTATTCGGCAAATCGCATACGCGGCGTGTTACCGCCAAGATTATCTATACGGTTTTCGGGAATGTGCACTCGTGTGAAAAGTTCGTCGGCAAGTTTGGTATCGCCTACCCGATCGGGCGAGTGCGCATCGGAATCTATTACGAAACGCACGTCGGTTTTATCGACGATATTTTGCCATTCTTCATCGGTCAGATGCACCTTTTTCGTGTTGATTTCGAGATAAGTTCCGTAATCGGCAAGGCACTTGGCAACTTCCAGAGCGTCGGCAAAACAATAATAGTTCAAGTGCGTTAAGATGTCGAGCGGATTGTTTTTTATCGCGTTTATATACGCTTTTGTGGTTCGCTTTACAAGCGCGTCGGACGGCTTGCCTTTGAATGCAGACGTAAAAAAATTTGCGGCAAAATACCCGAAATAGTCTTTAAAAGAATCGAGAATCACAAACCTGTGCACACCCGCAAGAAAAACGTCGAGCGAGTCATAGTCCGACGGTTTTACGTCTGTGCCTCCGTCCGTTCCGATAATGTTCGCCTCTATGCCCAGCCACACTTTCACGCCCGTCTGCTTTTCGGCAAGATCGCAATTCATTCGCATTTCGGAAAGTTTTTTGCGCCGCATGCCGTACGCGGGGTGATTAAAACCGTGGTCTGTTATCGCGATTCCCTTAAGTCCTTTTTCTTTTGCTGCCGTCGCATTGTCGGCTATAGTACCGCTGCCGTGGCTGTACACGGTATGCGTGTGAAAATCATAATCAATCATCAAATGGTCCTATGTAACGGATTTCTTCTTTCAGAGCGATGCCCTGAGTTTCGTACACCCGCTTTTTTACATATTTTATCAAAGAATATACGTCGGCAGACTTTGCGGTATCCGATGCGAGAATAAAATTCGCATGCTTTTCGGAAACGCGCGCGCCGCCTATCGAATACCCTTTAAGTCCCGCAACGTCTATTACCTTACCCGCAAAATAGCCGTCGTTTAAAAACACCGAGCCGCAACTTTTGCCGTGCGGCTGAGCGTTCTTTCTCAGCTTTTTAAACCGTTCGCGCTTGCCCTCTATTATATCGGGTTCGCCCGGCTTTAAAACAAAGCACACCGAAACGATGACTTTCTTCTTGCGGTCGTTTAAATTGCGTTCTCTCAAATCGACGCCGCAGTTTTCGGCATTACCGCCGACTTGTTCGTCGGCGCAATTCTGCTCGCCGTCAACCTGATCGCCGACTTGTCCGTTACCGCCGTCTTGCGCGGTAAAAATACTGCTGCGGTAACCAAACTCGCAAGCCGAACCGCTGATAACGCCGTCGCCCGTAACTACGTACGAAACATAATCGCCTATGCTTTTGGAAAAACACCCTGCGTTCATGCACACCGCGCCGCCCACGGTTGCGGGTATTCCCTCGGTAAACTCAAGCCCGCCGAGCGAATTCATAGCCGCCGTTTCGCGCAAGGTTTTAAGCGACGTACCGCACTCGGCGACAATCGACAAGCCGTTACACTCTATACCGCGCATTTTTGACGTAACGATAATCACGCCGTCGTAGCCGCGGTCGGAAAACAACACGTTTGTGCCGTTGCCTATCACCTCGTAAGGCAAATCGCCATCCAAAGCGCAAATCAGCTGTTTTGAATTTGCGGGAAAAACGGCAACGCTCGCTCTGCCGCCCGTTCCGTACGAACAAAGTTCAGATAAATCGGCGTTGCGCACGTATTCGATCGAATTGCTTTCAAGCCTGTCAACATATCCGTCAATCGTCATTCTTCACTCCTATTTTACACCAAATTTTGAATTTTTACAATTCTTTTGTATCGATATAGCGATTTATTCTGCTTTTAGCCAGTGGTGATGGTGTTCGAACCCATTTTTGCGGGAATAAATCGGTTTTTGCTGTGTTAAACTCCCATCAACG
>CAKQKA010000008.1 GCA_934247855.1 uncultured Clostridia bacterium | reverse complement strand
ATAAAACGAACCTCGGTATTGCGCCCGTGTTTTTGCTAATACAGCGTTCCGCTCGATGTTTACCGTTTGGAATTAACGCACTCACGCGCCCTATTTTACCTAAAAATGCAAGGTAAGACCGAGTTAGACTGTGGCTAATGCAACACAAATCGACTTGACGGCGCAAAAATTGTTCTAATGGTGTCGGAAATACGTATATTTTTATGCTTGATAGGCAAAACTTAAAACGCAAGCAAAAAAAACAAATAGCTTGCATTAAAAATTAACGGAGGTATTATGAGAAAACTCAATCCGGGCGATATTGCGCCGAAAACAGGCTATTACAAAGTAATCGACAGTCAAGGCAAAACTCTTGACAAAGTATCCGTAAAGAAAGGCGACAGATTGCCGCCTACGCAAAGTAAGGACTATTTCTATGAAGTAGACGGCTGACGCCTTTATACGCCCTATTCAGCCGATTTTTATCCTTATTAACTCAATTAGTTCGTTTTGTTAATAACGGCTGAAAAACCGTATAAAGCACGGAAATTGTACAAATTTTTATCCTTTTCTCCTTAAAAACAACGGCGCAGAAAATTCTGCGCCGTTGCATATTTTTTAAGATTATAAATTACTTGTTAGCGAGCAACTCGGCAATGGAAACACCGCTGTTGCTGTCTTCTTTCCATTCTTTGAGTTCGCCGTCGTCAGCATCGTTTCTCTGTCTGCGGGGCTTTCTTGCAGCCTTTTCGCCGTCTTCGCCTTCAGCTTCGTGATCCTTTCTGGGAGCCTTAGCAGCGTTCTCGGGAGCGGGAGTCATAGCCTTGATGGAGAGAGTAATCTTTTCCTTTTCGTGATCGATAGCGATGATCTTAGCTTCTACCTCTTCGCCTACTTTAAGAGCGGAAGTGGGATTCTCTAACCATTCGTGAGAGATTTGGGAAACGTGAACCAAACCGTCGATGCCCTTTTCGAGTTCAACGAAAGCACCGAACGGAACGATTCTTACTACTTTACCCTTTACGATGTCGCCGACCATGTATTTGCCGGGAACGAGATCCCAAGGTCTGGGTTGAAGCTGTTTATATCCCAAAGAAACTTTCTTGGTTTCTTTGTCGCATTTAAGAACTTTAAATTCGTATTCTTTACCGATTTCCAAAACGTCGGAAGGAGCATTGCAGCCCGTCCAGGACAGGTCGGAAATATGAGCAAGACAGTCGATTCCGTTTACGTCGACGAAAGCGCCGAACGCAGCAAATCTGACAACGGTACCTTTGATGATATCGCCGACGGATACAGCGCCGAAGAATTCTTCTTCTTTCTCTGCTCTTTCTGCGTCTCTCTGAGCTTTTTCGGCTTCGAGTATAACTCTCTGAGAAGCAACGATTTGTTTTCTCTTGCCGTTTTCGACTTTTTCGGCTTTAACTCTTAAGGTCTTGCCGACGTATTTATCGAGTTCTCTTACGAAACCGATACGGATCTGAGAAGACGGAACGAATACTTCGAAACCGGCATAGTGACCGATAAGACCGCCCTTGTTGAAACCGTCGATAACGACGTTGAATATAGAATTACCGTCGGCGATTTCGGCAACGAGTTTTTCGTCTTCTAAATCGCGGGCGATAGCTTTTTCGGAAAGCTGAACGGGGTTAAGACCGACGATCTTAACTTCGATTTCTTCGCCGACTTTCTTGGAATATTCGGCTTTATCGTAATTTTCGCAGTTGATTTCTTCTTTGGGTAGAAGGATTTCTTTCTTCGTGTTGCTGATATATACGGCGAGTCCCTCGTCGGTAGCAGACGATATAGTAGCAGTAATCTTCTGACCTTTTCTGAATTTCGTGGCCTTGTCGTCCATTTTTGCAACGGCTTCTTCCATTTCGCTCATGGTCTTAGGCTCTTCTGCTGCAACTTCAGGTGCAGTTACGGTTTCAGTTGTTGCTTCGTTTACGATTACTTCGGCGCCAGTGTTCTTTTCTTCCATACTAAAGAAAACCTCCATTGTTTGTTCCCTCGGCGTTGACGCTCCGGAAACAATACCCAACTTATAAAATGATTTAAAATTTTTGATATCGACTAAGTCCGCACTTTCAATCAAAAACACGGACTTGCATTTCTTGCGGCATACATCGAACAGTTTACGCGTATTACTGCTCGAAGCACTCCCTATAACAATCATGCAGTCGCAAATTTCCGATAGTCTGTTTGCTTCTTCTTGTCTTTCCCTTGTAGTATAACAAATCGTGTTGAAAACCTCAACTGTTTTAAGGGTACTTTTCTTAATTTTTTGCAAAAATAAATCAAATTTTGCGGCAGAAAAAGTAGTTTGAGCCACAACGCAGACTTTTTTACCGGAAAAGCGGGACAAATCGTCCTCTCCGTCGGTTACGAAAGCGGTATTTTCGCACCAACCGTCAAGCCCTTTGACCTCCGGGTGATTTTTTTCGCCCGCGATGACTATCTGAAACCCCTGTTTGTAATGCTCTTCGACGATACGTTGCGTTCGTGCTACGAACGGACACGTACAGTCGATTATTTCTAAGCCGCGATCTTTCAATGCCTGAAAGACTTTTTTGCCCTCCCCATGCGAGCGGATTATTACCTTGCCGCCCGCGATTTCGTCGATCGAATTGACGATAACCGAGCCTTTTTCTTTAAGTTTTGCCGTTACGGTTTCGTTATGAATGAGCTCACCGAGCACGAAAACACCCTTGCCGCCCATACTCATAGCCGTATCGACCGCGCGGCGCACGCCCGAACAAAAACCTATGGATTTTGCAAGAATTATTTCCATTTCACTCTCCGAGGGCGACGATTTTTACGTCTTAGTTAGCGTTTTTTTGATTTTTTGTTCTTTTTTGCAAGTTTTGCGTCCTTTTTTTCCTGCAACAGTTTTTCCTGCTCGGATTTGGCGTCGCAAAGCTTTTGGTACATGATTTCGGTCAGCTTGTGGTTAAGCTCGGCATCGAGCCTCTGCCCCCGATACTCGGAAAAATCGAACGGTTCGCCGACGTAAATGTCGTTTTTATGCATGAACTTTGCGGGTTTGTTTATGTTGAGCGGAACGATTTTTGCGTTGGTTTTAAACGCAAGCATTGCCGCGCCGCCGTGCAAAGGCATGATATCGGTATTGCCGCTTTTATTCCTTGTACCCTCGGGAAAAATGCAAAGTCGCTTGTTATCTTTAAGCACTTTGAGCGAATTTCTTACGCTTTGCATATCGGCGTTATCTCTGTCCACGGGAATTCCGCCGAGTTTGCGAATGAAAAAACCGAGCAGTTTGTTATCGAACCATTCCTTTTTCGCAAGATAAAAAGTTTTGCCCTTAAACAAATAGCCGACGTAAAAAATATCCATTTTACGCAAATGATTACAGATAACGACGGTGTTGCCGTCCTGTATGAGTTTTTCTTTGCCGTGCACGCGTATCGGATAAAACAACCATACCCATAGCGTCAACAGCGGTCTTAATAACGTAAAAAACATCTCGATTTCCCCAATTTACGCTGAAAAAAAATTACTTACGCAACGATTTAACGCGCAAAAATTATATTATATCCTTCAGCTTACCGCCTTATTTGCCGCTTTCGCCGCGAATAACGATATCGGCGATATAGTCCGCCACCTGTTCGGCTGTAAGATCGGAACTGTCTATCACAACGGCGTCCGGCGCGATTTCGAGCGGAGAATTTGCCCTATGACTGTCGGCAAAATCTCTGCTTTTTATCTCTTCGAGCAAGCGTTCGTAAGAATAATCGGTTCCGCGGTCATGCAGTTCGTTCCAACGCCTTTTAGCGCGAACCTCGGGGCTTGCCGAAAGATAGAATTTGTATTTTGCGTTCGGCAGAACGTGCAGGCAGATATCTCTTCCGTCAAGCACGCAGGACGATTTTGACGCGATTTCGCGCTGCAAACATACCATTTTAGTTCTTACGCATGCATGGCGCGAGATTTGCGACGACTTTTCGGACATATGATTTTCGCGTATTTTCACGGAAACGTCCTCGCCGTCAAGATAAGTATGCTGAACGCCGCCTTCATACCCTACCTCGATATTTACATTATCTATAAAAGATGAAACGGCTTGTTCGTCGGCGGGATCGATGCCTAAGCGCATGGCTTTGAGCGCGCAGGCACGGTACATCGCCCCCGTATCGAGATAAAGTATATCGAGTTTTTCAGACAACATACCGGCAACGGTGGATTTTCCGCTGCCCGCAGGTCCGTCAATGGCTATATTATACATACTATTCCGCCTGAGACATTATGTTTTATTTTTTGTTATATACTTTTTCGTACTTGCGCATACGTTGATATATACCGCAAGCAAGTTGTAAGGTAAATACTAATTTTTAGCGGCGATGAATGCGGTTGAAAAAGCACACTGAAGATTGAAACCGCCGGTCAACGCATCCACGTCGAGCACTTCGCCCGCAAATCGCAAACCCTTTACGAGCTTACTTTCCATGTCAGACGGCGAAATTTCTTTTACGTTCACGCCGCCACCCGTTACAATCGCTTCTTCTATAGGATAAAGCCCCGTAACTTCGTAACGCATATCCTTTATAGTATTCACCAGACGCGTGCGTTCTTCTTTGGAAATAATGCTGTTGGATTTTTCGCCGTCAAGCACCGCAAGACGGATCACTTCGGGAATCAAACTTCTCGGCATAAGATCGACAAGCGAATTCTTAAGCGTTTTATTTTTATAAATCCCGAAATCTTTTAAAACTCGTTTATCGAGCGTTTTATCGTCAAGCGCGGGTTTAAGATCGATTGAAACGGTGAAACCGTTTTTGCCCTGCGCGATCATCGAACTTATATAACTTGACGACGACAATACGACAGGTCCCGAAATTCCCTTATGCGTAAAGAGCAGTTCGCCGAAATCGTCGTATATTTTTTTGCCCTGCGTATAAACCGAATAACCGATATTTTTAAGCGATAAACCGGCAAGCGCGGTAAAATCGCCTTTTAAGTACAAACCGCATAAACACGCCCGCGCTTTTTCCACGGTATGCCCCGCCGATTTTGCAAAAGCGTAGCCGTCGCCCGTGCTGCCCGTCGTCGGATAACTTACGCCGCCCGTACAGACCACAACGCGGTCACATTCGATAAACTCTTTGCCGTCAGCCGAACGGTCGTCGACCGAAACGCTGCCAAAACCGCCGCGAGAACTATTATCGCTGTCGCAGACGTAAACTCCGCGAACCTCGCCGTCGGTGATTTTTATAGCCGAAACGCGGGTGTTAAGGCGAATTTCAACGCCCTGCGCTTTAAGACCGCGCTCGAACGCCTTTATGACGTCGGACGATTTATCGGAATAAGGGAACACGCGGTTTCCGCGTTCGACTTTGAGATTAAGCCCGAGTTCTTCGAGCATGCTCATAGTATCCTGCGGTGAAAAGGCGCGAACCGCACCTATCATAAACCGCGGATTTGTTACCACGTTTTGCATGAACTCGTCGAAATCGCTGTCGTTGGTGACGTTGCACCTGCCCTTGCCAGTGATATAAACCTTTTTGCCGAGCTTCTCGTTTTTTTCAAAAAGAACGACGTCCGAGCCGTTGCGCGCGGAAAAATACGCGCAAGCCATGCCTGCCGCGCCGCCGCCTATAACAACGACTTTCATAATTTTTTTGTAAGTTTTGCTACCGCCGCGTCGGCTGTTCTTTCTATGCTTACGGGAGTTGCGGTAATATAGCCCTTTGCAGCCCATACCACGTCGCAGTCCTCGGCGTTATCGATTTCGAGCGGCGAACCCGTAAGTATATAGGTTTCTTCGTCTTTCCACCGATGCTCGTCCGAATATAAACGAACGCCGAGCGGAGTAACTTTTACCTCGTCCGCATTTGCGGTTTCCGACGGTATGTTAACGTTAAGCAGGTAATCGCCGTCCAAATTTTCCGCAAACTTATCGAATATCTTGCCGCAAATTTCGGCAATCGTCGTATAATTTGCTTTGCTTGCGCCGTGCCCGCAATAAGAAAACGCGATGGACTTTACTCCTGCCATTGTAGCTTCTTCGCAAGCCGCCACCGTGCCCGAATATATGACCTCGCTGCCGAGATTCGAGCCGATATTGATACCCGAGCAAACGATATCGAATTTTTTACCGAGCCCGTGCAAGCCGAAAAGCGAGCAGTCGGCAGGCGTGCCCGAAAGCGTGTACGCCTCTATACCCTCGGCAAAATCGACCTTGTGCATTTTTATTTCGGTATAAAAGTTAACGTGATGCGAATAAGACGAACGGTTGCCCTCAGGTGCGACCACCGTGATTTCGTGTCCTTTCTTATACAGCATTAAAGCGAGAGCAATAATACCCTCGCTGTTAATACCGTCGTCGTTACAAATAAGAATTCTCATTATACGGGATAAACCTTATTTTTATTGTCGGCGAGATCTTTGTCTACGCCTTTGTTTTTAGCCAGTCTGTACTTGAAGAAGTTGATGGCTACTTCGTTGAAGAGCGCGTAAGAAAGCACGTCCTCTTCCTGCGTGTAGTATTCCGTCATCTCGCTCTTGAACTTTTCGTACTCGGGCTGAATAAGGTCTGCGGGACGGCAAGTAACCATCTTGTCGTTCCCGACAACTTTCTTAACGATTTCGGGATTGGGTTCGCCCGGCAGTTTGCCGTAGTCGCCACGGAGCAATCCTTTGAATTCCTTGGTAACCATTTTATATCTCTCGCCGTTGAGAACGTTGAGAACGGCTTGCGTTCCGACGATCTGGCTGGACGGAGTAACCAACGGCGGATAACCGCAGTCGGCTCTTACGTTAGGTACTTCGGCAAGAACTTCATCCAGTTTGTCGAGCTTTCCGGCTTCTTTAAGCTGCTTCATAAGGTTGGAAAGCATTCCGCCGGGAACCTGATATTTCAAAGTATTTACGTTGATCTTTCTTACGTTGGGGTTGAGCGCACCCGATTTTTCCAGCTCTTCGGCAACTTTCTTGAAGTGGTCGGTGATAGGAATAAGTTTTTCGAGATCGATACCCGTATCGTACTTAGTACCGCGGAGAGTTGCAACCAGCGGTTCGGTAGCAGGCTGAGAAGTGCCGTTGCCGAGCGCGGAAAGCGCGGTATCTACGATATCGCAACCCGCCTCGATAGCTTTGAGGTTGACCATATCGCCCGTACCCGTGGTGTTGTGGGTATGGAGGTGAATCTTCGTGGTGGGTTTGAGTTCGGCTTTGAGCGCCTTAACGAGATCGTAAGTGGTGTACGGCAACAAGAGGTTTGCCATATCTTTAAGGCAAATGTTATCCGCGCCCATTTGTTCGAGTTCTTTGGCGAGTTTGACGAAATACTCGTTGGTGTGAACGGGGCTGGTGGTATAACAAATGGTAGCCTCGCAGATACCGCCGTATTTCTTGATCGCTTTCATAGCCGTTTCAAGGTTACGCGTGTCGTTAAGCGCATCGAAAACTCTGATGATCTTTACGCCGTTTTCGATACTTGCTTTGACGAACTTATCTACAACGTCGTCCGCATAGTGCTTGTAACCGAGAAGGTTCTGCCCGCGGAGAAGCATCTGAATAGGCGTTTTAGTTATATGTTTTCTGAGGGTGCGCAGTCTTTCCCACGGATCTTCGTTCAAAAATCTCATGCAGGAATCGAACGTTGCGCCGCCCCATGCTTCTAGCGAATAATAACCGATATCGTCGAGCTGTTCGAGCATGGGAAGCATCTGTTCCATAGTCATTCTGGTGGCTGCCTGCGATTGGTGAGCGTCACGCAGAATGGTTTCGGTAATCAAAACTTTTCTGTTATTGTTATCCATAAAAATCTATAATCTCCTTTAACCGAATAAAGCAAGCAGTACGCCTGCGGCTATTGCCGAACCGATAACACCGGCAACGTTGGGCCCCATGGCGTGCATGAGAAGGTGGTTGTTGGGATCGTATTCACGACCGACGTCCTGCGAAATACGCGCCGCCATAGGAACGGCGGAAACGCCTGCCGAACCGATAAGCGGGTTGATCTGCCCTTTCGTGAGTTTGCACATAAGTTTTGCGACGAGCAGTCCGCCGACGGTACCCATACAGAACGCAAACAGACCGAGAAGAATAATCTTGATCGTGCTGAACGAAAGGAATAGCGAACCGGTCGCTTTTGAGCCGACCATTACTCCGAGGAATATGGTTACCGTGTTCATAAGTCCGTTTTGAGCGGTGTCCACAAGTCTGCCGCAAACACCCGATTCTCTTAAGAGGTTACCGAGCATGAGCATACCGAGAAGCGGCATTGCATCGGGAAGCAGTATACCTACTACGAAGGAAACGATAAGCGGGAACATAACTCTTTCCAGTTTGCTCACCGGACGGAGTTGTTTCATTTTGATCTTTCTTTCTTTTTCGGTGGTGAGCGCACGCATTATCGGCTTTTGTATAATAGGAATAAGAGCCATATACGAATACGCCGAAATAGCTATTGCGGGAAGCAGGTGTTCGGCAAGTTTTTTTGTGACGTAAATTGCCGTAGGACCGTCCGCGCCGCCGATGATACCGACAGCCGCAGCTTCCTGAGGCGTAAGCCCGAGCAGGCAAAGCGCGCCGAAGAAGGTAATGAAAATACCGAGCTGAGCGGCAGCGCCGATAATCATGCTCTTCGGGTTAGCGATCAGCGGACCGAAGTCGGTCATCGCGCCGATGCCGAGGAAGATGATGGGCGGGAAAATAACCCAGTCAACGCCTTTATAAATATAGTAGAACAGACCGAAATCTCTTATAACCTGTTCGGTCGAAAGGCTGAGCTGACCGACCGAATAAGTTATGCCGTTGACGGAAGTAATAATTGCATGAGCGTCGCCGATTTTTCCTGTTTCAAACAGTGCAGAAAGTGAGTCATAACTCATATTCTCCGCCTGACCGAAAAATTTAAGAATTTCGGTAAGCGTGCCTCTGGCGATCTCTTCGCCGGCAAGCGTATCGGTAACGACATAACCCTTTGTACCGAACAGAATGCGATATACGCCTGGGATGTTTACGATGAACATACCGAAAGCAATAGGCAGAAGCAGTAACGGTTCAAATCCTTTTTTAACTGCAAGATAAACGAGAACGCAGGCAATGGCGATCATGACAAGGTTTTGCCAACCGCCACTCGTAAAGTTGACTACAAGGTCGTACAACCCTGTACTTTTCCACAGATTACCGAGCGATTTGCCTATCTGTTCACCTACGTTTACCGCAAGTGAATTAAATCCGAACATTTGCCACCTCAGCCGATAACAGCCATCAACGCGCCTGTATCTACATTGCTACCTTTGGTAGTCTTGTAGGAAATCGTTCCGCTGCAGGGAGCAGTTATATCGTTATCCATCTTCATGGCTTCGAGAACGAGAATTACTTCGCCTTCTTTAACGGTTGCGCCTTCTTCTTTGGAAAGTGCTTTGATAAGTCCGGGCATCGGAGCTTTAACCTTGGTTCCGTTTGTTACGGCAGCTTTTTTAGCGGGAGCGGCGGCAGCGGGTGCAGCAGCTTTGACTTCGGTAACTACGGGAGTTGCCTGAGCGGTTGCGCCTACTTCTTCGACGCCTACTTCATATTGTTTTCCGTCTACGGTTACTATAAAATTACGCATAATTATTTCTCCTTGAAATTGAACGATTTTTTAATAATTGAGTTTTTTGATTTTTTTGACGACGAACTCGTTCTTTACGCCTTCGCCCTCGTAATAAGCAAGTACTGCAGCCATTATGGCAACTCTTACGCTTTCGGGTATTCCGTCTTCTTCGACGGTCGTTTCAGTTACCGCTTCGATTTCGTCGGCGGCGCCTTTATCTTCGTCCGCCGCTTTCTTTTTCGACTTGGCGGTCATGGCTTTAGCCACAAGCGATACGACAAGAACCAATATCGCCATACCGGCAAATACGATGATCAGACCGAGAACAAACGTGAAGACACCCCAGAATATATCGGGTGCACCGCGAAAATCTTCGGCAAGCAAATTGAACAGATACATATTCGTCACCTCGTGAGAATCTGCAATGCTTCGATAAGACGAGCGCGTACGAACTGAGGTTCGATAACGTCGTCGATATAACCGTTTTTAGCCGCGTTGAACGGATCCTGATTTTCGTCGGCATATTTTTCTTCTGCCGCGTCGTGGTTGGCTTCGTTTACGCCTGCGAGTTCGATCATCGCGCCCTTGGTTTCGTCAAACAGCGAAATCTTTGCGGTTGCGAATGCGAACGAGTAGTCCGCGCCGAGTGCTTTGGATGCAAACAGCGTGTATCCCAGCCCTATAGCCTTTCCGTAAACCACGTTGATAACGGGCGTGGAAAGATTGTACAGCGCGTAAGAAAGGTTTGCGACCTCTTTCATAATCGGCGAAAGCGCGGTGTTTAAATCGGCTTTGATACCGAGCGTGTTAACCATAACTACGAGCGGGAGTTCGTTTTCGTCGCAGAAATATACGAATTCTTTAATCTTTGCAACGTTGTTTAAATCGAGTTCAACGCCCTTTTCGCCGCCGTCGAATACCAACGCGCCTACGGCAATGCCGCCGAGTCTCGTAAGGCCCGTCTTTACTTCGGGTGCGAATTTAGCGTTCATTTCGACGAAATAATCTTTATCGAAAGTTGCTTCGATCATGCACTTGGCGCAAGCCTTTTCGTTAAGCGACGGCGTCGCTCTGTTGAAATCGTCCATAGTTTCCACTTCGCCGTTGTATACGGGCAACGTGTCGAGCAGTTGCTTTACTGTGTTGCGGATACTTTCCATATCGGACGCTTCAAACGTAACGGCACCCGTCTTATCTGCGCTCTTCGCGCCGCAGATAGCGGCAGCTTCGAGCTTTTTGCCGGATGCTGCGGATATTACCAAAGGACTTGCATAAGTTGCGCAAGCATTGCCGAGTACGAAATGGAAATCGCAATTGGCGGCAAGCAGCGCCATAGAACCGAGAACATCGCCGACGGTGATCGCGATCTGAGTACATTCGCCCTTCAACGCGTTGGAGCCGGCAAGCACGGTTGCCAATCCCTCGAGAACGTTTACGCCTTCGCCGACGGCAACGCCGCGAGTATCGAGCATATAGATTACGGGAGCGGAAGCACGAAGTGCTTTTTGCTGGCATTTAGCAATTTTCTTGCAGTTAGCGTCTGTTACGCCGCCCGACAATACGGCGGAATTCTGCGCAACGATGAATACGAGATTGTCGTTTATCGTCGCAGTTCCGGTAACTACGCCTTCGCCGCCTACCGTTCCCTGATAAAAATCGTTTTCGGAGAAACTGTAAGAGTCGAATTCCGCAAAAGAATCGGGATCTGTAAGCGCGTTGATCTTTTTACGGATTTCCGTTCCGACGCTTAAAACCTCGTTTCTGCGGTTTCTGAGTAGGTCAAGTTTGTTCATAAAACTCCTCCAAGTATAATTTACGTTGAAATTATATACTTTTTTATAATAAAAATCAAACGTTTTCAAATTAAAAATGTTCGCGCAATTTCGCTTCAACCGTCGCCCTAAAAGCAACATATTTTTCAAAATCGCTCATTTTATGCGGAATATTTCCTGCCAGATTCAACCTTATGTCGCTTTGTACAAAAACAAAGTCTTTTTATCTTTAAAATCCGGTTAAAACCGATAACAAAAGCACAACATATGGCAAAAACGCAAAAAATACGCCGCCTTATAATACGACAAAAATCGGAGCAAAAACGCCCCGATTTTACCGTGGTTTATTCAAATTTAAAGAGATTAAGCCCGACTTCTTCGTCAAACTTTCTTTCGATTTTTGCGTCGATAACATGAACGAACATCTCGCATGTCGCGCTGATGACGGCGCGGTTGAGATGACCGCCGACGGTCTTTCCGTCCTTGTCGGACGCGCTCATGTGTAAATGAGCGTAAAATTCGCCGTCTTTCGTGGTAACGTTACCGCAAAGCGAAACGATTTCATGATTACCGTTATAGTCATTTGAAAGGTAGTTGTGCGCTTTAACGTCAAGCACGCCGACGGTAAAATCGTCGGTTGCGCCGATCGCCGAAACCGAAGCGACTTTAACGCTTTCGGCAAGGCAAACTTTTTTCAGTTGAGTAAGAATTTCTTCGCCGCGATCGAGTCTGATCGCTATATCGTTACCAAATCTTCTGTATTCCATATTCTTTATCCCTGTATTTAAGAACGTGTCGTTTTATCGCTTTGCTTTGTCGCGCACGACTGCCGCAAACTTCAGCCCCCGAATTTATTTAATACCGATTTATTTAATACCGAGGCTTTGCAAAAATCTGTTGAACGCGACTTTGCCGTCGTTATCGGCTTTGAACACGGCGGTGTTCTCGAGAATATGCACGCAAACGTCGTTGACATAATCGGTTATAAGGCGGTTAGCTGTCTTTTCGTCGCGTACGGTGCCGCGCGCCATAAGTTTTGCAATCATATCGCGGTGAACGTACAGCGAATGCGACGGATCGGCGATAGCGTCCTTATCGTAAGGCGTTTTGCCGCACATAATCTGCGCGATTTCGCCGAGCTGGCGTTTAAGCCTTGCGGGCAAAATAAACATACCCATCGCCTCTATAAGCCCGATACCCTCTTTTTTAATGTTATGATATTCGGGATGAGCATGGAAAATGCCGTCCGGGTATTCTTCGTTTGTGCGGTTGTTTCTTAAAATTATATCTACGCTGTAGCGATTGTCTGGCAAGAACCTTGCAATCGTCGTACAGGTGTTGTGGCGAACGCCGTCCTCTTCGGCAATGATATCAACGCTTTCGTTGGAATATCTTTTCCACCCCTCGATAACCTCGCCCGCAAGTTCGCTTACCGTGTTGCGGTTAAAGCCCGAAAGACGAATGACCGAATTATACCAGTCCACCTGAGCGATTTCCACGTCGGGATAACTTTCGTGCCTGAACGTGCGCAGATTGCCCGCTTTATGCATAGGCAACTGATGCAGACCGCCCTGATAATGTTCATGATTCAAAATTGAACCGCCAACGATGGGCAGATCGGAATTGCTGCCCACGAAATAATGCGGAACGTATTCGATAAAGTCGAATAATTTTTCCACCGTCCGGCGGGTTATGCGCATAGGCGTGTGGTTGGACGAGAAAACAATGCAGTGCTGGAAGAAATATGCATACGGAGAATACTGCATATACCATGTTTCGCCGCCGAGAGTCATCCGGAAAGTACGAAGATTGGTACGCGCGGGGTGCGTAAGCGTGCCCCTGTACCCCTCGTTTTCGTGGCAGAGCAGGCAAAGCGGATATTTCGTGGTATCCTTAGGCGCGGAAACAAGCTTTGCAATATCCTTATTGTCCTTTTCGGGTTTGGAAAGGTTGATGGTTATCTCTAACGTGCGGTTGCCGTCCTTATATTCCCAACCGATATTTTTATCTATAGCGGTTTTTCGTATGTAATTGTTTTTGATGCCGAGTTCGTACAAATACTCGCAAGCGGCTTTCGCGCTGATCTTTTCGCGCAACGTGCGCATCTGACGGTTAACCTCCGACGGCATAGGCGAAATAAGACCGAATATGTAGGTTGCGAATATCTCTTCATACCCTTTTTCGCAAAGCGAGTTTTCTTCCGCATACGCCATAACGTCGTTAAACAACTCGTCGGGCACGGTCATCGCAGCGATAGCGTTTTTATCTACCGTGTAATCGACCGCCGCGGCGGTAAGACCTAATTCACCAAGCAATATGTTGCGTATATACGTATCGTCATATTCGGACAAGTATAAAAAATCCTTTGCGTATTCGACCAGTTTTTCAACAAGAATCTTTCCGTCGACCATAAATTAACCTCTTTAGAAAATACACTTTTCAAGTATGCGCCGTTTGTGCGAACGCCGTTTGCCCGCCGAGGGCAAGCAGCAGCCGAAAAACGCCACATACGATTTAACTATATCATATTCGCCGCCGTTTTGCAAGCGATAGACGACCTTATATATAAAATGTTTGAGCGGCGAAAGCGAAAAATTTTTCGCCCGAGCGGGTTTTGCCCGAAAATCAGTCCTCGTCCTCGTCGCGGTCTTTGGGTATCAACGTTTCGTCGATCATGGTTATTCCGCGCTTGATGCCCGCGTTGCCGTACTTTTCGCGAATTTTGCCCACTGCGTTTTCAAGCGTAACGCGCTTTTCGTACTTTTCGTCGGGCTTGAAAAACGAAACCTGTTCCGCGCCCTTTTCAAAACCGCTCACCGTAACGCCTATGCTTCTGACGAGCGTTTTCCAATCGTAATTACGGACGAACAAACCGTAAGCCGACTTTAAGAAATCTTCGTACAGCACGGTGGGATAAGGCAATTTTTCCTGCCGCGAAAACCATTTAAGATTTCCGTCGCGCACGCTCATGGTAATAACCGTCGCTTCGCCTACGCCGCTTTTCATCAGCCTTGCCGACACTTTCTCGCAAAGCGACGCGAGAACCGATCGCACCTCATCGTTGTTTTTAAGATCGCGATACAGAGTAACGCTGTTGCCGATAGATTCGGGGGCGCGAACCTCGTCGGCCCGGTGCACGGGCGAATCGTCAAGTCCGTTGGCGTAAGCGTAAAGTGTTTCACCGCCCTTGCCAAACTTTTCCTTTAAAAAATCGGGCGAAGTTTTAGCGAGATCGCCGATTGAAAATATGTTGTATTTATTGAGTTCTTTAAGCGTTGCCTTGCCGACGTACAGCAAATTTTCAACGGGCAGACACCACACTTTTTGCCGAAAATTTTCACGCGAGATGATCGTAGTGCCGTCGGGCTTTTTCAAGTCCGAACCGAGTTTTGCAAACACCTTATTAAAACTGACGCCGACGGAACACGTAAGATCGAGTTCTTGTTTGACAAGCCGCCTTATCTCGTCGGCAATCTGCTCGCCGCTGCCCAGCCGCCCGCTGTCGGTTACGTCAAGCCAGGATTCGTCGATGCCGAACGGCTCCTGCATATCGGTAAAACGCGAATAAATCTCGCGCACTTTTTTAGAATATTCGGCATATTCTTTGTAATGCGAACCCACCGTGATAAGATCGGGGCAAAGCCTTTTCGCCTCGATAATCGTCATAGTGGTTTTTACGCCGTACGCCTTTGCCTTTTCGCTTTTGGCTAAAACTATGCCGTGTCTGTTTTCCGCGCTGCCGCACACGGCCACAGCCTTGTCTTTAAGGTCGGGGTTAAGCGCGGTTTCTACGCTCGCAAAAAAATTGTTCAGGTCGGAATGCAGTATTACCCTTTCGCGTTTTTCGACGACCGATTTTTCGGCGAAAGTGCCGTTAACCGACCTATACGCCGATTTTTCGTAATCTTTTGTATCCATAACGCAATGCTTTTCCCCCTTGTTTTTATTATAATGTAAGCGGCGATAAAAAACGCGACAACGCCGCACCACACGGCTATTCCGAACGGCGTGTCAAGCGGTACGCCGCCGATAAAGCAAGACGCCGTGAACGACGAAACCAGCCTTGATGAAGTCATTACGACGGCAAAATATTTTAAACTCATTGACGAAAGCCCCGCGACGAAGCACAGTAAATCGTCGGGGAAAAACGGCAAAATAAACATCGCCGCAAGCAAGGTTTTATCTTTGCCTTTGAGCACGGACGCGAATTTTTCAAGTCCGTCGTCCGCAAGAAAATTAACGGCTTTCCGCCCGAAATTCCTGCCCGCATAAAAGGCGATAAACGAACCTATCGTTATTCCGATAAAACTATATAACCCGCCCTGAAACATACCGAACAAATATGTACCCGCGGCGATCGATACTATGCCCGGCACGGGCAAAATTACCACCTGCAGAATCTCGAAAACGATATATGCAGGCACGGCAAACGCCCCGTATGCCGAAATAAACGAACGTATAGCCGAGCAGGACGAGAAGAAACCTGCAATATACGGCGCAAAAATCGCAGCGGCAAGAACGCATGCCGACGCAAAACAAAATCTTACCGCCGTCCCCAAAGCGTTTTTTACCTGTAAACGGCAGATAAAAAGCGAAAACACGCAAATGATAAGCGGTACTATTGCCGGCAAATAATATGCGTAACCCGACTTGCCGCGATACAGCCGAAAATATGCGGAGCAAACCGAAATTATAGACAAAAGACAAAACAAAAACGCAATAATTATTGCGGAACAATACTTTATATCGTCCGCCTTTTTTTGCTCGTTTATATCGATAATCGACTTATAGCCCCGCTTTTTTACCATTTAATTTTCTTTCCGTCGATATATTATACTATTTATAAAATGTAATTTATTCCACGCCGTGACGTTTTAATACATCTGTGATAAAATCGACGTCGAGTTTCCATTCGGGAACGCGGTTGAGCCTTTGATGATACTCGTTAGCTTCGCCCAATTTTTTTATGTAATCGGAATAACCGCAATTATTCACCTTGCAAAAATGCGCTATCGCCCTGTCCTCGTCACCGTAAAGCTGCGTGCGCCCTATATGAATAACGGCGTGGCAATCATGGCACAATGCAAGAATGTTGTCGAGTTTCTGAACGCAATTTTTCTCGTCGTAACTCCAATCCTCGTGCGCCTCGAGCCGAGTTGTTTTACGTCCGCAAATCATGCACTTGCCGCCCGCCCGATCGTATGCGTCATGCCTTAAAATATCCCAGATTTTTTTGGGCAAAGCCGACCGAAGATTGGAATACCAGCAAGAATCGGGCACGGGCTTCATCATCAATTTATACGTCTTTTTTTCCATTTCTCTGCACCCCGAAATTTCGATTCGCAAAAACTTTGCTTAGCAAAAACCGCTCGCTGACCTATACGGACACGGGCGGTTGTTATTCGCGTTTTTTACCGCCCTTTTTAACAAAAAGTCGGTCAATAAGTCGATTATTCGCCGTTTCGGCATATAATTCAGCCTAACAAAGCAAATAATCAATTTTTAAATAAGTCGGCTTATAAGTCGATCATTACGCATTTTTGAGTTCTTTGGCATATTCCATGGGAAACTTATCCTGCTCGTCGGCGATATTGTAAGAAGGATATTCGCTGTAAGCAATGTTGTCCTTTGCGAGCTTTTCGAGTTCTGACTTGGTATAAATATTTTCGCTTGCGTCCATTCTTACTCCGCCCTTGGAAAACTGCAGGCTGATTTGTTCGCCCTTTTCGTTGATAAGGCAGATTTCGTTTAACTTCAGACTATCGGTTACAAGAACGGTAACACGCGTACAAGCTCTTGTGGTCGTTTTATCCATAACGTTGATCCAACCTTGCTTTTCACTGCTCTTGGAAATATCGGTACGAGTAACTCTTGCCGAAATTCTTTCGGTAGTGGTGGTAGACGTCGACGTGCCGAGTTCGATCTCGATAACGGTTTCTTCGGGCTTAAGGTCGGAAACGTTGATCCATACCTGCGATACTTTTACCGAAGAGAACGTAAGTTCGGCAACGTTATACATATGGTTTTCCTGATCGTCTTTACCGCCCTGCGTCTGCCAGTAGGAATAAGTGGTCTTATTGCAACCGACGAAAGAAAGGCAGGCGACCGCAAGAACAACGGTCATTACAAGCGAAATGATTTTTTTCATATTATGACTCCTCACTTTTTATCACCGTTCATTTTGGCAAGCTCCTCCATGAACGAATTGATGTCTTTGAATTGACGATACACCGACGCAAATCTGACGTAAGCAACCTCGTCAAGCTGCTTAAGCCGTTCAATAACCATCTCGCCTATGTCCTTGGATGAAATTTCCTGCACCATAGAATTGGCGATATGTTTTTGGATATCGTCCACCAGCGCGTCGATTTCGCTGATGGATACCGGGCGTTTTTCGCACGCTTTTATAATTCCGTTTTTAATCTTGTTCGAATCGAACGTCTGACGCGCACCGCTCCCCTTAATTACAAGAACGGGCGAATCTTCGATCGTTTCGTAAGTCGTAAAACGTTTTCCGCACTTTTCGCACTCGCGACGACGGCGGATGACCGTTCCGTCCTCATTTATTCTCGAATCCACGACTTTGCTTTCAAGACAACCGCAAAACTGACATTTCATACCAAATAATTAGTCTTTCTCCATTAAAATCCGCTTATTAACGCGTTTATATGCAAACGCGAGAGCCGCGGGCGTGAATATCGCGCATAACAAAAGAGGTATTTGCCCAAACTTTTATTATGCTCGTATTTATTAAGGTTATAGTAATAGTATATTTTGTTGCCGTAAACGTTTACGGTTTTTTACTTATAATGATGCAGCGCAAAGAACACGAAGAATGTTCCGATAAATCCGTTCCCGACGGAAAACTGTTTATAGCCGGCGCGCTCGGCGGCGCGGCGGGCGTTTACATCGCGATGTTCGTATTCAAATACAGACTCTCGAGCCTGTTTCTGATGATTACGATGCCCGTGCTTATAACTATAAACGTGTATGTGCTGATCTTCGGATTTTATAACAATTTTTGGCTTATCGACCGCGAACTATACTATTGACCGCAAATCTGCCATTGCCCGCAAATCGTAAAAACTTACAACCATTTACAGCCGACCGAATAAAAAACTTATTTGCCACAAGCAGTAAACAATGTTTTCTACATTCTTTGCGCGCACAGTTTTGCAAAACTTACTTTTTTGCAGGGCTTATAAGCCCCGCGCGGTGTTTATACAGCGCGACAAGGGTTTTTGCGTCGTAAATCTCACCGTTATCAGCCATTTCGTACGCGCGATTTATATCGATCCACTCACACGCCAGAAACTCGTCATCGTCTAAATGAACCGTGCCTTTTTTGAACTCGTTGGCGTAGTAAAAATAAATGATTTCGTCCGTATACCCGGGCGAAACGGCAAACCGACCGAGATAGTAGAGCTTTTCGGCAACAATACCGCACTCTTCCTCGAGTTCCCTGCGAGCGGTAACCTCAGGATCTTCGCCCTGATTGCGCGTACCTGCAGGCAATTCCCAAATTTTTTCACCTATCGGGTGCCTGTATTGCCGCACGAAAGCAAACTTCCCGCCTTTTTCGGCAAGAACGGTAGCACCACCCTTATGCCGAACGACTTCACGCTTGCACTCCACGCCGTCGCACTCGATTTCGTCAAGATAAAGATTTAAGACACGCCCCGAGTAAAGGCATTTTTTGGATAGCAATTTATTCATAACGCTTTCCTTATGAAATATCTGCTTAAAGAACACTTTAAGTAAAACGAAATCAGTCTATTATACCGCAAAACCGCAAAATTCTGCCGATATCGTCAACCGAACTGTCTAATCTTTTAAAATTCTGCACGGCGTATTTGTAACTGACAAACGCCTGTCTGACCTGATCCTTCGAGCCTTTGAACAAACAATCGCGGAAAGCCTCAAGTAGCAAAAGCAAATCTTTCTTTTCGCGATCGCGCAGCTTGCTATGCATAATCTTCGCCATGTCGTCGGCAACTAATGCCTGAATATCGGAATAGCAGGTCAGATAATTCTTTCTTCCCGAACCGTCCTCTTCTTCCGCGCGGACAAAAACGGACGGATATTCCTCATCTTCGGAATCCCCCTTTTGGTCGCGTTCCAGAATCATCTTTTTTGTTTTTTCGTTGATCACTTCGACGTCGTATTCTTTTGCCGCTTTTTCCGCAGTATCGACTATAGCCACTTTGAAAGGAAGCACAAAAGAAGTACAAAACGTCTGATAACTACGCTCAAGATTGCTGCGCTTGTAATTGTTGTTCAGCACATCGATCAGCTTGAACTCACCCGCGTCGATTGCGGTAAACAAATGAAAACCGAATGCGATAAGCACTTTTAAGTCATCGGTCGGGTAAGGCTTGCTTTGCAGGGAGTATTCCTGCAACAAGTTTTCAAAATCGACGCCGTCAAGACAATAAGTCACGATTTCTAAAAGCAACCGCGACGAAGCAATAGATTTAAGCAATGCGGAAATACGCGCCGATGAGAGAAGATAGGCGCAACCGATCAGATCGTCGGCTTTAGCAGAGAAATTCTCGATTGATTTTTGCCTTGTAACCAAAACTGCGCCCTCCTTGAAAACATGCAGAACAAACATAACACTCCGCAAAAACGCCGACATCTGTTAAACGCGTCGACTTACCTGAGTATCCAATAGTTCGTCTTATAATATATTAACACATTATAAAATAATTTTCAATCGATTTTCACTATATTAAATAATCGTTTTATATTTTTATTTATATTTGCCCCGGTTGTTGTATTGTTTCGCGGGGTTTATCGGCAAATTTTAGGCTTGTTGGTCTAACTTTTTTTGGGGGGCATTTAAATTTGCAAAACAGCAATATATTTTTGCGGTATAGATACAAACAGTGCAAGGCTTGCGAAGGGCAAAAGAGGGAGATAGACCTTGTCGGTCATCGAGGTCTTTTGCCCGAAGCAGTAACGCAGCAATGCGTCCGAGAATATGCCGCAAAAATGCGCCTGACGGATAGATCCTTCGTCAGCCGAGTATATAAGTCCGTCTTAGGATGACGAATACTTACTTTATCGCGATACAAATACTTTAATACCGTCATGTTGAGCGAAACAAAGTGTAGTCGAAACATCCGGGCGCAACGCGCCGCATAAAAGCCTTCTCCCGTCGGAGAAGGTGGCACGAAGTGCCGGAAGAGGACAATTTTAATAATTCGTGTATCCTTATTGGAAGAGCTGTATGTTTTATATCAGCCTTTTTATTCTCTCTCGTCTTTTACTCGTTTCACTCGTAAAATCCACACCCGCTTACGCACGGCGCGCCCCTTTTGTCGTTCAATGCCGATGGCATTTTCGACATTTCCCCCGTTTTGCGGGAGAATTACCCCGAGGGGGAAAGCTCGTACTTTAAAATTTTAACGGAGTTTACTATACGTTTTATGTTTATAAAAGTATTTACAAAAACTAAAAAACGTTTCGGTTTTTTATTCATAAAACTATTGATTTTTTTTAACTATTCGTGTATAATATCGTTTGTAGGTAAATGAGCCGTGCGCACGACGATAAACAACGGCGCCCGACCGTTTACGATTACACAAATTTTGGAGGTTGTTATTATGAAATCAGTAAGAATTTCGTTGCAAATGGCATCACAGGTTAAAAAATTCGTTTCTATCGTACAGAATTATTCCTTTGAAATAGATTTAAGAAGCGACAGATACGTCGTTGACGCTAAGTCCATTCTCGGTATATTCAGCCTTGATCTTTCAAAGCCTATTGACGTTGAAATCCACGCCGACGAAAAGAGCAAAGCGGAGTGCGAACAGCTTATCGAAGAACTCAAACAATTTGCCGCGTAATAATTCGGATTTTCCGTTGCTTTTACTTGAGAAAAACAACCGACGTGCGTAAAACACCGCAAAACGGTTGCGATTTTACCGATTAAAATCGTTCGATTAAAACAATTCGTTTAAAAACTCGATAAAAATCACTCGCGAAAAAGCGACGGCACGCCGAAGCGGAGGAATTTATGCAGGTTCGGGGCGACGCACTTTTAAACAAGTTAATATTGCTGTTCGTCTTTGACAAGATGGAATGTCCGCTTACGGAAAATACCATACTCGATATTTGCTGTTCGTCAAACAACTGGATCGCGTATATGGATTGCAAGCCGATCATAAATCAACTTATCGAGCACGGCTTCATCTATAAGCTAACACCCGTCAGCGGCGAAACTCTTTACAGTATTACCCCGGACGGGCGGGTTTGTCTTGCCGATTTTTTTGTGCAGATTCCCTCTTCCCTTCGGGAAAATATTTCGCGCTTTATCAAAGCTAACAGTCAGAATTACAAGAAAAAACAGGAATTCTTAGCAGATTATTATATGAATAAAGACGGTACTTACACCGTCAATCTTAAAATAGTCGAGCCATCGCATCCCGTACTCGAACTGAAAATGAACGTTCCGAGCAGACTCACTGCCAAAAACATTTACAAGCGTTGGGAAGAAAAAGGTATGCTCATACTCGATCTGCTTTACGAGAATCTCGTGGAATAAAGGAGAACAAAATGAACACCTATAGTACAAAAGGAACTTGCTCCCGTCAAATTCTGTTCGACGTGGTAGACGGCAAAGTTTGTAACGTTAAATTCATCGGCGGTTGCAGCGGAAACCTTCAGGGTATTGCAAAACTCGTCAACAATAAAGACATCGACGAAGTTATCTCTATTCTGAAAGGTATTAAGTGCAAAGGCAACACCTCTTGCCCCGATCAGCTCGCCACCGCGCTTATGGAGTACAAAGAGGCTCATAAGGATCAACAATAACCATTCAGTTTATAAACATTCAGCTTATAACCATTTAGCAAAAACCGCCGAATTTATTTCGGCTTTTTTTGGTTAAAAATTTTTTGCCTTATCGGCACACAGGACAAAGTAAAGTATCATTATGCTACTTTTCCCTTTCAACTATCTCCTATGGATTTTAGATTTTTTGAGATTGCCGGTCGCTTTCATCTTGCCATAGGAATATTTTTTGTCCATAGTTCTAAACTTTTTATCCACTCGCTCAGCGAGTGGTTTTCTATTACAAAAAAAGCCAAACACCGATACACGGTATTCGACTTTAAAAATAACTATTTTATTAGCTTTATTCATTTTTTACTCATTCACGCCGAAGTTTTAGTTGTCGCCGTCGCCCGATTGCTCATCATCGTCAGAGTTATCGCTTGCGGTCATTGCATATGCGGCAACGATTTCGTCGAGCCGAGAGTAAACGCTATCTTTGCCGAACCCCGAATCGTTGGAGACGGCAAGCACGTTGCCCACGCCCAAAGTAAGCGAATCGGCCATTTTTTTTACCGCGGGTTTAACGCGAGTTTTGGAAAGTTTATCCGTTTTAGTGCAAATCACCGTAAAAGGAATTATATAATGATTAAGATAATTTATGAACATTATATCGTCCTCGTTGGGTTCGCGACGGATATCAAGCAGCAAAAACGCATGCGAAACGTGTTCTTTATAGGCAAAGAAGTCCTCGATCGTGCGTGCCCACTTGAGTTTTTCGTTTTTTGAGACCTGCGCAAAACCATATCCCGGGAGATCTGCAAGCGCAAACTCGCCCATGTCAAAATAGTTGACAAGGCGCGTGCGCCCCGGATCTTTGGAAGTCCTTGCAAGTTTTTTTCTGTTAGAAATCATGTTGATAAACGAACTTTTGCCTACGTTGCTTCTTCCGCAAACGGCAATCAACGGTTTATCGAATTGCATAAAACCGCTTTTATCTGCCGCGGACTTCAAAAATTTTGCGTCGTTTATTATCATGGTTACCTCTTTATATACACCGATTACATACGCCCATAAGTGCGAATAATCGACGTATAGACCGACTTTGTTTTATTTTGTTTCAAACCCGACTATGGCGCGTGCAAAAACCTCTTCGGCATCCGAAACGGGAACAAACTCGATAAGTTTGCGATATTTTTCGGGTATTTCTTCAAGGTCTTTCAAATTACTCTTAGGAATTATAACCGTTCTTATGCCGAGACGATATGCCGCAAGAGCCTTTTCTTTAAGACCGCCGATGGGCAGCACTTTTCCGCGTAATGTAATTTCGCCCGTCATGGCAACGTTCTTATTGACAGCCTTGCCCGAAAACGCCGAAAACAACGCGGTCGCCATGGTTATACCCGCGCTCGGTCCGTCCTTTGGCGTCGCCCCTTCGGGAACGTGAATATGAAGGTTTCTCGAACCGAAAAGTTCTTCGTTTATGCCGAATTTTTCGTAATTAGCGTGCAGATAGCTGATTGCCGCACGCGCGCTCTCTTTCATTACGTCGCCAAGCTTCCCGGTAAGCAAAATTTCGCCTTTGCCGGGAGTAAGAGCAACTTCGATGGTGAGCGTCGTTCCGCCGACGGCAGTCCAGGCAAGCCCCGTAGCCGAGCCGACCTCGCAGCCCAAATCGGTATCATCGGGCAAATATTTTCTTATGCCGAGGTATTTCGGCAGGTTTGTTTCGGTGATTTTGTACTTGCCTTTTTCTCCGTTTTTGGCAACGTCGCAAGCGATTTTACGGCAAATCGTACCGATTTCGCGCTCGAGATTTCTCACGCCCGCTTCACGCGTATACCCGTCTATAACACCGTTAACGGCACTTTCGCTGAAAGAAATATCAATCTTTTCAAGCCCGTTTGCCTTTTTCTGTTTATCAATGAGATAGCGTTTTGCGATCTCGGCCTTTTCCTCGCGCGTGTAGCCGCTGAGTTCTATGACTTCCATACGGTCAAGCAGCGGACCGGGGATTGTTTCGAGCGTGTTTGCCGTTGTTATAAACAGCACGTCGGACAAATCGAACGGCACTTCGAGATAACGATCACGGAAGGTCGAGTTCTGTTCGGGATCGAGCACCTCGAGCAGCGCACTTGCGGGATCGCCGCGCAAATCGGACGAGATTTTATCGATTTCGTCGAGCAGGAAAACGGGATTACAAGTTCCCGCGTCCTTAATTCCGTATATAATTCTGCCGGGAATAGCCCCGATATAAGTCTTTCTGTGTCCGCGAATTTCAGCTTCGTCCTTTACGCCGCCGAGGCTCATTCGCACGAATTTTCTGCCGAGCGCACGCGCGACCGAGCTTGCAACCGAGGTTTTACCTACACCCGGAGGACCTACAAGACAGAGTATCGAACCGCCGATTTTACCCGTTAATTTCATAACCGACAAATATTCCAAAATACGAGTTTTTACTTTTTCAAGCCCGTAGTGGTCGGCATTAAGAACCTTTTCAGCCTGATTTATATCCGTACAATCAGGCGATTTAACGCCGAACGGAAGATCCAAAATCCAGTCAAGATATGTACGCAGTACCGAATAATCGGGCAAAGACGTACTCATTTTAGACATTCTCGACAATTCTTTAAGCGCTTTTTCTTCTACCTCGGCAGGCATATGCTTATCGAGTATTTTTTGACGAAGTTCATCCTTTTCGTTTTCGTCGTCGCCGAGTTCCTGATGAATGGCTTTGAGTTGTTCGCGAAGGTAATACTCTTTCTGCCCTTTTTCTACGCTTTCGCGCACGCGGTCGCTGATCCTGCGTTCGGCTTTTTTGATCTCTTCGCCCGCAACCAGTATGCCGATAAACAATTCCGCACGCTTAATAACCGACGTCGTCTGCAAAACCTGCTGTTTTTCTTCCTCTTCGGCGTCAAGACAAAACATCGCGATATTTATATATTTATCGATATCTTTAACCTGCGAAAGTTTTTCTTTTTTAACCGAATCGGCCTCGCCCGCGTCGATCGCGGCACGCAGTTTGGTTTTCACAAGGTGGAAAGCAGCCTTAACATCCTTTTCGTCGTCGTATTCAGCCGGCAATTCGCGCACTTTAACCGTAAAACGGTCGTCGGTATTCAGATATTCTGTAATTTCCGCACGATAAAGCCCTTCAATGTGTACACTGATAGCATTTTCAAAGTGAAAACTGCGTTTTATGCGGCAAACCACACCTACGTTATAAATTTGTTCGGGCGTTGGCTCGTCCACATCCTTATCTATCTGCGACGCAATAAACACAAGATTATCCGTATTGGTTGCATCGCTGAGCGCTAAAAGCGATTTCGAACGCCCTGCGTCGAACGCGGTAGAAACATCGGGAAACATTACCAGCCCCTTAAGGGCAACCATCGGAAGCGAAACAGACTCTTCTGTCATAACGGCGAGATTTTCCTTTTCGCCGCCCGCTTCTTTAAAATTTTCTGCCATTTCTATATTCTCCGTAAAAATATAATCGATTAAACCGAGTTCATAATACTCCGCAAGCTTTACGCATGCGCGACATATATAATTTATCGGTGTCCTGTAATTATAAAGTGCGTTTAAAAAAAAGTCAACTGTTTATCGGTAAATTTATTTGCAATAAATTTTATCGCCCGAAGCGATAAATTTCTTGCGTTACAGCGATAAAAATGTTAAAATCACATTATGAAAAATTGGCTGAAAAACAAAACTATAGTAATCACCGGCGCAAGCTCGGGCTTTGGCAGACTTATTGCCGAAAAAGCAGTTAAGCGATACGACTGCACAGTTATAGGAATCGGCAGAAACAGAGAAAAACTTGAAAAAGTAAAAAGCGAATTAGGCGACAAATTTACATATTTCGCCTTTGACGTCGGCGTTGAAGAAGAATGGGTTAATTTTGCTGAAAAACTTGCGATAATCGACCTATACCCCGACATTTTAATAAATAACGCAGGCGTTTTACCGCCGTTTTGCAGGTTTGAAAGCATAGCCGAAAACGATGCAGAACAGGTTTTTAAAACCAACTTTTTCGCATCGGTTTATTCGGTTCGTCACATAT
>CAKQKA010000007.1 GCA_934247855.1 uncultured Clostridia bacterium | reverse complement strand
TCGCTGTTTATATAGTTGCTGAAATACGGAGTGCCGTATTTAGCCGTCATTTCAAACAATAATCTGTTGTTTTCGGTTTCAGACCAGTCAAAATCCTTGGTGATGGAATATGTAGGAATAGGATATTGGAAACCGCGACCGTTGGCGTCGCCGTCGATCATGATTTCGATAAACGCTTTGTTTACCATATCCATTTCTTTCTGACAGTCTTTATATTTGAAGTTCTGCTCTTTACCGCCTACGATTGCGGGGAGTTCCGCAAGGTCGGCAGGAACCGTCCAGTCAAGCGTTACGTTGGAGAACGGTGCCTGAGTACCCCAGCGACTGGGCGTGTTTACGCCGTAAATGAACGATTCGACGCACTTTTTGACTTCGTTATAAGTAAGATTATCTACTTTGACAAACGGCGCAAGATAGGTATCGAACGACGAGAACGCCTGCGCGCCCGCCCATTCGTTCTGCATAATGCCGAGGAAGTTTACCATCTGATTGCACAGCGTGGCAAGGTGACTTGCGGGCGAAGAAGTGATCTTCCCGACAACGCCGCCAAGCCCCTCTTTGATGAGTTGCTTTAACGACCAACCCGCGCAATATCCCGTAAGCATAGACAAATCGTGAATGTGAATCTCTGCGCTTCTGTGCGCGTCGGCAATTTCCTGATCGTAAACCTCGGACAGCCAGTAGTTGGCGGTTATCGCGCCCGAGTTGCTCAGAATAAGACCGCCGACCGAATAGGTAACGGTAGAGTTTTCTTTTACGCGCCAGTCGGTAGATTTTACATAGCTGTCTACCAGTTCTTTGTAGTCTATAATCGTGGACTTGATATTGCGGAGTTTTTCACGATTTTTACGATACAGAATGTAGCTCTTCGCAACGTCGTGATAACCCGCTTCGCTTAAAACCTTTTCAACGCTGTCCTGCACGTCTTCGACCGCGATAGTTCCGTCGTGAATTTTTTCGGAAAAATCCGCAGTGACTTTGAGTACGATAAAATCGATAACGTTTTCGTCATACGCTTTCTCGCAAGCTTGAAAAGCTTTGGTTATTGCCGTCTTGATCTTATTCAGATCGAATGCTACTTTTGTTCCATCCCTCTTTACAACCTGATACATGTTATACTCCGTAATAGTAATTTTTTTGTGAAAAAACGCCCATCGTGAAAACCTTTGCAAGCCCCAACCCGAACGCTTTACGTCTGAACGCTTCATATAATAACACAGCCGTTTTTTTTAGTCAAGAAAAAACCGACGTATTCACAATATATTGTATGTGAAATTTTTTTCAAACACAATATGTTGTGTTTTTTATTATGCATATACCTATAATTATACGCCTGAAAAAATACACTTTTAAACCAAAAGAATTGCAAACAAAAAGCCCTTTCCGCACGGTTTTGCAACCGCCTTACAGAAGAGCTTTCGATTACTTGTTTTTAACTTGCCGACGCACATATGAAACTGTATTTTGTTTATTCATCGAATGAATAATTATTGCATACCGATGAATTATTTTACCGCTATATATTGTGCCGCAATGTCAACCAGGATCAGTTCAGCAGACCGTTAACGACATTCGTCAGCGACCGCTCGTCAAGCCCTCTTTTTTCAAGCTGACGATCCACCGAGGCATGTTCGCAAAAAGCGTCGCCCGCGGACAGGCACGTGACAGCGAACTGCCCCTTTTGAGCACGGTACGCCGCAACGCACTCGCCGAACCCGCCGCACGATACGTTTTCTTCCATAACCACGACAGGCACGGAAGCAAATTTTTCAAGCATATTTTCATCGAGCGGTTTTATAGAATTGCAATTTATCACCGCCACCGATTCGCCGATTTTTTCGGCAACCCGCAAAGCAAGCGCGTTCATTCTGTTTCCCACCGCGAATACCGCAACTTTATCTCCCGATTTAAGCAATTCCCAACGCCCCGGTTTAACAAACGGTTCGCGCGTTTCTATATCGTTACAGATACCGTTGCAATATCTTATGGCAACGGGGGTACCCGCCGACAAAGCGTAAACAAGCATTTGTTTAAGCTCTGCGGTATCTTTGGGCGCGAGCACGGTGAGGTTTGGAATCGTGCGAAGATAAGACAAATCGAATAGTCCCTGATGAGTTTTTCCGTCCGCGCCGACGAACCCCGAACGATCGAGCAAAAACACCACGGGAAGATTTTGCATGCAAACGTCGGTTACGATCTGATCGTAAGCGCGCTGCAAAAAAGTGGAATATATGCATACGACGGGTTTAAGCCCGTTGTACGCAACGCCCGCGGCAAAGGTAACGGCATATTCTTCGCATATGCCGACGTCCACAAAACGATCGGGAAACCTTTCGGCAAAAGCGGATAACCCCGTACCCGATTTCATGCCCGCGGTTATGGCTATGATTTTATCGTCCTTTTCGGCGAGTTCGGGCAGTATTTCGGAAACGCCGAGCGAAAAATCGTTGCGACCGACTTTTAACCCGCCGCCGATTCCGTGATAACATTCGGGATCGCTTTCGGCGCACTCAAGCCCTTTGCCTTTTTTGGTTTTTATATGCAAGAAGCAGGGCTTTTCACGAGATTTTATCTCTTGCATGGCAGAACGCAGGGTTTTTACGTCGTGCCCGTCGAACACGCCGAAGTATTTCATCCCCACCTCGTCGAGCACGGTGGCGGGCGAAACCGAATGTTTGAAATTCGATTTGAGTCGTTTAAGCCCGCGCGCGATAAGACGATTGCCGAGTATTTTATGCAGAAAGTTTTTTGTATTGCGATAGCTTTTGCGCAAGGCAAGCTTAGAAAAAAACCTGTATGCGCCGTTGCGGTTTTCGGAAATACTCATTCCGTTATCGTTGAATACGATAAGTAATTTTTTTGGCTTTTCGGCATTGACGAACAACGCCTCCAGATTTTCACCGTTAAAAAGCGACGCGTCGCCGATGAACGCCACGACGTTTTCTTCGCCGCCATTTTTATCGCGCGCGTAGGCAAAACCGCTCGCAGCCGCCAACGAATTGCCCGCATGACCGCCGATAAAACCGTCGGCAGAATTTTTGTCGTCGCCGCAAAAACCACTTGCGCCGAACTCTGTTCTTATTTTGGAAAATTCTTCTCTTCCCGTGTTTAAAAGTTTGAACGCATACGACTGATGTCCGACGTCGAAGAAGATTTTATCGACCGAAAAATCGTACACCGAACACAGCGCGACAATAGCCTCAACCGCGCCAAGCGCAGAGGACAAATGCCCGCCGTTTTTTTCCACCGTCGAGATTATTTCGCCGCGGATTTCACCGCACAGCGCGTTTAACTCGTCAGTAGTCAACTCTTTAACGTCCGTTACCGAACGTATTTTGTCAAGAATACAATTTTCCATATCTGTCGTCGGTACGCTTTTCATGCGCATATATCAATATATGTCGCGCATGAAGAAAATGTTTTTGCCTTAATGCAACACTTTATTATTATGTTTGTGCGCGTGCGAATGATCGTGATCATGACAGCCGCAATCACAGCCGTCATCGTGATCATGATCGTGATCATGGTCATGGCAACCGCAGTTGCAGTCATCGTCATGACCGCGCGCATGGTCGATCTGATCGAATATGCCGTCTATCTTTATAGTGGCGTAATCGTCCATATGCAGGCACTTGCCGCAGTTATCGCAGATTTTAAGCGGATTGAGATCGCAAAATTCGCACTCGCCGCAATCTATGCAACCGCGATCGTATAATACGCATTTTCCGTCTTTACTTCTACCGTTTTTCATAATTTTGCCTCATTATTTGTAAAAAATGTGAACAAACGTTTGCTTTATTTGTCGGTCTATGATAAACTAATTATACTGATTATATGTAACGCCGAGGGGTACATATGGGAAAAATCGAAGATAAACTCGTTGCCGTAACCGAATACGTGCGGAATTATCAGTCCGAAAACGGATATCCGCCTTCCGTGCGCGAAATTTGCCGCGCACTCAACATCAAATCCACCGCGACCGCGCATTACTACCTCGACAAACTTGAAGAACGCGGCGTTATTACGCGCAACGCGAACAAGAATCGCGCTATCTCTTTAACCGATACGCCCGATTTCGTGAGCGTGCCGCTCGTCGGTACGGTTACGGCGGGGCAACCTATTCTCGCCGTCGAAAATCTTGACGGATATTATCCGCTGCCGCCCGAGTTTGTGGGCGACGGAACTTGCTTTCTGCTTCAGGTTAAGGGCGAAAGCATGATCGACGCAGGAATTTTAAACGGAGATAAAATCATTTGCGAAAAAGCCGAAACCGCCGATAACGGCGATATCGTCGTTGCTATGATAGAGGATTCCGCAACGGTGAAAAGATTTTTCCGCCGCAACGGCAAAATCATACTCCACCCCGAAAACCGCACGATGGCGGATATCATCGTGGATAACGCCTGCGTTATAGCAAAAGTTAAAGGTTTGCTTCGCAAATACCGCTGAGCCGCTTATTTAAATCGGATTATATCGCGCGCTGTTACGCGCTTTTTGTCGGTATTTGACATTAGTTGCAGTTATCTGCAGGTTTTTTGCATTTTCCTGCGTTTTTCTACGGTAAAAGCCGAAACATACCGAAAACTGCCGGAATTTGTCGGCGGATTTACGCTTGAACGACGTACGTATTTATTTATAGCAAACGCCCTGTCCGAACGACAAGGCGTTTTTTACGTAAGTTATTTATGCGTCGTCGCAACGGTCATAAACCGAAAACAAAAAAGTAATCTTTCAAACCGCTTTTACCGCGCCGTTTACGACATTAAGAAATACGATTAAAACTCGTTTCTGCGAAACCGAGCGACGCAAAGTTGCCCGGTTAAAACCGCTTATCAGGCGTGAATGGCTATTACGGCAATGAAGGCGAGTGCCAATGCAACGAATACGTACGGCAGAGCTTCCACAACGCCGTTGTTCTTTTTTCTGTCATTCTTTTTCATAATCGCCCTCCTTAATTGATTTTCTCTTTCCAGTAGAAGTTTCTGAGCGTGTTTTTAAGCATTTCCGTATCGGCGTAACGCTTGAGCTGACCGCCGTGAGCAACCGAGATAACGCCTGTTTCTTCGGATACGATGATCGCCGTTACGTTTATCGCTTCGGTAATACCGATACCTGCACGATGACGCGTGCCGAGCTCTTTGGGAAGATTTATACGCTGCGACGTGGGCAGCAAACACCCCGCCGACTGAATGCGCGTGTCGTTTATAATCATTGCGCCGTCGTGCAAAGGCGTTTTCGGAAAGAATATACTTTCGATAAGCCCAGCCGAGATTTGCGCGTTGATAGAAACACCCGTATCGAGAATACCCGCAGGTATATTAGAATTTGACAAGATGATGATCGCGCCGACATTGTTTTTGGACATGCTCTGTACGGCTTTGATGATCTCTTCTATGCAAGTTCTCGCATCGTCGCCGTCGGCATTGTGGTCGGAATGTTTAACCTCTAACCCCTTGGACGAACTGTCCCATACGTCGCGCTTGATTTCGGTAGCGAACATTACGACTATCGCAAGGATGAAAAACGAAATTAAAAACAGCACGACGTAGCCCGGCATACTGTCGGACAAAACGCACATTACAGATACTGCAAGCGTGTATAATATAAAAAACCAGATTATGGGTTTCGCGTTATTGCGCCTTAACGTGTTGAGCGCCATGAAAAAAACAACGGCAAGCAACACAAACTCCAATGCATATACGGGCTTTATATTTTTAAAAAATAATTCAAGCTTCTTAAATAAATCCATACGCATATCTCCGTACTTACTACTAACGATTTTATTATACAATATGAGGCGAAAAAAATAAAGCGATTTCGGGCAATTTTTAACCGATATTTTTCGTTTTATTCTTGCCTTGTTTTATTTTTGTTTTATTTTTGTTTTATTCTTGTCTTATTCTTGTTTTATTCTTGGCGATCGCATGCATGCGCAAGCCGAACGGACTACGACATAATTTCGGCAAGACAAACGGAAAAAGCCGAATCTATGGAAACCTGCCCGCTTTTGAACGCCGCGTCGTACCTGGTGAAAATATCCACGATTTGTTTAAGACGCTTGGGCGTGAACCGCTTTGCCTGCTCGCACGATTTTGTTATCGCATACTCTTTTACGCCGAGAAGATTTGCAAGTTTTGCGTCGCTCCGCTGCGCCGTCGCACAAAAAAACAACCGACGAAAATAGTTATACAACGCGGAAAACAACCGCATCGTGTCGTTATTTGCAGCCTGCAATTCAGAAACTATCGCGTACGCCTCGTCGAAACGCTTGCGCGCAACCTTTTCGGTAAGTTCGTAAAGCTGATATTCCTGCTCCTTGGTAACAAGCGCGCGGATATCC
Organism: uncultured Clostridia bacterium; assembly: GCA_934247855.1. Classification (GTDB taxonomy): domain Bacteria; phylum Bacillota; class Clostridia; order Christensenellales; family Borkfalkiaceae; genus HGM11416. The sequence goes on along the minus strand of CAKQKA010000007.1, from coordinate 20,763 downwards.
GCCTCGGTAACCTCGACTTCGCCCTGACAGTAAGCGCACAGTTTTTCCACTTCAACGCTTATACGAGTCATTTCCGACTTGCAGAATTCGCACAGAAGTCTTGCGTTCGCGGTGGTGATTATCAGCCCCGCACGCTTGAAAGTAACAGATATGTATTTGAGCAGCACCGCTTCATCAGCCTTGCCGCAATCGACAAAACACACGCCCGCGCATTTTTTCAGCGCGTCGCAAGGCAGAGAATTTACTATTGCAAGAACGGCGGTATCGGCAGGTTTTTTAAAATATTCTTCAAACTTGCTGCCCTTTAAATCCTTTGCCGTCGGGTAAAATTCGCGCAGTACTATAAGACGTTTTTCGCTCATGAACGGATATTGCAGCAGTCCCATAACGATTTCGTTCCGGTTGGCAAGAGCATACTTGCCGTCAAACGAGGCAAAATTAAGTTCGGGCGAGGTAACGCATTTTTTGACAAGCGTTTTTACCGCAAGTTCGCAAAAATATCCGTCGTTACCGCTTATGAGATATATCGGTTCTATGCGCTCGTTCAACGCGTTTTTAAGTTGTTCGATACGCATGTGCTTCGCCTCTCATCATTCAGTATTCAGTGTCGCATATTATATCATGTAACAAATAAAAAAGCAAGGGTTACGAACGCTAAAAAAGCAAGAATTATGTGTGTGCGTTTTGCATTTTCGGGTTGCAAAAACGGCAAACGTATGATATAATTTACGCGTGATCAATTGATATAATTTATGCGTGAATCAATAAAAATGTTTGCAGACATTCGATCAGGAGCATTTAAAAATGTTGCTTAACGTAAGAATTGAAAATTTTCTCGTATACTCGGCGAGCGTGGATTTTTCGCTGCTTGCCGATAAAAGGCGCAGGTTCGACGGAAGCGTTGCCGAAAGCGCGGGCTTTTCCGTGCTGAAATCCGCCTGTCTTTACGGTGCGAACAACGTGGGTAAATCCTGCACGTTAAGAGCAATACGCGCGCTTAAATGCATTTTATCCGGCGAAAAATTTCCGCTTGCACCCAACTTGTTTTCCGATAATACCGCCGTTTCGCTGGGCGTTTCGTTTACTGCGGACGATAAGGCGTATTCTTTCGATTTCACTTACGATACACGCACGGAAAACGGTGCGGCGCAAGGTTTTGTTTATCAGAGATTTGCCGAATACACCGGGAAAAAACGCCGTGAAAAAGAACTGTACGTTATAAACCGCGACGAGAATGTTTTTTCGGCTAAAGGCATTGACGCAAAAGATAGAAAAATCGTCGAAATCGCGTTAAAAAACACTCCGTCCGAAAGCATTGCTCCCTTTTATATTGCAAACGAAGATTTTAACGCTTACGCAAAAATTTTAAAAGACTTCGCTTCAAGCGTGGAATTTGCGGATATAAGCGATATTTCGCTTGCAAAAACCGTTAAAGTGCTGAAAGAAAACGGCGAAACGGCTGCGCTCGTTCGTAAATTTCTTAAACAATCCGACCTTGAAATCGAAGATTTTTACTACGATTTTGATTACGTACCCGACGATTTGCCGATAGATGCGAACGACTCGCTTTACAGGGGCGTCGAACCGAACGATTTAATGCGGCTCTTCGCCGTACGGCGCGGCAAAAAGGTGCAAAGCTGCGTTTATGACTCGAAAGGCACTAAGAAGATCATCGCTGCGGCAAGCTATATAATCGAGGCGCTGACTACGGGTAAAACCTTGGTCGTGGACGAACTCGATGCGGGATTGCATTTCAAACTGACAAGAGCGGTCGTCGCGCTGTTCAATAACGCTTTAAACGAAAAAGCGCAACTTATTTTCACCACGCACGACGTTACCCTGCTCGACTGCAAAACGCTTTTCAGAAAAGATCAGATATGGTTTGCGGCAAAAGACAATGAAGGAGAATATCTCTACTCGCTTTCCGATTTCAGCTATTCAAACAATACTCCCGACGCCTTTGCCCTTATTAAAAAATATCGCGACGGCTTACTCGGAGCCCTGCCGAAACCCGACCTTGTTTCCGTTATATTAAAAAAGGGGGACGAGGAAGAATGACCGCGCAAAATAAACGAAAAACCCCGTCTATAAGTCGATTATCGCGTGTTTTGATAATTTGCGAAGGGTATGAAGAATACGATTATTTAACCGCGTTATGTAATCTGAACGTATGGAGCGGTAAGCTGGAAATCACCATAAAAAACGCACGGTCGCTAGATAACATCGCGGGGCAATATCAATATGAATTCGCCAACGGCAATTACGATTTCTTAATGACATTCTGCGATACCGAAGTCCCGCCGTATAAGCAGTTTAATTTGTTGCTTACAAAGATATCTTCCATAACCGGGAAAAACAAAGTATTTAAACATGTTTGCTTTGCAAACCCCTGCACGATGCAAATCATTCTTTCGCACTTTAAAAAAGTGAAGCTTGAAAGCAATCAGAAGGACGCAAACTCACCTTTAATTCAAAAACTCACGGGGGTATACGCCTACCGCGCCCATGCCCTGCAACGCGAAAAAATAGCCTCTCTCATAACAAAAGAAAATTACTTTTTTATGAAGCAAAACATTACCTCGTTAGAAACAAATTATACGATTAAGCCGTCCACAAACGCACTGTATTTCTTTAATAAGTTTGAAAGCGGAAAAATATAAAAGAATAAAAACCCGTCTATAAGTCGATTATCGGCATATAGGCGGGTTGTTTTAAGCAGGTATATCGTACTCGACGACCTTTTTAAGCAAGAAACGAAGTAAGGCGTTAAGCTCGGAAATTTCGCTCGGCAAAGTCGGCAGCACGCTCATTTTAAGTTTTAATTCCTGCAACTTTTCGCGCTCATCCGGCTGAATGTTTTTGGCAAGCAATGCGGTAATCAGATTGTTTACATATGCAACGTTGATATCGGGTATTTCGCATTTATAATCGCCGATCGAATCAACGTTTTCTTTTTGCCGCCCGAACCGCAAATCGTCGGTTTTGTTTTCGTCGTCATCGAAGTTTACTATTTCTTCTATAGGTTCTTCTATAGGCGAAACCGAAGTTTTTTCGGGTATTTCGACGATGTTCGCGTGGTATTTTTGACTATCTTCCTTGTTTACAATCGCCTTATACTCACTCAATAAGTCCTTGTATAGGTCGATTATCGGACATTTTGCTCCCGATAAACAACCTGTATCGTTACTGTTTTCAGCCGCATCGTTAACTGCTTTGTTTTGCTGTTTCCCGTCGTTTGCAAGCATCAGCCAGAACACCATGCAAACCGCAAACTGCGAAAAACAAAAGGCGTATGCGTCTACCGGACTTTTAAAATATTGCCCTTTGAAAATACATTCGCTTAAACACAGCGCAACATTTGCCACGAGACTGCCGATATACAAAGCAAACAGCCATGCCGAACTGCGCTTCCTTTTCTTTATTATACGATTATCTATCAACCCTGCGAGTGCACCCAGCATGCATAATGCAAAAAGACCTATAGAAATGTAATAGTTTAAACCGAATCCGGTAAGCCACCTTGCAATATTTATAACCGAAGAAAAAATACGTTCCATAACCCCTCCACAAAAAGGATTATCGACCGTATTTTTATTTTTTATACTTTTTCGTTTTTGCGCACAGTTGGTTAGCCGAGCATGCGCGATAAGAACTTTTTGGTACGTTCTTCTCTTGGGTGAACGAATATCTCTTCGGGCGCGCCCTCTTCGACGATTACGCCGTCATCCATAAAGACGACGTGCGAAGCGATATCGCGCGCAAAAGACATTTCGTGCGTTACCACGACCATGGTAAGACCGCTTTTTGCAAGGTCGCTCATTACCGACAAAACCTCGCCCACCATTTCGGGATCGAGCGCGGAGGTCGGCTCGTCGAAAAGCAGGACGTCGGGTTCCATTGCCAAAGCGCGGGCTATTGCAACCCTTTGCTTTTGACCGCCGGAAAGCTGCGACGGGCGAGCGTCTACGTACTCCGCCATTCCTACCATGTTAAGGTATTTCAAGGCGCGTTCGGTCGCTTCTTCTTTGTTAAGTTTAAGCACTTTTACAGGTCCGACCGTGCAGTTTTTAAGCACGTTCATATTTTTGAACAGGTTGAACGACTGAAAAACCATACCCACGCGCTTGCGGTATTCGTTGGGTTTTGCGGTTTCCACTACATTGACGCCGTCGAATATAATTTCGCCTGATGTCGGCGTTTCAAACAGATTAAGACAACGAAGCAATGTCGATTTCCCGCTGCCCGACGCGCCGATTATGCATGTAACGTCACCGCGGTTTACGGTAAAATCGATATCTTTTAATACGACGTGATCGCCGAAAGTCTTGCCTAAGTGGCGAATTTCTATCAATGCGTTAGCGTTATTTTCAGGCATCTGCGTTACCTCCCTCGATTGATTGTTCTTTTACGAACGACTCGGCGTCCATATTTTGCGAGCCTTGAATGGTGTAATTCTTTTTGCCGTCCATCTTCTTTTCGACAAGACGGAGAATTCTTGTAATTGTGAATGTGAGTATAAAGTAAATTACCGCAACAAGCAGATAGGTTGCGAACGTGTTGGCGTTTCCCGAAACAATAGTTTTTGCCTGGAAGAACAATTCGGTAAATCCGATTACGTTAAGCACCGACGTATCTTTGATATTTATAACGAATTCGTTTGCGACCGACGGTAAAATATTTCTGAGCGCTTGCGGCATTACTACGTTCATCATTGTCTGCGTATGCGTCATGCCGATTGCATGAGCACCCTCGAACTGCCCTTTGCTTATGGAAATTATACCGCCGCGGACGATTTCCGCCATATACGCGCCCGTGTTTATGGATACGATAAACAAACCGGAAACTACCACGTTGAGCGTTTGCCCGCCGTTAAGGAGCGCAAAGCCCCAGAAAATTACCATTGCCTGCACCATCATCGGCGTTCCGCGGAATATTTCTATGTACGCCGACAAAATCCAGTCGCCCACCTTTTTTAATACCCGCAGCACTTTTCCCGATGTTTTCGTTGCGGACGGTTCCGGCATAGTTCGGTACATTCCGATAAGAATACCGATGAACAAACCGATAACCGTACCTATTAAAGATACTAAAAGCGTATACCCCACGCCGCCGAGCAGCCAGCTCCAATAGCGTTTTAATATGTTTCCCATTGCGGCAAACAAACCGACTTCTTCGGTATCTTCATAAATGTTATCGCCTACGGATAACTCCGTGGCTTTATCGAGCATGCTATCGCGTTCAGTCTGACCGATCTTGGCAAGCGCTCTGTTTATAACAGCTTTATAGGGACTGTTCTTTTTCAACCCGACGGCGATCTGAACGTCGCCCGCATCAGCTTTGAAACCTGTATCGTTGTTTATAAGTTTTACGTATGTAAGATCGGGATTCGAAGAACAATCGGATTTGGCGCCCGGCTCTTCGGCAACGTAACCGTCGTATTCGGCAGTTGCAGTTTTGAGCGCGTTTATCATCGCAGGGAAAGTTTCGAGCGGGGTTTTTCTTGTTATACCGTGCTCTGCCGCTTGTTCTTTTAATACTTGATCATGAAAAGTGCCGATTTGCGCAACTATTTTAGCGCCGTTGAAATCGTCAAGGTTTTTGGCTTCGGCATACTTGCTATCCTTTCTTACGACTATCACAAGCTGACTTTCGTAATATGCGTCGGAAAAATCGATGGTCTGTTTGCGCTCTTCGGTCGGGCTCATACCCGCTATGATAAAGTCGAGCGTGCCGCTGTACACCGCGTTCACAAGCGCATCCCATTCATATTTTACTACGACAAGTTCTTTGCCCGCCTCTTCGGCAATTTTTTGAGCAATCATTATGTCGTATCCGTTAGCGTAACCCTCTGCGTTGGATATCTCCACAGCGCCGTTCGCGTCGTCGATCTGCGTGTAGTTAAAAGGCGCATAACCGCACTCCATTCCTACATAGATCTTGTTCGGATCTTTTTGCGTGCCGCAGCCGGTAAAAAATACCGAACTTACGGCAATCAGGAGTGCGATAAGCGTTATCGCAACTCTACTAAGCCTTGTTCTGTTCATTCGTACTAACCTCCGAATTTGCCTTTCGGCATGAATTTTCCGAGATTGAATTTGAATTACGGCAATAAAAAAACCGTAACCCAAGGAGTTACGGAACATAAAATCAACGTGATATGTATGCAAACATTAGAATGCAAACCGTCAATAGCGCTCCGCAAGTTTCCTTGCGACAGTTTGCAGCGTATTTCCCTGCAACCCAACGCCTTATTTCACGGACGAAATAACCGACGTTTCGGCAACGCTTCCTTTTGCCGTCGGCTTCATTCCGTTTACGCCGACAGGTACTCTTAAGCATCGCACCTCTATCAATCATTGTGTTCATTTTAACAGCATGCCTTTCATTCGTCAAGAAAAAAACACTGCTTTTTAAGTTTTTTTGTATTTTTTTGCAGTTTTTGCATTTTAATCGATTTTAAAGCCGTCGATTAAGCAAAGCAATAAGATTGCAATATATGAACTTAGCCCCGACAAATAAACGAAATTTATTCTTCGGTTTCGTCATCGCGTACGTATTTTTTTAATACGTTATGCGCGCTAACAAACTCGCGGGCTTTATAATTCCCGGTTGCAAGTACGGCTTTGCAAAGCCTTTCGGTTGTCAATCCCTGCGCGGTAAAGTTGTTTTTTTGCGCAAACGCCGCACGACATTCTTTTAAAACATCCAGCACGTCGCGATAACAGCCGACCGATAACCCGAAAGAATCCAGCGCATCGTACAAATCGAGCACGGCATTGAAATTAGCAATCGACTGTTTATTATCGATATAGGACTTTGTAAAAAAGAACCCCGCCACGAAAAACGCAAAAGTAAGAAAATAGAAAAAATTAAGTTTTAAAACAAAACCGAGCACTGCGGTTACAATCGCACACGCGTAAAAAACGACGAACAAAATCGGGTATTTTTTGATTTGCCCGTCAAGTTTCATAAACCCGGGAATGATCTCCTTAAACTTGTTTTCGAGCTTGGTTTTTATAGCCGCGTTTTCTTCGGTTTTGTATGTTTCAATATCTTCGTCCGAGCAAGACGATAAACGATAAAAGTCCTTGTATAAGCGCGTTATCGTGGCTTTTTCATCGCTGTCGGCACACTCGATCGCCTTGTTGAGATACTCTATATGCGACTTATTTTTGTAGTCGGTAAGGTTCTTCGTTTCGGCACGGACAAGACCGAAATACACGCGGTAATCGGTATTGGTATACTCGAGCGCGCTTTTCAATTCTTCGGTAGCTTTGCCGAACTCTTTTTTGGAAAGATAAAACTCCACGCGATCGAGAATACGTTCGACTTCGAGATAATCGCTGCCCTTTGCAACCTTTTTTACTTGTTCTTGTTCGTCCTTATGCAAAGATTCATACAGTTTCACCGCCTTATCGACGTCGAATTGTTTTTTGCAAGTAGGACAAAAGCCCGTACCCTTTTTAAGACCGACATATAATTCGGCCCCGCAATGCGGGCACTTTGCGTTGTTTGAATTCATTTTTTCTCCGTTAAAGTTGATTACTGAATGCTATGCTATTTTGTTGATAAACAGCATAACTATACATGATATTGACTTTAAAAACCAGCCTATAGGTCGATTATTTGGGTTTTTGTTCGGTTTTGCGCCTAATGGCTGAGTGTGTAAGATACCTTTAAGTGAGGAGGATATATTGAGCTATGTTTTATATTTGCCATTTATCCTCTTCAGTCAGCATCCGTGCGGTTGCTGACAGCTTCCCCGAAGGGGAAGCCTCATATTGACATTTTTTAGGGATTAAATACAAGCATGACAAGGCTCGTTGGTGATTGCAGGACTGAATAGACCTTGTCGGTCATTCAGGTCTGCAAGTGCCAACAGAAACGAAGTCAGGCGCAGCATATAAGCCCTAAAAACAAGGCTCGTTGGTGTTATTTATACTCAATTTAGGGTTTAGATGCAAGCAGTGCAAGGCTCGCGAAGGGCAAAAGGATGAGATAGACCTTGTCGGTCATCGAAGTCTTTTGCCTGAAGCAGTAACGCAGCAATGCGCAGCATATAAGCCCTAAAAACAAGGCTCGTTGGTATTATTTATACCCAATTTAGGGTTTAGATACGAGTATAGCAAGGCTCGTTGATTATGACCGGGCGGGATAGACCTTTGTGGTCACCTTTTATTTAATTTAGGGTTTAGATGCAAGCAGTGCAAGGCTCGCGAAAAAAAGTATCACTACCCCTCAAAATCTTTTGCTAATTTAGTGCGCAGGCGCACTTACGGCAAGGCTCGCCGAACGACAAGGACATAATAGACCTTTGTGGTCATTATGGTCTTGGAGCGATGGCAGAAACGCCGCCGTAAGCGATGCATGCACACTAAATTGTGGGTTCGACAACTATTTTACTACCCGCCGGTACAGATTTTATAATGAAAGTATTTCCGCCGATAACGCAGTCGTCGCCGATAACGGTTTTGCCGCCGAGAATGGTGGCGTTTGCGTAAACGGTAACGTTATTGCCGAGCGTGGGGTGACGTTTATCGTTGTTGCGCTCCTCTTTTTTGATAGACAGCGCGCCGAGAGTTACACCCTGATACAGCCTGCAATCGTTGCCGATTTCAGCCGTTTCGCCTATTACCACACCCGTGCCGTGATCGATGAAAAAGTTTTCGCCGATTTTTGCGCCTGCGTTGATGTCTATTCCCGTAAGCGAATGGGCATACTCGGTCATAAGACGAGGTAACAGCGGAGTTTTTGCGTTATAAAAATAGTGAGCGATACGATAAGTCATAATCGCAAAAAAGCCGGGGAATGTTGCGATTACTATAGTTTCGCACTCGGCGGATGGATCGCACGAAACGCTTGCCGATGCGTCTTTTAAACAAAGTGCGCGTATTTCGGGCAATATTTTAAAGAACCCCTCGGCGACTTCTTTCGCTCTTTTCCCGCCGTCGATTTTTTGACTTTTACAAGCGCAACCATAGCATTTTTTTAATTCGCCGTTTAGTTCGCGTTTGATTTTATTTAGTTTTAAACTTGCCGATAATCGACTTATAGCCCCGTTTTTTGAAAAACCGCCGCTGTAAAACATATAGTTTTTCAAGTCCAGAATAAGTCTGCCGACCGAATCGGCTGACGGCAGTTTGCCGTTGCATGAATTCATTATATAACTCCGCTACGTTTATTATATTACCGTTGTTTTATTGCTGTTCGCCGCCTGCGGGTTCGACTTCGCCGTCTGACTTGCCCGCAAAAGCGATTGCACGAATTTTGTTTTCGACTTCTACTGCAAATTCGGGGTTGTTGTTTACATAATCGCGTGCTTTTTCTTTGCCGTTGGCGAACTTTTCGCCGTTATAAATAAACCAGCTTCCGCTTTTATCGATTATACCCTTTTCTACGCCGAGATCGAGAATACAGCCCGCTTGGGAAATGCCTTTTCCGTAAATAATATCGAATTCCGCGGTCTTGAACGGCGGAGCGAGTTTGTTTTTGACAACTTTAGCCTTTGTTTTGTTGCCGATAACGCCGTCGGTATCCTTGAGCGCGTCGGCCTTTCTTATATCGAGACGAACGCTTGCATAGAACTTGAGCGCTTTACCGCCGGGAGTGGTTTCTGGATTGCCGAACATTACGCCGACTTTTTCACGCAGCTGGTTAATAAATACAACGCAAGTTTTACTCTTGTTTGTGATTGCGGTGAGTTTTCTGAGCGCCTGCGACATAAGTCTTGCCTGCAAACCGACGTGAGAATCACCCATATCGCCCTCGATTTCAGCCTTAGGCGTGAGTGCGGCAACCGAGTCGATTACGATAAGATCGACCGCACCGCTTCTTACAAGGCTATCGGTAATATCGAGCGCTTGTTCGCCGGTATCGGGCTGAGAAACGTACAAATTATCGAGATCTACGCCGAGATTTGCGGCATAAGAGGGATCGAGCGCGTGCTCGGCATCGATAAACGCGGCAATGCCGCCGAGTTTTTGCGTTTGCGCGATTATGTGCAGCGCAACCGTAGTTTTACCCGAAGATTCGGGACCGTAAATCTCTATTATTCTTCCGCGCGGAACGCCGCCTGTGCCGAGCGCAATATCAAGCGAAAGACAACCCGTAGGTATAACTTCGATAGCCATGTCCTTTACGTCGTCGCCGAGTTTCATGATTGCGCCTTTGCCGTATTGCTTTTCGATTTGAGTCAATACCTGTTCCAACGCTTTGCGTTTGTCATCCATTTTTATATCCTCACTATATTTTTTTCTTGATTTGTAATTTAAATATGCGGCTATAGGTCGATTATCGACCATTTACCCTATGGCTAGCCGAACAGCATTCAAGTAACGTACCAGCCGCCGCGCAGCAGTTTGCAAAGCATAAAGAGCGCCGCATTCTTTCCGCATTCTATAACGGCGTTTCTGTCGCCTTTGAACATATACCTGTTTACTTCGACTTTATCTTCTTCGCCCGCACCTATATAGCACAGTCCGCCGGGTTTTTTCGGATCGCCCGTAGGGCTTGCGTACCCCGTGGTTGACAGCGCGATATCGCACTTGCCGCCATATAAAAGTCCGCGCACCATTTCGCACGCAACCTCACGCGAGACGACGGTGTTTAATCGCACGGTATCGGGCGAAACGCCGAGATAGTTGATTTTTGCGTCGGTATCGTAACACACCAGCCCCGAATACAACACTTCGCTTGCTCCGGGAATACTCACAATGGAATGAGTCAGCCTGCCGCCCGTAAACGATTCGGCAATACAAAGCTTTCTTTTGCCGATTTTGAGTAAATCCACGGCGTGTTTTGCTATATCTACGTTTTCGTCGGCATAGATAAGCGAACCGAACGATTTTATAAACGCTTTCGAGGCAAAATCAAGTTTTTCTTCGTCGCTGACCCCTGCGGCAATCGTGAACAGCGTATCGCCGAAAGTGGTGATATAGTTCGATTTTACAGAGTATTTTTCGGCGAGTTTTTCGGCGGCAAGCGCAAGATCGCTGTCTTCCGCACCGAACAATTTAAACTCTACCTTGCCGTCTTTATATTGATTATACAAGTTGACCGCCTTTCGCCTTAATGCTCGACCTCGGCAAGCACGGCACGATTTTTATAAAGATAATTTACACCCGAAATAACCGTCATTATCGTAGAGAAAATCATAAGCCCGTAACCTATGAGGTAGACCACGCCGAAAGCGTCTACCGAAGCGCCCGACAGCAATTTATAATCGGAGAACGCGCGCCCTACAAGCAGGAACAATATTGCGAAATCCTGCGAAAACGTCTTGATTTTACCGAGTTTATCGGCAGCGATGACAGCGTTTTTGCCTGCCGCCACCATACGAAAACTCGATACGATGAGTTCCCTTGCGATAACGAGTATAACGCAGATACCGCCCGACAGCGCAGGTAAAATCGTGCCGTTGAGTTCGGTGAGCATGAGCATGAACGCCGTGAGCACAAGCACTTTATCCGCGATAGGATCGAGAAATTTGCCGAGGTCGGTTACAAGATGATATTTCCTCGCGATGTATCCGTCCAGAAAATCGGTAAACGCCGCAACGGCAAAGACGATTGCCGCATACAACAGATTGTGCGGTATATCCGTAAGGTAATAAAACAATACGAACAGCGGTATCAGAGCTATTCTTGCGATAGTGATTTTATTAGGTAAATTCATAATCTTGCCTCTTTTTATTGTTACACTTATTCAATTTTACACGCAGGGCGATTCATTCAACAAATCGCTATATTAAACGCATCGTTTTACTTAACCTGCCCGCGCAGATCGTACGCGCCGGTATGCGTAATTTTTACGTCGTAATATTCGCCCTGACGTACAAGCACGTCGGGCGAGGCGGTAAAATATACTTTTCCGTCGATATCGGGCGATTGAAAATATGCTCTGCCCACAAAGCACTGTTTATCGTAATCGATTCCGTCGCAAAGCACGCGAACGGTTTTTCCCTTAAACCGCGCAAGATTGCTTTTCGATATCTCTTTTTGCACGGAGTACAGATATTTCACGCGCGCTTTTTTGACCTTTTGCGGTATCTGCCCGTCCATTGAATACGCCGGCGTTTCGGGTTCGCGAGAGTAAGCGAAAAAGCCTGCGTTGAAAAACTTGGCTTTCTTTAAAAAGTCGGCAAGTATTTCCACGTCCTGCTCGGTTTCACCGGGGAATCCCGCAATGAAAGTCGTGCGGAGCGCAATGTCCGGCACGCGCGATTTGAGTTTTTCGACAAGTTCGAGATATTTTTCGCCGTCACCGCGCCTGTTCATAGCCTTAAGCACGGACGAGGACGCATGCTGCAAAGGAATATCGAGATATTTTACAAGCTTTTGATTATTCGCAAGTTCGTCGATGAGTTCGTCGTCGATCATATCGGGGTAGCAATAAAGCAGTCTTACCGAACCGACATTTTCAAGTGCGGTAAGCCGACGAATAAGCTCGACAAGCGATTTTTTCTTGTATAAATCGATTCCGTAACGCGTTACGTCCTGCGCGACGAGAATAAGTTCCGCGATATCGCCGAGATTTTCCGTTTCGGCAACGAGTTCATCCATAGGCTCGGATTTATATTTTCCGCGAATGGACGGTATTAAGCAATACGCGCATTTGTTGTTGCAACCGTCGGCGATTTTTAAGTAAGCGTAATGCGCGGGCGTGGTAAGAAAACGCTTTGCCGCGGCTTTCATAATGCCCTTGCCCACGTTGTTCACGCGCTTGCCCTTGTAACACTCGTTTACGGTTTCGTTGAACAAATCGTAATCGAAAGTACCGATAAATCCGTCCACCTCGGTAAGAGCGTCGAACAGCTCGCCTATAAAACGCTGCGGCATGCAGCCGGACATAATCAGCTTTTCGAGTTTACCTTCCGTACGGTAGGCGTTACATTCCATAACCGTGTCGATCGCCTCTTTGCGGGAGCTTTCGAGGAACGCGCACGAGTTGACCACAATTATCTGCGCTTCAGCTATGTCGGACGTTATTATATAATCGTCCTTGATAAGCGCAAGCAGTTTTTCGCTGTCCACGCGGTTTTTATCGCACCCCAGCGAAATTATTCCCAAATATTTTTTTTCTTTTGCCATAATAAAAGTATTGCCTCTACGGCTTTTTGTCTTTTACATAGATGACGTACGACAAGCCGCTTTCGCCCGCCTTGCGGCGTTAAAATGTTCTTTTGCGGAAACCGCCCGTAAAAATTTACAGCGGTTCACCGAAAATTTCTTCGAACTGCTCGGCGTTCATAAGAATTCTGCGCTTGTTGTTATCGCCGACGGAAGAAATATAACCTTTTGCCTCAAGCGCGTCTATAATCTTGCCCGCTTTGGGATAACCCACGCCGAGCCGTCTTTGCAACAGCGATATGCTGACGTTATTGCCCTGAATGGCTATACGCATCGCCTCTTTGATGTAACTGTCTTCAACGGTTGTAGGACGAATCGGTCTGGCACACTCGCCCGAAGCCGCGCACGACGTATCGACATCGTCGGCGTCAATTTCGGCTTCGCTTTCTTCACCGAGTTTTTTAATCTCTTCCAAAGCGCATTCGTCGTAGTAGTTCTTATTGTTTTCCCTTACGTACTTACAGACGTTGTTAACCTCTTCGGCGTTGATGAACGAGCCTTGGGCACGTTCGATATTGGTCATCTTGCCGACTTTGTAGAACATATCGCCGTCGCCAAGCAATTTCTCCGCACCGGCTTCGCCCATTACGACCATTGCGTCGGTCTGGCTGGACATTTTGAATACGATACGCGACGGGAAGTTTGTCTTGATCGAACCGTCTACTATATCTGTGGTAGGTCTTTGAGTAGCAAGAATAATATGAATACCCGCCGAACGAGCTTTGGCCGCAAGCCTGCCGATAGCTACGTCCATATGCTTTTTATCGCTGACTGCCATAAGATCCGCAAACTCGTCGATTATGATAAGAATTCTGAACATCTTCTTACCCTTGACCTGTGCGATGTAATCGTTGTATTCGTTTATATCACGCACCATTGCATCGCGGAATTTGAGGTAACGGCGCTCCATCTCGCCGACCATCCAGTCGAGCATGGCGCTAGCATCTTTCTCCTCGGTAAAAATCTCGCCGAAAAGCAATTCGGGTATTCCGCGGTAAACGGAGAACTCGACTAATTTCGGATCGACCAGCACTATACGCAGATCTTCGGGCGAGTATTTATATATAAGGCTTACGAGCAACGTGTTAAGGAACACGCTCTTACCTGTACCCGTTGCACCTGCGACAAGCAAATGCGGCATTTTTGCTATATCGGTAACCAAAGGATTGCCGACCATATCTTTGCCGAGTGCGAACGAAATCGAATTTTTCTTTGCGTTTTTAAACTCGCTTGACGACATTATCTCCTTTAACCCTACGGGCGAAAGTTCCGAGTTAGGCACTTCGAGACCGATTCGCGACGTACCCGGGATAGGAGCAATGATTCTTATTCTGCTTTTCGCTTCCATCCACAGATTGAGATCGTCGTATTTTTCCATTACCTTACGCATTTGAATACGGGGCGGAATCTGAATTTCGAACCGTGTAAGCGAGGGACCGACTTTTATTCCGCAAATGCGGGCTTCGATATCGGGATTGTTAAGTATCTGCAGAATGGTTTCTTTACGCGCGTTCTGCTCTTTGGTTATTTTTGCCTGCAACGCCATATCGGGCTTGTAGTCTTTGAGCAAATTGAGCGGCGGGTAATTAAACCTGTAACTCTTGGGAATGTTATCGATGGGGTTGTCCTTTTCCTCGTCGGCGTGCATAGATGTCTGCGTGCCCGTTCTCGGCGCGGCGGTTGTCTGATTTGCAGCCATGCTTTCGGCGGTTTTTGCAGCCGAAGTTGCGGTTGACATGCTCTCGCCCCTCGCCGAACCGCCCGCATCGTATGCGCCGTCGTTTTCCGCCGTGCCGGCGCCTTCGCCGTACGGACGTCTTACGCCGTCATCGGTAGGACGAGCGTATGAAGAGCTTTCGGTCGGAGTTTCGGCATGCGTTGCATCACCCGAATAGGCGGCAGGGTTGCGACGATAGCGTTCTTCGCCTCGTTCCACGCCGTCGTAATCACCCGCGCGAGCCGAACGGATTTCGGTTTCTGAAGCCGAAAGGTTTTCTTTATCGGTCGGATCGTCGCCATGGCGATGATCGTACGTTCTTCCTGACGTATTGTTCAGTTTGCGCAATACAGCCGCGTTAGGCGTATTACCCTCTTCCTCTTCATCGTAATCGAACGGATAAGAACTCGTCGCGGTTCTTCTTTCCTGCGCGGAAGCCGAACGAGACGAACGTCTTTCGGTTTCGCCGTCCGTTTCGTTGCAACCGCGATCGGAACCGCAGCGAACGCCGCCGCGCGGCACATCGCCGTTTTCTTCACGTTCTTCATATACGGACGAACGCTCGCGCCCGCCGTAATCATTCCTGCCGTAATTATCTCTGCCGCCGCGGGAATAATCGCCGCGAGGAGCGGAACGCCCGTAATCCGAAGCGTCGTCAATGCCGTTTTCGGTATCCGAATCGTAAGAGGGCGAATAGTTTTCGTCCATATGTTCGTCACGCCCGTATTGAGCCGCGTGCCGCTCGGGCCTTGTGAACCTGTCGCGATTGTAGTCGTCGGTTCCTGATGTATCCGAACCGCCGCGCCGTCCGCTTGCTTCGTCGAAAGCGTCTATTCTGCCGCCGCTTCTTCCACCCTCGTTCCTTATAACGTAAACGTTACTGTCGGGTGCGGAAACGTTCATATCGATTCCGTCGTCTTCAGGTTCGTAAGGCACGCGCCTCGCGGTATCGCCCATAGGGGATTCAACCTTGATACCGCGCATTTCGTACGGTCTGCGGATATAATCCACTTTCTCGGCAAAATCTTCGTCGTAACTGTCGGCATAAGAACTGCGACCGCCGTTTTTGGACGAACCGTCGCCGAAAAGTAATTTTAAACTGTATTCTTTTTCTTTATCCTGTTTTTCTTTCTCGCTCTTCAACTTAAAATCGCCGTTTATGCCGAACGCCGAACGCGAAGGCATGGTCGGAGCGTCGGTAGAAACGCCGCCGTCCGCCGCTGCGGTTTCGGTTGCGGGTTCGACGGGAGTTTTTTGTGCCGTTTTTGCGATTTTTTCGGCGTTTGCCGTTTTGCGTTCAGCCCTTGCCTTACCGGAATTTGCAAACATATTCGAGATAGGCGTTCTGAAAAGAAACACGGTGAGCAGCACGAGCGCAAGCGCGCAGGTTATATATACGCCGATATTGCTTAGCACCATATGCAGAGGGTATGCGGGCAAAGCGAAAAGCACGCCGCCCGGCGTTGCCGAAGCAAAGCCGACGCCGCTCTGATAACATTGCGACAAATACTCCGAAAACTCGATCGACGCCATTTGCGTCATCGCGGTCTGAAGTATGGTGACAATGAAAAATACATATAAAAGAGCGTAAATAGCTACCGCCCTGACAGATCTTTTTGCTTTAAAACCGATTACGCCCTTAACGCCGAGATATATACCCCCGATTAAAAGCGGAAAAGACATGTATCCCGCCACACCGAGGAAAAATTTGCGCACGACAAGACCAAGGTCACCGAACAATGCGTCGCCGGTAACAAGGCATATAAAAGACAGCGCGCTAAGCAGAGCGAACGCCATTGCGAACAACTCCACGGATAAATATGACTTTGCTTTTGTTTTCTTCTTTTTGTCTGCCATAATACCTCCGCCACACGCAGCAAGTGAATTTTCTTATAGACTCATTATAACATGATTACTCGCGCGCACGCAAACGTTTTTTTAAAAAATAGCCGATTTACTTTTATGATTTTCAAACATTTGTTCAAACGGCTTGCCTGCCCTTGCATTTTTTGTTCCGAGACGGTTTTTAGGTTGCGCACGCCCGCGCCGTGTGATATAATCTTTATATTGCTTGCCTGCATATCGGGCATGAGCCGAGGTAATGTGCTACTTATGAAAAACGCTTGGAAAACTATTAAACTTACAGTGTATTTAATCGCGGGGTGCCTGATTATGGCATTCAGCGAGCAGGTTATGGAGTATGTGGTTATACTCGTCGGCGCGGTAATGACCGTTTACGCGATAGAAACGATCATCGTTTCGATTTTTAAAAAAACCGTTCTGCACGAGGATAACGAGTTGTTCGAGGGACTTATCCTTATTCTTCTTGCAATCGTCTTACTGTTTACGGATAATAGTAATCTTGAAAAAGTGTGTGTAATCTGGGCGATATGGTCGATCCTGAGAGAAACCGAAGAGATCAAAGAATGTCTGCACGATAATTTTCATAAAAACCCGCCGAAATTTACAAAAGTCTTTCATTATATTCACTGCGTCGAATCTGCGATCGTGATCATTTTGTCGCTCGTAATGCTGCTTTCGCCGACCGAAAAAACAGCGCACACGCACATAATACTTTTAGGTCTTGAACTTATACTCGAAGTAGCATTTCCGCTTATGAATACGATTGCGGAGAAAATTTGCAGAAAAACAGAACATAAAAACGCCGAAAAAAAGGCGTACTGAAAAAACAAGCGGCGAGGTGATAACGTGAATTACGAAAAAAACGCAAATAAACACTATGAATACATAGTTTCGGTGGCAAAATCGCACAAAAACGCCGGAAATGATTTGTATTACGACGCATGGCTTTTGTATGCGCTTTGCAAATATTTTTCCGTTTGCGGCAAGCCCGCGGCTTATTCCGAGCAAATAGAAAAAGCCGTGCTCGCCCCCGAAAAAACTTTTAACGCCTGCGACGCAAAATCGGTAAAAGCCTATTCTGTCGCCGCTAAAGCGCTTTGCCTGTTCGCAAAAACCTCGTCGGACGACAATGCAAAAAAAGCGGCAAACAAGATTTTCGATTTACTGATTGACGGATTTCATTTTACCGAAAACGAGCGCGGCGAGGATACCGAACTTGCCGAAGCGTACTGCGGTGCGATTTCCGCAATAGCCGACCTTTACAAAAACGAAAAAAACAGAGCCGTTGCTTTCGCTATGGATAATCTGCGTTTTTTTATTGACGAAAACTACCGTTTTTCGGATACCGAAAGTGCGTTTAACGGTGCTATAGGTCTACTTTCGCTTTCTTCTTGCGACGCAAGTTTTTTGGGTGCGGCACTTACCTCGGGCAAAAAATTTGCCGCAATGAACAGCAATCTCGACTACTCTTTCAACCTTTCTTTCAGAGAAAACGATACGGCCGACCCCGCAGCAACATCGCTTGCGATGAACTTTTATACCATGCTTTATAAAACAACGGGCGACAGATTTTTCCTGTATATGGCAAGGCGCATATGGTTTAACGGTATGCAGTTTTTTCAGCGGCTCGGCGGATTTGCGGGCTACAACAATCCCCCTTGCGCGCCGCAAGGCTTGCTAACGGTAAAAACGTATAAAGAAGAAAAACGCACGCCGCAATTTTGCGAAGGACTGTGCGCTTACGAAAAAAACAAAGAACTGTTTGCCGAATACGACTCGCCCGTAAAAAAGGATCCGCGCGGAAGATATATCGTGGACGACAAAGTTTTCGCGCGCGAGCTGGGCGAATATTTCGGGCGCGACCTTATAGAAATACCGTCGCTTTTATCCTTTGACGAAGAAACCGCCTGCGGCTTCAAATTTAAACTGCTTTTTTAGTTTTTAACCAAAAACCCCGCCTATAAGTCGATTATCTGCATTTTTATGCGTATTTTCCGACTTAGCGGCAAAATCTTATTAAAAGCCCAATATATAAAGCTATAAGTCGATTATCGGCTGTTATTAAAAAACGCCTTACCTTATCGGTAAAGCGTCTTTTTATTTGGATTCAGTTCGATTATTCGTTTGTTTCGCCGCCTGTTTCGCCGCCTTGTTCTCCGCCTTCGACGGGCTCTCCGCCTTCGGGCGGCGTGGGTTTTGAGGCGTTATAATCTTCAACGGCTTTTCTGATAAACTCGTCCATATCGACTATATATGTGTCGAATGCGAGGACGTAAGTTATTTCGCCTTTTTTGACGATAAGTTCCGTTCTGCCGACAAAGCCGTCGCTCAATGCATATCTGAATTTATACTCACCGACATTCAACAGAACATATGAAACGTTATATTTATCGGGCTCGCTCATAGAGAACGTCATGGCTAAGCCGAGTTCTTTTTGCTGAATTTCGTCCGATTTAAGGCTGTAATAAACGTCCGCGGTCAAAGTGTCGGTATGAATATCGAGAACAAAGTAAATATAATCGGAATCTATAGTCGTAAATTCTTCGGTTTCGGGATCAATCTGAATGTAAGGTGAATTTGCGCCGACCATACCATCCATGCCGACAAGTTCAAACGGAGTATATTTGAACGTTTTGCCCGTTTCGCGCTCTACGGTTGCAAGCGTCTGATCGTTTGAAACCATTTTGTAGGCAATGGCGGATTCTTTAATCTGAACGCAACCCGAACTTATGGACGGCGTGCCGAAATTGAGTATTTTTTCGCTTGCGTAGAATCCCAGTTTTCTCCACTGATCGATTGCTTTTTCTTTGTATTCGATGAATTTGTAATAGCCGAGATTGTCTTCATCCTCGATAAATCTTACGCGAAGCTCGCTGCAAGCCGTTTCGGTTTCGTTATCGCCGTAAACCCGGAATCCCTTGCCGTCCTCGGTTATTACAAGATATTCGACTATTCCGTCGCGCGCGATAAGGTCTATCGCCTCGCCCGAAGAATCGCGTCCTTCCGTCTTTTTTTCAAGCTTATACGTGCCTACAATATCGCTCTTTTTGCCGCTTTGCGTTTGATAACAGCCGATCAGCTGAAAAAATCCGCCGAGCATTACGCCCGCAAGCATTACGCTGCAAACTTTTTTTATTACGTTTTTAAACATTTTCTTCCTCCCTGATTTGATAAGCCGGACGGTTTTCCGCCCGCCTTTTTTGTAATTATACCATGTAATTTAACTATTGTCTACACTTTTTATGGTGAGTTTTCACAAAACCATAATAATTCTCACACTATTTTAACACTTATACCGTAAAAAATAACCGCACGCTGCTATAAAAACAGGCGCGGTTTTAAGCCGATCGATATTTTTAATCAATCTTTTGACGGATCGATATTTTCAAATACTATATTATGCCCCATGGAATAAGCCGTTCTTTTACGTTCTTCGGTATTTATCGTCCAGCGCATTACGGGCAGTTTTGTTTTTATGGGAAACTCCTCGATTACATAATTTATAAAATCGGGTTTGGAAAGGCAGTTAAGCAGCAGTTTTCTTACGACAAGGTATTTGGGGTAAGACAAAGATTTAGGTCTTGCGCCGCCGAGCTGACCGCGCAAATACTGCGGGCGCAACTTTCTTACCCGCTGCATAATGAACGGATCGAACGACTGGATCGCAAATTCGCCCTTGTAGTTATCAAGCAGTTCCGCCGTCTTTTTTTCGATACCGCTGTGCTTTCCGTCGCGCTGTTGCTTGATTTCTACAAGAATCGGCGTTCTGCCGTTGACAAAATTCAAAAACTCTTCAAAAGTCATAACGCCGTCGTCGGTCGAGCAAACTTTAAGTTTTCTCACTTCTTCGAGCGTCATATCCCATATGAGTTTATCCACACCCGTAACACGCTTTGCGTTATCGTCGTGGAAGCAAACGGGCACGCCGTCTTTTGTGAGCTGAACATCCATCTCTATAGGATAACCCGCCTCGATTGCCCGCGCGTATGCCGAGCGCGTGTTTTCGCCGGCGCCGTTTCCGTGCAAGCCCCTGTGCGCTATCGGAAGATTTATAAT
>CAKQKA010000006.1 GCA_934247855.1 uncultured Clostridia bacterium | reverse complement strand
TTTTATTTCAAGATTCATCGGTTAACCTTCACCGAACCACGCGACTATCGCGTGGTTTTTCTTTATATCAAAAAAGAGGATCGGCTTTTACGCCGACCCTCCCTTAGATTTTTAAATCTTTCAGAATCTGATAGTGTAAGCGAAACCGTCGGTATCGGAGAGAACGACATCTTCGAGGTCATTGCTGTTTTCGGGATATTTTGTAAAGCCGTAAGAAAGCATAGCCTTTTCGATAACGTCGAACGCCTTTTCCATATCGCCGTTGTCGCAGATTACAATATGTACGGGAGTATCGCTGAATCTCGGTTCGCGTTCACCCTTTTCAAGCTCTTTGATGCCCTTCGTTACAGGCATATACAAATCCACGTTCTTAGCCGTATAATAGATTCTTGCGAACGTAAATCTGTCACCCGGTTTAAACTTGCCGTTGTCGGTTTCGAGAACATAAGACTTAAGACCGATACGGAGAAGTTCGAAATAGTCAGCCATAGAGGCTGCGACGCGTTCGTTCTTTACGTAATAAGCAAAGCCTGCGGCACGCTCTTCCGGCGTTGACGTTACCTTTTCGGGAGCAACCTCTTTCATCTGCAAGCCCTTGGCAATCATGGTCTGTTCTGTCAACTTGATAGCGTCTGCATAAGACTTAGCGTCGGAAATAATAACCTTTGTGGGTAAAGCTGCAAATTTCTTATCTTTATGGCTCGAAGCGCTTTCGCCGCCCGGCAACTCTTTAGCTTTATCCGCTTTAAGAGCGAGATACAATACCACATAGTTCTCCTCGCCGAACATATTGGCGATAAGCTCTCTTTCGACCATACCGAGAGTGGGTTTAAAACTGCACTTCTCGTATGAAACCATAAACGTACGCAACCCGTCATAGAAAGACGTAAGGAGTTCTGCCGAAACAGGCGCAGCCCACTTAGCATAAAGCTTGTAGCCCTTTCTGCGGCGAAGCTTGGTTTCGATAAATCTTACGGTGCAAGCTTCATCGATAAACCAACCGGCAAATACAAGACCGGTTTTAGTCGGAGCTTCGGGAAGAATAATCGCTTCGCCCTTGGCGACTCTGATCGAACGAACAGCCGTGCCGCCGTTAGAGACGAACTTGATCGAGTACTTGAAGTTTTTGATTACAATCTTGACGATTATTATCAAAAGAATAAGTGCAACAAGTGCAAGCACCCAGAACCAAGGATTAGTCAACAAATTTTCCAATCCGGTTCCCGCAACGCAGATATCATTAAAACTCTTAGTGTAAAACACAAGTTTTCCTCCCTCCAGTTCCGTTTGCTTCGAACCCGGAACGTAAGTTTTTTCTATCTTATCGCCTTTGTATACATAACACAAAGCCGAGTTGCCGTCGTTACAAGCCGAAAAAGCATTTTCGACATTACTCAGTTTATCCGATTCGTAGCCGCGAGCCTTACAATACTTCTCAAAATATTTGTTGAGATCAATCTCTACGCGGTAATACACATTGCCCGTTACAAACTTGCCGTTCGGGTAAGTACGCTTGGTGCCGTCCTCGTTATACTTGAACGCGGTTTCAGGCAATTCCAACTGTCCGTATTCGCTCTTATAGACTCTGAAGTTAATAAGGTACGCGATGGAGAATAACTTGTTATCTACCTTTATGAGTTCGTTGGCGATTCTCTTCTTTGCGCCGTTAGCATTGGCGAAAAGTTCAAGTCTGCCACCGTCATCTTTTTTCGAAAACACCTTCGCTTCGCTCGGCGTGCTTTCATCAAAATAAGCGGTAATCTTCACAACACCGTATTCATCCGTTATGGATGAGACGAGTTCGGCAAGAACGAGCGGCGGATTTTCTTGAATAAAATGCTCTAAATTGGTTTTCTCCGCACTGTACTTTGTTTTTACCTCGTCGGCCGCACCGTTGTAGAACGAAAGAGCTTCGTTTACTCTTGCGTAATTGTTGCCTTTTAATGCGCCGAGCAATTCGTCGCGCTTTGCACCGAACTCCTCTTTCTCGGTCGTATCTTCGGCCGCTTGATATTTATCGTTTGCGGCAAGATATGCCATATATTCGGAATATACCAGCTCGAAGACATTCTTCTTTATGCGACCGAGTTCCTCGATCCCGATATTCTTAACGTTTTCGAGTTCGGCGTATCTGGCTTTTATTTCTTTAGCGGAATATTCGACTTTCGCAAGTTCGCCGTTTTCCGCGGGTTTATATGCTTCGTCAACGTATTCGACGTATTTTGCGAGAACATCGTTCAATTTAACGAGTTGCTCGGCGGAATATGCGCCGACCTTCTGATTGCCCTTTCTGTCGGACGCGTCGGTCGTTAAGATCAGTTTTTTATATTCGGCGCCGATATCTTCGGCAGCTTTTAAACGTTGGGTTTCGAATTCCTCTTTGTCGGTTTGTCTTATCTTTTCCAGTTCAGTTTGGAAATCGAGATATTTCTGCAGTACGTCGTCATATTTTGCGGAATATATAGCCGGGTTAACGTCGGTTTTATCCAACACCGAATTTTTAAGGAAGTTTTCCGCGTGCTTTTTTGCCTCGTTAAGACTGCCAAACTCTATGTCGTCCGCGGCGTTCTCTTCGTCAATATCGCCCGTTTCGATAAGCTTGTAAGCGTCGCTGCGCTTTTCGGCTACGTCTACCACGGCTTTGATAACCTCGACGTATTCGTCCGATTTCTCAAGCGCAATACTGAATAAATGTTTGAAAATCGTTCCGCTGTTATCGCCGAAAACCTTCGTATCGGCAACAAGGTCCGATTTTCCGCTTAATTGTTCGATTATCTGCTTATTAGTTAATGTCGGCTCGTCTTCTGCCTGAACGACAAAAGCCGACGATGCCAAAAACACACACGACATCACCAGTAACAAGCAAACGAGTATTTTGTTTCTTCTATTTCTGACCATACCCGACAATCTCCTCAGGTCAAATATGTACTATTCCGAAGGTCTGTCTCGAAAACGATACCGCCGCGCTTCGCACGTTGCCCGCGCATATGCAAACGCATGCGTATACTTTCGGTTAATATTATATTATCATAATATCAGCGATTTTACAATACTTTTAAGGGCAAAATTGATTTTTTTTGAATATTTCCCGAAATTTATCACATAACCGCACTTTTTAAGCGCGGCGCAAACGTTAAAAAGCAGGCAGTTTTGGCGTTAATTTTATTATTAACGCGCAGTCCAAAAAATATAAAAACCCGCCTATAGGTCGATTATCGCATAGTTCGACCTGTAAACGGGTGCTTTTTGATTCGTGTTTTTTTGAGTTTTTGCGAAAAAACCAACGATATCCGCAGGTTAATTGCCGGATCTGTCGGCAATCATTGATTTCACTTTCATCAGCCTTGTGATAGAAGCGCGCTCGTTTTCGTCGAGCTTGGCGGCAATATAATGTATGGTTTCTTCTAACTGCGGGATCATGACGTATTCTAAGGCGTTGACCCTGCGCTTATTTTTTTCGATCTCGTCGGCAAGCATGGCAGTTTGCTTTTCTATCTCGGCAAGAGCTACAAGCTTGGAAATAACCGCCGAAATACGGCGAACAGAATAGTCCGCCTCGCTTGTTACAGCTGAAAACGCATAAGGATAAACGTCGCCCGATTTACGCTCTTCCACCTTGATTTGAGGCACTTCCACGTTCATTATCGACGTCAGCCCGCATTCTATGCCGAGCGATGCGACGGGCATCATAAAAGCGTTCTCTATCGCGGCGGAACTCATTTGTCCTTTGGCAAAAGCAAACTCCTTTAAAACCTCACCGAGCTCTTCGCCGACTTCGTCGCGCAAGCGTTTGTTTTCGCGCAGCAAGACGGTGAACCTGCGAATCATTTCGTCTGATTTATCTTTGAGCAGTTTATGTCCGCGTGTGGCGGTTTTTAAACGCGCTTTAAGTTTTTTCAACTCCATTCTGGTGGGGTTGACATTCAATCTTGACATTTCGTTCTATCCTTATTATATAAATAGGTATGCGTTGTAACTATTTTTTTTCGAGCACGTAGTGCCGATATGTGCGTTTATACGTTTACCCTACAAAAGCCTTCTGAAGGTGGAGAAGCGTGCAGAGAGCCGCAACAGGTGCAGCGAGACCGAAGGGCGCATACTTGAACGTATGTAACCGAGGCGAGCAAACACGTAGTGCCGATATGTGCGTTTATACGTTTACCCTACAAATGCCTTCTGAGGGCGGAGAAGCGTGCAGAGCGGCACAACAGGCGACGCGCGTCTGAAGGGAGTGTACTTAGGCGTACACGACCGAAGCAAGCTAGCACGTAGTGCCGATATGTGCGTTTATACGCCTTCAGAATAGTATTGGTCGAGGAATTTTTCCTTAATACGTTTTAACTCGCTTCTCGGCAGCAGGGAGAGTAACTTCCAGCCGATATCGAGAGTTTCTTCGATAGGTCTGTTTTCGGTAAAGCCTTGAGAAACGTATGTTTTTTCAAAACTCTCTGCGAACTTGGCGTAAAGTTTATCGGTTGCGGTAAGCGCGGAATCACCGAGAATTGCGGCGAGCTCCTTACATTCTTTACCGCGGGCGTATGCCGCGAACAGCTGGTTCATGGTGTCGGCATGGTCTTCACGCGTTTTGCCGCTGCCTATACCTTTATCTTTAAGACGGGAAAGCGAAGGCAAAACGTCGATAGGAGGAACAACGCCCTTTTTATACAGTTCACGCGAGAGAATGATCTGCCCTTCTGTAATGTAACCCGTAAGGTCGGGAATGGGGTGCGTTTTGTCGTCCTCGGGCATGGTAAGAATAGGGATCTGCGTGATAGAACCCGCTTTGCCCTTAATTCTGCCAGCGCGCTCGTACAGCGAAGCAAGGTCGGTATAAAGATAACCGGGGTAGCCGCGTCTGCCGGGCACTTCTTTGCGCGCAGCCGAAACCTCACGCAGAGCCTCGGCGTAGTTGGTAATATCGGTCATTATAACGAGAACATGCATACCCAGCTCGAAAGCAAGGTATTCGGCGCAGGTGAGCGCCATTCTCGGCGTGGAAATACGTTCGATAGCGGGATCGCTTGCAAGGTTGGTAAAGAGTACGGTTCTTTCGATTGCGCCCGTCTTTCTGAAATCGTCTATAAAATACTCGGCTTCTTCAAACGTGATGCCGATAGCGGCAAAAACTACGGCGAAGTTGCTTTCGCCCGATCTTACCTTAGCCTGACGAGCAATTTGTGCGGCAAGCTCGGCATGCGGCAAACCGCTCATTGAAAACACGGGCAACTTTTGCCCTCTTACGAGCGTGTTAAGTCCGTCTATTGCGGAAATTCCCGTCTGAATGAACTCGTTGGGGTAATCGCGCGCGGCGGGGTTGATAGGCTCGCCGTTGATATCCAGTTTTTTATCGGCGATAACGGGCGCGCCGCCGTCGCGGGGGTTGCCCATACCGTCGAAGACTCTGCCGAGCATATCGGCGGAAACGGCAAGTTCGATGCCGTGCCCCAAAAACCTCGCCTTGGAATCGGAAATCTTCAAGCCTTGCGCACCCTCGAAAAGCTGCACGACGGCTTTATCGTCTTTAACTTCGAGCACTTTGCCGCGTCTTACTTCGCCGTTGGCCTGAGTAATCTCGACAAGTTCGTTATACCCTACTCCGTCAACTCCGTCGACGAGCATCAACGGTCCTACGACCTCTTTTATGGTTTTATATTCCTTATACATTGCTTTCTCCGGTCTCCGCTATTTTTTTGAGTTCGGCAGTCATTTCTCTGAGCAGTTCGTCGAGCGAATCGATCTCGCTTTCGGGAATATATTTTGCTCTGCCGATCTTTTCTTTTGCGCCGATCGAAAGTACGTCGTCAAGTTCGGCGTAGTTATCGATAGCGATGTTGCCAAGCCTGTAAAACTCGTAAATGAGTTTAAGCATCTTGTGCTGTTTTATAAGCGAAGTGTAAGTATCTGTTTCATGGAAAGCGTTCTGATGCAGATAGTCTTCTCTTATCATCTTTGCGGTTTCCATGGTCATTCTGTCTTTATACGAAAGCGCGTCCATACCGACAAGTCTTACGATCTCGTCGAGTTCCGCCTCTTCCTGAAGCACGCGCATTACAAAAGAACGCAACTCAACATAATCGCTCCCCACGTTCTGCTTGAACCATTCGCCTAGCCTGTCCGCATACAGCGAATAACTGATCAGCCAGTCTATAGCGGGGAAGTGACGTTTGTACGCAAGCGACGCCGACAAGCCCCAGAATACTTTGACTATACGCAATGTAGCCTGCGAAACAGGTTCGGACAAGTCGCCGCCCGGAGGCGATACCGCGCCGATTGCGGTAATCGATCCCGTAAGTTTTTCTCTGCCGAGTACCTTAACAATACCCGCTCTTTCGTAGAACTCCGCAAGACGGGAAGCAAGATACGCGGGGTAACCTTCGTCGCCCGGCATTTCTTCGAGACGGCCGCTCATTTCACGCAGAGCTTCCGCCCAACGCGACGTGGAGTCCGCCATTATAGCGACGTCGTAACCCATATCTCTGAAATATTCGGCAATGGTGATACCCGTATAAATAGACGCCTCACGCGCGGCAACCGGCATATCGGAAGTATTAGCGATAAGCACGGTACGCTTCATAAGCGGTTCGCCCGTGGTGGGATCTTTAAGTTCGGGGAATTCGTTAAGAACGTCGGTCATCTCGTTACCGCGTTCACCGCAGCCGACGTAAACTATGATTTTAGCGTCCGCCCATTTTGCAAGCTGGTGCTGAACGACCGTTTTACCGCTTCCGAACGGACCGGGAACGGCGGCGCAACCGCCTCTTGCAATGGGGAACAACGTATCTATAACACGCTGCCCGGTAACCATAGGCATCGACGGCGACATCTTTTCGGCGTACGGTCTGGCTTTTCTTACAGGCCATTTACGCAGCATGGCAACAGATTTCTTTTCGCCGTTATCGTCTATAACCGCTATGGTTTCGGTAATATTGAATTCGCCTTTTTCTATGCTTACGACCTTACCGCTCATGCCGAACGGAACGGTGATTTTGTGACGAACTACTTTGGTTTCGTCAACATACCCGAGCTCGTCGCCGGGAACGACCGCGTCGCCGACCTTGGCGGTGGGCACGAATTTCCATCTCTTTTCGTGATCGAGGTTGTTTACGGCAATACCGCGGGTTATACGATCGCCGTAGCGTTTGACTATTTCGGCAAGCGGACGTTGAATACCGTCAAAAATACCCTCTATCAGACCGGGCGCAAGCTCAACGGACAAAGGCTCGCCGGTGGAATATACCGAATCCCCGACTTTCAACCCCGCCGTCTCTTCGTAAACCTGAACGGATGCTTTATCGCCGCGCAGTTCGATTATTTCGCCGATAAGTTTTTGCTCGCCCACGCGAACAACGTCATAAACCTTGCAATCGCCCATGTTTTCGGCAACGATGAGCGGTCCTGCCACTTTAATGATTCTGCCTTGCATTATTACTCCTGTATTAGCTCGCGGAACGTACCGCGATTTTGCCCCGATCGGGGATAATAGTCTGTTGTATGCCGAATTTTGCCCGCCGAAGCGTTAATTGAAAAGAATATCCACTCCGAGTGCTTTTTCCATTCTTTCTTTAAGTTTTGCCTGCGCATAACCGTTACCGTCGCCCGAGGGCAGCGGAATTATAACGGGATAAGGTTCGGCGTTGAATTTTTTTAAAAGATCGTCCATACTTTCGGCAAGACTCTCGGTTATAAAAATCACTCCGTATTCCTTGGCGAGTCTGCGCAAAACGTCCTTTGCCTCGTCGCGGTCGGATGCGTAATAAGCGTCTACTCCGCCTGCTTTGAATGCAAGAACGCTGTCCCCCTCGCCCAATATTGCCATTTTCTTATTCATTATTATATAATACTCCGTCGGTTATCTGTCGATATGCACCGTATACCATTGCATACGCCGCGCCTTGCGTTTTCCATGCACCCTGTTCACAGAACGTATAATTACAGCGTTTTTAAGCGTTCGGCTATACGTTCGCCGTCAAGCCCGTTGGTCTTGCCCGACAATATGGTTCGGACGCATGCTATTTCGTACATACGCCTTAAAACGTACGCAACGAACGGGAGCGTTCCGCTTTGTTCGGTAAATCTGCCGTCGTACATACGCTTTGCCGCGCCGCTGTTTATTTCTTTTTCGAGTTCGACAAGCGGCTTGCCGTCGCAAGCGGCTTTAAGCGATTTTATCGCCAATTCTTTTAAGCCGGAACCCGCAAATGCCGCCGCCACCGCTTTTTCGTCCTTTTGACAAAGCGCAGAAATTTGCGCCGCGGTAAGCGTGCCGCCGTCTATCAGCTGATCTTTCGCAGTCGCTTCGCTGCCCGATCTTAAACAAACCGAGATATTGAGCGCGTCGAGCTTTGCGATAAGCATTTTTTTCAGATACGCGTGCTTACAAACTCGCAGTATGCAGGCGTATTCGGCGCGCTTCATAATCGTGCCGGTAACAACGCCGTTGCCGCCGTCTTTAAGCGCAGCCTGCGCTTTCTTTATCGCGCCGACAAGCTCTTTCGGCATTTCGCTCACGACCTCGCCGTCGGCGGTTTTATCGCGCCCTTCGGCTACGGCGACAAGCTCTTCCGCCGTAAACATTCCGTTTTCGCCGACGTATTTTCCAACGGAATAGCCGTTGAACAAACTCTTTACCACGGCTTCGGCATTGTAAAAATCGTACGGCAAAAGACAAAAATACAAACAAGCGTCGTCGGGTGAGTATTCGCGCGCGAAATCGAGCGTGCGCCTTTCCTCGCTTCTTATCAAAGCGTCGGCGTCGCCTGCATCCCCGCCGAAAGACGATTCTTTAAGCACGGTAAGCGCGTCCTTTTCGGTTGCGGCTTCGGTCATGCGCCTGATTCGGTCTTTTCCGAGCAGTTTATTTTCCGCAGCCTTACAAGCCGCGGTTATATACGTTATACTTTTTTTCGTCTTATTCATCGCCGAATATAGCGCGGGCTACGTCGCCCGAACTCTTCTCGTAATAGTCAGCAACAAGGGCTTCGAAAGAAAGATCGGTATCGCGCTTTGCGCCCGAAACGATCGCTCCGCCCTTGAATTTTCCTTGTTTTAAAACAGTTATACCCAACCCCGAAACAGCCGATTGCAGTTTTTCCGCAGAAAACGGCGCGTTTTCGGACAGAATAACCGTATCGCCGCTTTCGGCATATTTCTCAACGCCCTTTTTCACCAAGGCAAAATATTTGTCCTCGGGCGCGGCGCAGAGTTTTTCGAGCGCTTTTTCAAACACTTCGGAAACAATTTGCTGCTTTGCGCTGAGCATTGCCTTTTTACCGTCAAGGCGGGCAATGGTCATACGTCTTGCAACAAACTCTTCGCCTTCTTTTGCAGCGTTTTCGCGCTCGGCGTTTTCGCTTTCTTCGGCTTTGGCGCGAGCCTCGGCTATAGCCGCCTGCGCCTGCGCTTCGGCTGCAGCCGCTGCGGACGATGCAAACTCCTCGGCGTCGGATATAATTTTATTTATTATAGCCTGATTATCATTCATCTCTACAACTATTGATTACAGATTGCCCATAAGCATGATGGAGATAACGAGCGACAAAATCGCGTACGTTTCGACCATTGCGGGGAACAACATCATTTTAGCACCGACAGAGTCGCTCTTTGCTACAGCAAGAATGGCGCTGACGGAAGTAAGACCTTGGAATATAGCGGTTGCAAAACCTACGATGGCCATAGGAAGGGTTGCGGCAAAAAGGCTCCAGCCTGCGCCGATGTTTCCGATACCGATAATACCGATAACGAATCCGTAAATACCCTGCGTTGCGGGAAGTACTGCAAGAATGAATACTTTAGAGAACTTCTTTGCGTCTTCGCCGATAACCGCCGATGCAGCGGAACCCGCTTTGTAAAGTCCGATCGCACTGCCGACACCGCAGAGAATTACGCAAGTCGCAAGTGCAAAAAATCCGATTAGTCTGTCCATTGTTTTTTCCTCCGTTTTAAAAAACGATTTTATTATTCTTATATTTTAACGTCGCGAGGCGTTTTGCCCCAAGCGGCGGTTTTTCTTGTTTCAAGCGTTTTTCGCGCCCGATTCAATGAGCCCGATTCAATGCACGTTTAATGTACTTCAGCGCATTGTTTCAAGCACGTTTTCACTTTGACAAAAGTTAAGCTAAACAGCCGATAACGAACTTATAGCCCGTTATTTTAAATAAAGATGCTCGAATTTCATACCGAACGGCGTAAACAGTTCGCCGTCACCCTCGTAAAAGCGGGAGAAAAATTCGACGTATTGCAGTCTTGCGTCGTGAACGAACGCGCCGAGCAATCCCATTGCGATGTTGAAGGCATGACCTAAAAGCAAAATCAGTACGCAGGCTATAACGCCCACGACTCCGCCGGGGGAGCTGAGCATCGGCTTAGCCAGCTGAACCGAAATGATTGAAGCTATTTGCGCGCCGGAAAGCATAAGACCGTACAAACGCGCGTAGCTCAAAATGTCCGACATATAGTTGATAAGGCCGTAAAGAGAGCCGAACGGTTTTGTAATTTTTCCGAAACCCTTTTCGTGCCTGCCCGACGTAAGAACCCCGACGGCAAGACCGCCTAAGCACACGATGAGCGAAGGCATCATGACCGATTCGGGCAGAACGCCGATAAGCGAAATTACCGCAACAAGCGCGCCGCCTAAGAACAAATCCCACATAATGCCGTCAAGAATGCCGTCAAGTATTTTTCCATGCTGAAAACTGATCAGAGCAGAAAGGAATAAACCTACCATAATGTGTACGACACCCATTCCGAGAGCCAGCAGCAATATCGTAGGAATGTTAATTCCGGCAAGACTTGAAGAATCCTTTATAGGATCGGGCAGAATGGGTTTATCGAACAGCGGGAATCCTAGAAAACTGTTGAACAACACGCCGAACAGTATGGTGAACAAACCGCTGTAACACATTACCATAGCAAGCCTTGTAATTGTGGTTTCGCGCTTTTTCGATTTTGCAAAGGCAAAACCGCCGACAGTCATCAATAATCCGTACACTGCGTCCGCGGTGATGAACCCCATGAATAACGAAAAGAAGAAACCTAAAACCGCGTTGGGATCGAACGAACCGTATTTAGGCACCGAGTACAAATTGGTTACAAACTCGAACTGTCTTGTAACCTTTTTGTTGCGCATAAGCGTGGGCGCGTATTCACCCTCGGGCACAAGCTCGAACTCATAATAGCTGTATCCGCTTACGCCGTCTATCGCGGCGGTTACGTCGGCTTTTCTCTCTTCGGGAACGAACGCCTCCAGCACGAACGTGGAATCGGTGCATAAAAATCCGTCCGAACACTCGCCTTTTTGCAGTAAAAATTCGTAGTAGTCGGAAAGCGTCTTTATATCTTTTACGCACTCGCCTGCGTCCGCAATTTTCTTTTTTAATTCTTCGACGCTTTTATCGGCTGCGGTCGCCGAAGCGTTCAGTTTTTCCACCGCTTCTTTAGCCGTGATCGTCTCTTTAAACGGACAATCGGCGAAACCGCACTCGCCTAAAATCTTTTCCGCCTCGGATGAAAACTCGTTGTGGTATATCGCGCATAACGCGTGCTTGCCGTCGCTCACGCCTTCGTCAACGACGGTAAGCAACCCGCCGTCGGGAACTAACGACAACAGTTTATCGTAGTTGCGCTCGTCCGCCGTACCCAGCCGACATATAGTCTTTTCGGTGTTTTTAAAGGACGAGAACAATTCCTGCACGTTAAGATAAGGCAAATACTCTGCGGCTGCAGAGCGGTCGGCAACGGCGGCGGCGCTCAGCCGTGCGATTTCCGCTTCCAACGCGAGAATTTCGCTCACTTTGCCGTAAACCTCGCTTTCGCGCTCGCCCGTTCTGATGAATTCGTCGTAATCGACGGCAAACCCGTCCTGCTCGACCTTGTCGCGCTTATACTCCAGCGCGGCGCGGCGAACAAGTTCGGCAGCGCGTTCGCAAGCCTCTTTCTTTTCCCGTATTTCCGCTTTGTCGGCAACGATGCGCCTGCCTGAGAAAATTTCGGGAGTTTTAACTATTTCGACCGAACCCGTCCTGTGCAACGCCGAAAGAAGACTTTCTTTCTCGCTTTGCATGCCGACAAGTTTCATCGATAGCATTTTAGCAATCGCCATTTATGATTCTCCCGTAGATTTCTTCTGCGCTCTTTTCGACAGCGCCTTTCTTTTGGTTAGCCAGTGCCTTACCCGCGTTCACGCTTTCTTCAAGCAAACGCGCGTATTCGGCTTCGGCTTTTTCGTTATATTCCTTAAAAAGAACAAGGCGTTCGGCTTTTATCTTTTCCTGACTGCTTTTAAGCAGTTCGGTGCAAGTTTTCTCGCCGTCGTCAAGCGTTTTTGCCGCTTTTTCTTCGCCCGCCGCTCTTATTTCGGCAGCCTTTTGCTCGGCTGCCAGTATTTCGGTCAAAATATCGTTAATCATATGCTTCTCCCGGTGATAATCGGAACACGCGCCCGCATTTCCACAGGCGACCAATCGAATCTATTATATATCAAAATTATTTTTAAGTCAATCTACTTTTTCAACACTACTTCTTTTTTTTGTATAAACCGTGCCCTATTTTTTAAATTTTTTGTAACATGCGGCAAACGACATTTTAAAAAGCAAGGTAAATGATTAGACTATTTTTTTGCGATATGCTATAATCGGACTATGTTAGACGAGTATTTACTCACAAAAAACCAAACGATTGCCGTCGCTCTTTCTGGCGGAAAAGACTCGGTTTGTCTTTTGCACATGCTGCTCGGCGTGAGAGATCGGTTAAGCATTACGGTCAAAGCCGTAAACGTCGAACACGGCATCCGCGGCGAAAGCTCGCTTGCAGATTCCGCGTTTTGCCGTAGCCTTTGCAAAACACTCGGCGTGGAACTTAAATCGTACTCGGTAAACGTGCCCGAATACGTTAAAGAACACGGCGTAAGCGAGGAAACCGCAGCGCGCATTTTGCGCTACGAATGTTTCGATAACGCGCTTATAGGCGGGTTTTGCGATAAAATAGCAACCGCGCATCACCTGTCCGACAGCGTGGAAACCGTGCTGTTCAACCTGTTCCGCGGCACATCTTCAAAGGGCGTTTGCGGCATTGAAAAAACCGCGAAAAACGGCAAGATCATTCGCCCGCTGCTGTCCTGCACGCGGCAGGAAATAGACGATTACGCCAAAAAGCATAACCTTGAATTCGTAACCGACGAAAGCAATTTTAACAGCGACTACTCGCGCAATTTTATCCGCAACGAGATTATGCCGCTCGTACGCAAAAATTTCCCCGCGGCGGAGAGAAATATTCAAAGATTTTCAG
Source organism: uncultured Clostridia bacterium (assembly GCA_934247855.1). Lineage (GTDB taxonomy): Bacteria > Bacillota > Clostridia > Christensenellales > Borkfalkiaceae > HGM11416. The sequence goes on along the minus strand of CAKQKA010000006.1, from coordinate 14,107 downwards.
CCATCATGCGCGATGAGGACGAACTGCTCGACCGCCTTGCGGCAAAATATATCGACGATAACACGGTAATATTTCCCGACGAGGGCGACGCGCTGTTTTGCCGCGCCTGCCTTACGGTTATGAAAGAAAAAGGCTTTACCGTTGACTATGAAGCCGTGCACCTGCAAGCGATTTGCAACCTTAAAACGGCGCAGTGCGGCACGAGAATTTGTTTGAAAAACGGGCTTACCGCAGTGCGCACGCAAAACGGCGTTGCGTTTGAAAAGAACTTTGCTAAAATAACCGACGAAGTTCCGTTTGCTTTAGGCATTCACGTTTTCGGCGATTATGTGATAAAGTTTGAAAAAATTTTGCCGACGGAAGAGTTAAAAACACAACTTGACGTGCAGAAAAAAACGCCGACCGACCTGCGGCAAAAAACGCCGTCGACAAGCGACCGATTGAACGGACAAAACGCGGACAAAGTTTTATACTTTGACCTTGATAAATTGCCCTATAGCACCGTTATCCGCACAAAACGCGACGGCGACATAATACTATCATTCGGCGGAAAAACCAAAAAATTGAAGAAATATTTAGTCGATAAAAAGATAGAATCGCGCATATCGAAAAACTATCCGCTGCTTGCCTGCGGCAATGAAATATTCTGCGTTTGCCCCGTGGATATCGGCGAAAAAATCAAAATCGATCAAAACACCGTGAATACGGTAAGAATAACAATCACTACTCGAGGAGACAACGATGCACAAAGATCTTGAACAAATCCTTATTACGGAAGAACAACTTAAGACGAGAGTTAACGAACTCGGCAAAACCCTTGCGAACGATTATCGCGATAAAAAGCCGTTGATGCTTTGCATTTTAAAAGGCAGTACTATTTTTTACGCCGACCTTATCCGCGCAATGAATATACCTCTCGAGTGCGATTTTATAGCCGTTTCGAGCTACGGCAACAAAACCAAATCTTCGGGCGAGGTAAAAATGATTAAAGACCTCGACAAGTCTATCGAAGGTCGCGACGTGATTATCGTCGAGGACATTGTGGACAGCGGCTACACGCTCAACTATCTTAAAAAGAATTTGCAAGCCAGAGGCCCCGCGTCGGTCAAAATCTGCACCCTGCTCGATAAAAAAGAACGCCGCGAAGTTCCCATTACTCCCGATTACGAGGGCTTTTCTATCGACGACTATTTTGTAGTCGGTTACGGTCTCGATTACAACGAACGCTACCGCAATCTCCCCGTAATCGGCGTTTTAAGACCGTCGGTGTATATGAACAAATAATCGATTTTTGCGGCGCAAAAATACCGAAATACCCGATAATCGACTTATAGCCGTATATTTATCAAATCTCAATGAACGGTTTAATTAAATAATCGGATCGGCAAAGAGGCTGTCGCATTAAAAAAATGCGACAGCTTTTACTTAACTGAATTGCCGAAAATATGTCTATCACGTCATCCTGAGCCTTGCTTATTTATTCGGCTTACGAAGGATCCAGGCACGAAGTGCCGCACCTAAATGCAATCAAATTACGAGCCTTCTCCTTCGGAGCATTTCCCCCGCAAAACGGGGGAAATGTCGCGCAAGCGACAAAAGGGATGCGCCGCGCGTAAGCGGAGTGGGGCGCGAAGTGCCGGAAGAGGATAAAAACGCCAATACTAAAAACACAGCTTATCAAATAAGGATATGCGAATTATTAGAATTGTCCTCTTCAGTCTCGCTAACGCTCGCCAGCTTCCCCGCTTGGGGAAGCCTTGATTTGATTTTTGAAAAAGTCCGCCTATCGGCTAGATCCCTCGTAGGTAAGTCAAGTGGGTTCATCTCGGGATGACAAATGAAAAAAACTGCCGCAAGTTACAAAATCTCATAACTTGCGACAGCTCCTTAACTATTTATAAAACGAATACTTAATCGTTTATTTTAAGCATAACAGCGCCTTGTTCGGCATTGCACAGCGGGCATTTTTCCCATGCCTCGTCGGATTCGGCTTCGTAACCGCAAGCGGAACATTTCCACTTGACTTTGGTCTTTTTCTTGTAAATCGTGCCGCTTTTTAACTGCTCGTATAGCTCGGTGAACAGTTTGAAATGGCAGGATTCAACCTGAATGAGATTGTCGAACAAGTCGGAAATCTCCTTGAATCCCTCTTCCATTGCGACCGCGCGGAACATAGGATATATATCCTTAAATTCCTGTTCTTCGTCCTCGGCGGCAAGGCGCAAGTTTTCCACAAGATCCCACTTTTCTTTAAAAGGAAACCCGCCGCAAATTTGCAAATTCTTAATTTCTTCGTCGCTTGATTTTTGTATAAACGTGTACAACATTCTTGCGTGGTTGAACTCGTTATACACTACTTTATCCACAAGTTCGGCAAGCGCGGTGTATCCGTTCAACCGCGCGCCGTATTCAATAAACTTGTAACGAATGTGAGCCTGGCACTCCCCCGCGAATGCTTTGGCAAGGTTGCCTAACGTTTTACTGTCCGATAATTGCATAAATATAAACCTCCTGTTATGTAAACCGATACCGCCTTGCAAAAACTTTCAGTTTTCCTTTACGGCGTATGTACCGATTATTGACAACAACAGGAGATTTTAAACATATCGAAGTAAATTTACTTTAATTTACCGAAAGTACCGATAATCGACCTATAGCCCGACTTTTGCGGCAAATCGCAAAAAAAAGCCCTTGGCTATAACGCAAGGTTATATTCCAAGGGGATTTTTTTGTCATTAACAAGTTTATAAACTAACTGAATTAGTCCTCAACGAGTTCGATAATAGCCATTTCAGCATCATCGCCACGACGGTTGTTAAGACGATAAATTCTCGTATATCCGCCGCCTTGACCGAGTTTTTCAGCTCTGTCGGCATATTTGGGGGCTATTTCGTTAAAGAGTTTTTCGGCAAGCGGGTGCTTGATACCTTTAACTCTCTTTTTGTACTCGGACATTTTTTCGCCGTTCTGTTTGGGATCGGTGATGTCGTGAGTGAGAGCCATAACTCTTCTTCTTGCATAGAGTTTCTTGGGACCGTCCTTGAATACTTTCTTGGTGGTCTCTTTACCCTTAGCGTCTTTAACGGTAACTTCTTCGGATATAGTGTCGGTATAGCTGTTGACCGCTAAAGTAATAACCTTTTCAACATAAGGCTGGAGTTCTTTCGCTCTTGCCAAAGTTGTTTCTATCTTGCCGTACCAGATGAGGTCGGAAGCGAGATTTCTGAGCATCGTTTTTCTCTGTGTGGATGTAACACCTAATTTTCCCGGCATTATATTAATCCTCCTGTTCCTTTAAATGCAGACCGTAACTTTCAAGTTTCTGAATGACTTCGTCAAGCGATTTCTTGCCGAGATTTCTTACTTTAAGCATATCGTCTTCGGTCTTTTTAGTTAAATCTTCAACCGTATGAATGTTTGCACGTTTCAGGCAGTTATACGAACGAACCGAAAGTTCCATATCCTCGATACTCTTTTCGAGTATTCTGGGCATCTGGTCGATTTCGGGCGCAACGAGTATTCCGCCGAGACCGCTGATTCTGTCGGAAAGAGTCGAGAAGATATGCATATGTTCTTCAACGATCTTTGCGGCAAGACTGATGATCTCTTTACCGGAAAACGCACCGTTCGTCCAGACCTGAAGGGTTAACTTGTCGTAATCGGCGGATTGTTCCCCCTTACGAGTGCTTTCTACGTTGTAGTTAACTTTTTTGACCGGAGTATAAATGGAGTCGATTGCAATATAGTCGATTTCGTCTTTCTTATTGTAATTAGCCCCTTTGTAACCTCTGCCCCTGCCAACGGTGATTTCCATGTCGAGAACGCCGTTATCGTCCAAAGTGCAAATGTATGCGTCTTTATTGAGGACTTCGACGTCCTGATCCTGCTCGATATCGCGAGCGAAGACCTGGCAAGGACCTTCCTTATACAGTTTTACGATCTTTTTAAAATTATCGTCGGTAGATGTCGTTTTGAAAGCGACGCATTTTAAATTCAATATGATTTCCGTAACATCCTCGCGCACGCCGGGAATGGTAGAAAATTCATGTCTGACGTTCAGTCCGGGAGCGAACTTGATGCCTTGAGCGGCTGCGCCCGGAAGCGCCGAAAGCAACGTTCTTCTAAGACAGTTGCCAAGCGTTAATCCGAAACTCTTTTCGAGGGGCGAGACAACTACTTTGCAGTAGCTTTTGTCCTCGCTTTCTTCTACTTCGATTCTCGGCATATCTATTTCCATCATAATATAGCATTCCTCCTGATTTTTGCTCGCCATAGTATGGCGGCTGACCGCACAATCCATTCGATACGGTCTGTTTTATCCTTGCTATTTTCAGGCAAAGGAATTACTTGGAGTACAACTCGACGATCATGTGTTCCGCGATCTGAGAATCGATATCCTCTCTGGTCGGCAGAGCAATTACCTTTCCGGTAAGAGTTTCGAGGTCGAACTCAACCCACTTGGGCGTATTGTTGTTCTTTCCCGCTTCTTTAAGCGCGGTGAAATACTTGTTGCCTCTCTTGTTTTCCTTAACGGCGATAACGTCGCCCATCTTAACTTCGTAAGAAGCGATGTCTACGTTCTTTCCGTTAACGGTGAAGTGAGCGTGAGTAACCAACTGACGAGCCTGCGAACGCGATCCGGCAAGTCCCATTCTGAAAACAACGTTATCGAGACGTCTTTCGAGAAGTGAGAGCATGTTTTCACCGGTAATGCCTTTCATACGGTCGGCTCTTTCATAATAATGTCTGAATTGGTTTTCGAGTACGCCGTAAATTCTCTTGGTTTTCTGTTTTTCACGAAGCTGGAGTCCGTATTCGGAAACCTTTCTTCTGCTGTTCGCGTGGGGACCGGGAGCTACCGGTCTCTTCTCGAACGGGCAAGTCGTTTTATAGCATCTGTCGCCTTTAAGGAAAAGCTTTGCGCCTTCACGTCTGCAAAGACGGCACTTAGCACCACAATATTTAGCCATTTTCACTAACCTCCATTATACTCTACGACGTTTCGGGGGACGGCAGCCGTTATGAGGAATGGGCGAAACGTCCTGAATAAGCGTTACTTCGATACCGAGTACGCCGAGTGCTCTGATTGCGGATTCTCTGCCCTGACCGGGACCTTTAACATAAACCTCAACCGAACGGAGACCGTGTTCCATAGCAGCCTTAGCTGCGATTTCCGATGCCTGCTGAGCGGCAAACGGAGTGCTCTTTCTCGAACCTCTGTAACCGAGGCTTCCTGCGCTGCAGTGAGAAATAGTGTTACCGTTCATATCGGTAATGGTTACGAGCGTATTGTTGAAAGAGGACTGAATATGAACTTGACCTTTGTCAACTTTTTTAAGTTCTTTACGTTTTCTGACTACTTTCTTAACAGCCATTTTTCCTTCCTCCTGTCTTACTTAGAAGCGGTCTTTTTCTTAGCGACCGTTCTTCTCGGACCTTTACGCGTTCTCGCATTACGCTTGGAACTCTGTCCTCTTACGGGCAAGCCCTTTCTGTGACGAAGCCCGCGATAGCAACCGATTTCCATAAGTCTCTTGATGGAAAGGTTAACTTCCGAACGTAATTCACCTTCGACGTGAACATGTGCTTCGATGTACTTCATCAGTTTGGAAATATCGGCGTCGGTCAGGTCTTTAACTCTGACGTCGGGATCGACTCCGGTTTCTTGCAATATTTTACGCGACGTCGCAAAACCGATACCGTATATATAGGTAAGTCCTGCTTCGATTCGTTTTTCTCTCGGTAAATCTACACCGGCAATACGTGCCATTTGATTTTTTGAACCTCCGTATTTTGCTAATAAATAAAAATAATAAAATATATATAAGTTTTCTGCGGGTTACGGTTGGAATGTTCCGTATTCCGCAAAAAGATAATTTTCGTTAGCCTTGTCTTTGCTTGTGGCTCTTATCTTTAGAGCAGATGCACATAACCTTGCCTTCTCTCTTGATAATCTTGCAATCTTTGCACATAGGCTTAACTGACGGTCTTACTTTCATAATTTAATCCTCCGAATAAATATTCTTGCGCGGCGAGTTAGTTTTTGCTGCGCCAAACGATTCTGCCTTTTGTCAGGTCGTACGGACTCATTTCCAGCTTGACACCGTCGCCGGGAATGATCTTGATATAGTTCATTCTCAGCTTGCCCGATATATAAGCGGTAATGATATGACCGTTGGACAATTTGACTTTAAAGGTCGCATTGGGCAATGCCTCTAATATCACGCCCTCGGCTTCTATAACGTCTTCCTTAGACACCGGTTTACCTCCATCTATTTTTATAGGGTCAGTATTTCAACGCCGTTTGCCGTTATAGCAACCGTGTTTTCGTAATGCGCGGACGGTTTACCGTCACGCGTAACGCATTTCCACCCGTCGATGATGACCTCTTTGCCGCCCATATTGATCATAGGTTCGATGGCAATGGTCATATTCTCGCGCAGGCGCATGCCCGTGCCTTTTCTTCCGTAATTGGGTACTTCGGGATCTTCGTGCAGCTCTCTGCCGACGCCGTGTCCCACCATTTCCCGTACTACGGAAAAACCGTTTGACTCCGCATAGGTTTGCACCTGATAGCCTATGTCGCCTATCGCGCTACCCACACAAATTCCTTTTATTCCTTCAAAAAAGCACTGCTTCGTTACCTCTATCAGCCGCTTTTTTTCGGGATCGATGTTCCCGACGTAAAAACTCCTTGCCGCATCGCCGTTAAAGCCCTGATAAAACGCGCCTACGTCGATACTGACGATCTCGCCCTCTTTAATGCGCCTGTCCGACGGGAAACCGTGAACTACAACGTCGTCTATCGACGCGCAAATCGTCCCCGGAAAACCGCCCAGACCTAAAAAGTTGGGTTTTGCCCCGCAACCCGTTATATAATCGAATGCGATCCTGTCGAGTTCCTTGGTCGTGATTCCTACCCTGATTTTCTCTTCCATAAGGTTCAGCACGTCGCGGGTAATACGACAAGCAGCCCTCATCTTATCAAGTTCTTCGGGTGTTTTAATGTGTATCATTTTTACTTACCTAATTTACTTGCGATTTCGGCAAATACTTCCTGTACACCCTTATCGCCGTCCACCGATACGAGTTTTCCTTTTTCTTTATAGAAATCTATAAGCGGGGCGGTCTGCGCAGTGTAAACTTTGATTCTTTCGGTTACCGTTTCTTCTTTATCGTCATCGCGATGAATAAGCTCCGCACCGCATTCGCATTTGTTGGAACCGTTCAGAAAATCGATGTGGTAAGAAGCGTTGCAGGCGGGGCATACACGTCTGCCGGTAAGACGGCGTAACAGCCGCTCGAAAGGAATTTCGATATCGACAACGTAATCGATGCCGGATATCTTGGCAAGTTCAATCGCCTGATTGACCGTTCTGGGAAAACCATCCAACAAGAAGCCGTTTTTACAATCGTCTTCTTTAAGTCTGTTTTCTACAATCTTGACGGTAACTTCGTCGGGGACAAGCTGACCTTTATCGATATACGATTTGGCAACAAGCCCGATTTCGGTCTGTTCCTTGATGTTTTTTCTGAATATGTCACCCGTGGAAATGTGCGGTATTCCGTACTCTTTTTCAAGCATTACGGCCTGAGTGCCTTTACCCGCGCCGGGCGCACCTAAAAGTATAATTCTCATAGTATCTTTTCACCACCGTTCCCCGATTTCGGGGAACGGTTTATGCGATAGTTTTTTATTTAAGGAATCCCTTATAGTTCTTCATCATGATCTGCGATTCGAGAGCGGTGTTGAATTCAAGCGCAACGGATACCGCGATGAGCATTCCCGTAGCGGTGAATACCGACGAATACGTAGGATCGATAAATCTGAAGATGATCGACGGAATCAATGCAACCAGTGCAAGGAAGATTGCGCCGAAGAGCGTGATTCTTCCGGAAACTCTCTTCAAATATTCGGTGGTCGGCTTACCCGGTCTGATACCGAGGATGAAACCGCCGTTCTGCTGAATATTCTTGGAAATTTCTTCCGGCTGGAATTGAATTGCCGTATAGAAATAAGCAAATCCTAAGATGAGCAGACAAAGCACTATCATATAGAGCCAGCTGCTGGTGCCCATATATTGTTGCCACCAAGCAAGAGCCCCGCTTCCCGGCCAGAACATCGACATAATGAGTTCGGGGAAGGAAAGTATGGAGAACGCAAAGATGAGGGGCATTACGCCGTTCGCGTTAACCTTGATAGGAATAACAGACGACTGACCGCCGTACATCTTTCTGCCCTTTACCTGTTTTGCATATTGAATGGGAATTTTTCTTTCGGAAAGTTCCACAAACACGATGCAGCCGAATACCAAAACGATAACGACGATATAAGCAATCAGTTTCCAGAAAGCTTCTTTCGAGGTGTTACCCGTAGTGGTGAATATGGTTTTGAATGAGTTAAGTCCTGCCTGACCTGCGGTAGCAATGATACCGACGAAGATCAGAATGGATATACCGTTGCTTACACCGTAATCGGTAATACGTTCGCCGATCCACATGGTTACTGCGGTACCGGACGCATAGATGAGTACTACTACGATATAAGCGAGCCAAGCCTGACCGAACAGGAGATCGGCAAGCGACGTATCGCCCTCGAGCTTAACAATGCCCTGACCGTAGTTGATAAGAATACCGATCGTCTGAACAATAGCTAGAAGAATAGCAACGTATCTTGTGATACTGTTGATTCTGCGTCTGCCTTCTTCACCGGCTTTGGACATTCTTTCGAGTGCGGGAATGGCAACGGTAAGAAGCTGAATAATAATCGATGAGTTAATATAAGGGCTTATACCCATTGCAAACCAAGTGCCTTGGCTCAACGCGCCGCCGGTCATCATCGACATAATATTGAGATAACTGACCGACGTAAGAGCGTCACTGCTGATTAAGGATTCGCCGATTCCGGGAACGGGGATGTAACAACCCAGTCTGTATAGTAAAATAAAAAGCAACGTCCACCAGATTTTGACTCTTATTTCCTTAACCTTGAAAGCGTTTTTTAAGGTTTCAAACATCCTTTAGCCCTCCGTTTCGCAATCAGATTTCTTCGCAAGTACCGCCGGCTTTTTCGATAGCCTCTTTCGCACTTGCAGAGAATTTAGCCGCTTTAACGGTAAGAGCTTTGGTAAGTTGACCTTCGCCGAGAACTTTAAGTCCTACGGCATTTTTTACTTCGGTAATGTAACCGTTAACGTAAAGAGTATCGTAATCTACAACCGCACCTGCTTCGAAGTTTGCTTCGAGTACGGATATGTTTACGACAGCATATTCCTTTCTGAAGTGATTTTTAAAACCTCTCTTAGGAACTCTACGAGTCAAAGGCATCTGACCGCCTTCAAAACCGGGACGTACGCCGCCGCCGCTTCTTGCCCACTGTCCTTTATGACCTTTGGCACTCGTTTTTCCGAGTCCCGAACCGATACCTCTGCCCAGTCTCTTCTTGGAAGTTCTGGAACCCTCGGCAGGTTGTAACGTATCTATTCTCATAATTTGACCTTCCTTGTGATTAGTTCTTTTCGACTTTTACAAGGTGTTCGACTTTGGCGAGCATTCCTTGAAGAGTCGGGCTGTCTTTGAACTCTTTGGTCTGACCTATTTTGTGCAGTCCGAGAGCAGCAATGGTAGCCTGTTGATTTTTCAATCTACCTACGGTACTTTTTACGAGAGTAACTTTTACAGTGTTGTTTTCCATGATTTACCCTCCTTAACCGTTAAGAACTTCGTCTACGGTTTTACCGCGCAGAGCGGCAACCTGTTCGGCGGTCTTAAGCTGATAAAGTCCGCTGAGAACCGCTTTAACCATGTTGATGGGGTTGTTGGTTCCGTGAGATTTCGTTCTGATATTGGTAATACCTACGGCTTCCATTACGGCACGTACGGGGCCGCCGGCGATAACGCCGGTACCTTCTTCGGCGGGGAGCATGATAACCTGTCCTCTGCCGAATTTAGCGGTAAGTCCGTGGGGAATAGTGTTGCCGAGAAGTGCAACGGGCTTCATATTCTTCTTAGCCTGCGCGCTTGCTTTTTCGATTGCTTCGGGTACTTCGTTAGCTTTACCCATACCGCAACCTACTCTGCCGTTGCCGTCGCCTACTACTACGAGTGCGGCAAAACGCATTTTACGTCCGCCCTTTACAACCTTGGTAACGCGGTTAACGCAAATAAGCTTCTTGATGAGGCCGTCGTTCTCTTGTTGTCTTTTTTGAGGTCTGCTGTTTTCTCTTGCCATGACCGTGCCTCCTTAAAACTTAAGACCGGCTTCTCTCGCGCCGTCTGCAAGTGCTGCGACTCTTCCGATGTAAAGGTAACCGCCTCTGTCGAATACGACGTTTTCGATACCTTTTGCAAGAGCCTTTTTGGCAAGTTGTTCGCCAACGATCTTCGCTGCGCCCTTCTTGTCCTTGCCTTCGATTGCCTTCATAACTTCTTTCTCAACGGTCGAGCAAGCTACCAAAGTGTTACCCTTGGTGTCGTCGATTATCTGAGCGTATATGTTAGAAAGGCTTCTGTAAACACAAAGTCTGGGGCATTCGGTAGTTCCGTTGACTTTAAGACGCACTCTCGCGTGTCTTTTCTTTCTGTCCTCATTCTTATTTATCTTAGAAATCATACTATATCACTCCTTTATTTGCCCGTCTTGCCTACTTTACGAACGATGACTTCATCCTTATAACGGATTCCGTATCCGTGGTAAGGTTCGGGAAGTCTGATCGCTCTGATGTTGGCTGCGACCTGACCTACGGCAACTTTATCCGTTCCTTTGACGGATATTTCCGTCTGAGAAGGACAAGCCAAGGTGATACCGTCGGGTGTTTCTACTTCGACGGGATGAGAATAACCAACGTTTAAAACGAGCTTTTTGCCCTGCATCTGAACTTTCCAGCCGACGCCGTTTACCACGAGAGATTTTTCATAACCCTTCGTTACGCCTTCGACCATATTGAACAGAAGCGCTCTGTATAAACCGTGTTTAGCTCTCGTAGGACCGAGTTCGTTAGCTCTTGTAAGATGAGCAACGTTTCCGTCAACATTGATGGTGATGATCGGATCGTAGTCCTGCGTAAGAGTGCCCAGAGGGCCTTTTACGGTAAATTCTTTTTCCTTAACATCTACGGTAACGCCTGCGGGGATAGTTACCGGCTCTCTTCCTATTCTGGACATAAACCGTAAACCTCCTTACCAGACGTAGGCGAGGATTTCGCCGCCGTGATTTTGTTTTCTTGCTTCCTTATCGGTCATAACGCCCTTGGGGGTAGATACGATCGCGATTCCGAGTCCGCCGAGGACTTTGGGAAGCTCGTCTTTGCCTGCGTAAATTCTCAAACCGGGTTTGGATATTCTCTTAAGACCGGAAATAACTTTTTCGCCCTTAGGACCGTACTTTAAGGAAACTCTTAAAGTTTCGCCCTTGTCGCCGACGAGTTCGTATCCGTTGATATATCCTTCGGCGAGGAGAATTCTCGCGATTTCTTTTTTCATATTGGAAGCGGGAATATCCACTTCTTCGTGCTTGACTACCAGCGCATTTCTTATGCGGGTAAGCATATCAGCAATAGGATCAGTCATATTTCGTTCCTCCTCTTACCAGCTCGCTTTCTTTACGCCGGGAATCTGACCTTTGTAAGCCAGATTTCTGAAGCAAATTCTGCAGATACCGTATTTACGGATAACCGCGTGGGGTCTTCCGCAAATGCTGCATCTCGTGTAAGCTCTCGTAGAAAACTTGGGAGTTTTCTGCTGTTTGTTTATCATTGATTTTTTAGCCATATCCTAAGATCTCCTTACTCAGCTTTGAAGGGCATGCCGAGCGCTCTCAAAAGTTCTCTTGCCTCTTCATCGGTGTTAGCGGTGGTAACGAAACAAATGTCGAAACCTCTTACCTTTTCTACCTGATCGTACTGGATTTCGGGGAAGATAAGTTGTTCCTTAACGCCCATCGCGTAGTTGCCTCTGCCGTCGAAAGATTTCGTGGGGACACCCTTGAAGTCTCTTACTCTCGGAAGAGCTATGGATACGAGTTTATCGAAGAAGTCGTACATCTTGTCTCCGCGGAGGGTTACCTTGATACCGACGTTCATACCCTGTCTTACTTTGAAGTTTGCAACCGATTTCTTAGCGGTTGTCAAAACGGGTTTCTGACCGGCGATAGCGGTAAGTTCCTGCTGAACGAGCTGCACGCTCTTAGCATTGTCCTTTACGTCGCCGAGACCGCCGTTAAGGGTGATCTTGACAAGTTTGGGGACTTGGTTTACGTTCTTATAGTTAAAACGCTTCATAAGGTAAGGTATAACTTCTTCGTTGTACTTAACTCTTACTCTGCTGACGTATTTTGAATCGGTTGCAGCTTCTTTAGCAACCTGAGTCGTTTTTTCTGCCATTGGGTCCTCCCGTTATGCCTTTTCGGCACCTTTTTTCTTAGTCGCTTTCTTAGCGACTTTCTTGGTTTCTTTGGCTTCCGCTTTTACGTCCAAAGATTTACCGCAATCGCTGTGTTTGCAAACGCGAATCTTCTTATCGCCCTCGAAAACGTAGCCGACTCTCGTCGGTCTTCCGCATGCAGGGCATACAACCATTACGTTGCTTGCATCGATGGGACCGGCTTGATTGACGATTCCCGAAGATTCCTGTGCGGAACGCGCTTTTCTATGTTTTTTCTGAACGTTTACGCCGTCAACCACTACTTTGTTGGTATCGGGTATCGAACGGAGAACTTTACCTGTTTTACCTTTATCTTTACCTGCGATTACGCTGACGGTATCATTCTTTCTAACTTTCATGTCTGTTCTCCTTATAACACTTCGGGTGCGAGAGAAACGATCTTCATGTAGTCTTTTTCACGAAGTTCTCTTGCTACCGGTCCAAAGATACGAGTACCTCTGGGCTGTTTCTGAGCGTCGATGATTACGGCAGCGTTATCGTCGAATCTGATATGCGTACCGTCCGCACGTCTTAAACCGCTGGTGGATCTGACGATTACCGCCTTGACCACTTCGCCTTTCTTAACCGCGCCGCCCGGAGTTGCCGTCTTGACGCTTGCCACGATTACGTCGCCGATGTTACCCCATTTACGGAAGGATCCGCCGAGGACTTTAATGCACATAATCTCTTTTGCACCCGAGTTATCGGCTGCGGTCAATCTTGTCTGAGCCTGTATCATATTAGTCCTCCTTACTTAGCCTTTTCGATGATTTCGGCAACGCGCCAGTTTTTATCTTTGCTGAGTTTTCTGGTCTCAACGATTCTGACTTTATCGCCTACGCCGCACTCGTTGTTTTCGTCGTGTGCTTTGAATTTAACGGTGGTAGTTATTGTCTTTTTATAGAGAGGATGTTTCGCTTTCTGCTCTACGCATACAACGACGGTCTTATCCATCTTGTCGGATACGACGAGTCCTACTCTTTCTTTTCTAAGATTTCTTTCCATATTGTATTGCCTCCCGCCTTAATCAAAGAGCCTTGAGTTCGCGTTCGCGAATTACGGTTTTGACTCTGGCAATATCCTTCTTGACCGTCTTTAAAACGTTCGGATTTTCAAGCTGACCGGTCGCGTGACGGAAACGAAGATTAAACAGTTCTTCTTTCAGACTGCCGAGTTTTGCGTTCAACTCGTCGTTAGTCATATCATGTATCTCTTTAGCTTTCATCAGCCTTCACCGCCTTCTGAAATTTCTTGATTCTCTTCTCTCTTTACGATCTTGCACTTGCAAGGAAGTTTGTGCGAAGCAAGACGAAGCGCCTCTCTCGCATCTGCTTCCGCAACGCCGGACATTTCGAAGAGAACTCTGCCCGGTTTAACAACGGCAACCCAGTATTCTACCGAACCTTTACCGCTACCCATACGAGTTTCGGCAGGTTTCTTTGTAACCGGTTTGTGGGGGAATATGTCGATCCAGACTTGTCCGCCACGTTTGATAAATCTCGTCATCGCGACACGCGATGCCTCTATCTGATTGGAAGTAACCCAAGCGCAGGTTTCGGCAACCAGACCGTAATCGCCGTAAGCGAGAACGTTACCCTTATGGGCATTGCCTTTCATTCTTCCGCGCTGTACTTTTCTTCTCTTTACTCTTTTAGGCATTAACATGATTATGCTTCGCCTCCTTGTC
>CAKQKA010000005.1 GCA_934247855.1 uncultured Clostridia bacterium | reverse complement strand
CTTGCCGTAAGCGCGCCTGCGCCCTAAAAAGGGGTTGCGGAAAAATGGCGAGCCTCGCACTGCTTGCATCTAAACCCTAAAAAGGGGGTAGTAAAGGTCTATTCAGTCCTGCAATCACCAACGAGCCTTGCCGTAAGCGCGCCTGCGCCCTAAAAAGGGGGTGCGGGAAAATGGCGAGCCTCGCACTGCTTGCATCTAAACCCTAAAAAGGGGGTGGGCGGAAAATCGTATTTAAGCCCTTGAACATTTCGTCATCCTGAGACTCCCCCGCTTGTTCGGCTCACGAAGGATCTAGCCGTAAGGCGCATTTTGCGGCATATCTAGAGTGCATTGCTGCGTTAACTGCCATCGTTGTACGACTACGATGACCGCAAAGGTCTATCGTATCCGTCCAACTCGGCGAGCCTTGCACTGCTTGTATCTTTGCCGCAAAAAAAGTCAATAGCAAATCAAATCCCGCGAATATAAATCGCAAAAATTCAAACTATGAAGAAAAAACTTTCCCGAAAACGTGGCTTCACCTTGGTTGAAATGATTATCACCCTGGCGGTCACCATAATTCTGGTAACGTCAATCGCGTCGCTTATCGTCGCCGTAATGAACGAGCGTATGCGGTCGGGTAATGATTATAATGTTTCCGCCGATATATATTTTGCCGAAAACGCCGTTTATGACTGGTTTGATAATTTCGTCGGCGACGATTCTGTTATGCTGGCAGGCGAATCCGGCAGAGGCGGCAAAATATGCGGTATTACCGCAACCGTGCCGGGCGAGGCGACGGGCGTTCCCGCGGCAGAATACCGAATATTTTTCGATGCTCAGAATAAAAGACTGATAACCCCGAAGTATACGGACGGGTGGACTTTTTCAAAAATTATCGATATTGATTTTGAGATATATGCCGCAGATGCCGACGGTGCGGGTGCCGACGGCGCATTCGGCGGAGACGTGATAAAGGTTAACATAACCTATGACGGTTCGAGCGTGCCGGTTTCTATACTTTTATCTGGGAGGGCGAGCCGATGAAGCACCGTAATTCCCGAAAAGGTTACACTTTATTAGAGTCGGTTATAGCTTTTACGCTTATCGCCGTTGCGTTCGGCGCGGCGATGACTGCCGTAATGTTTTCGTTCACAGTGAGCCGCCGTGTGGATAACGAAAAATTTTTTATTTTCGAAACGCAAAAATATCTTGAATGTTATAAAATGCAAGGCTCCGTCGGTTTTAAGGCTAACGCAGATAAATACTTGAAAGTGGATGTCGGCTCGGGCGAAGCGATCGATGGCGGCGGCATGGTTTACAAAATTTATTATACCGCGGGTTATGATTTAACCGACGAACAAAACGCGGCGTTTGTTCTTGAAATGACCGTAAACGAATCGTTCTTTGCCGGAACTTACGAGAAAAACAGCGGAAAAGTAATTTATGCTATGGATCGGGCTTTCGTCAGCCATTACGATTTATAAACTGTCGCTTTATTTTATTAAAACAACCGCAAAATCGGCGTATAGGTCGATTATCGATTCTTTATAAACGGAGGGTAAACAATTGAATAATAAAAAAGACGGTTTTATCCTTCTTTATTCGGTAATTCTTATCGCCGTAATTTCAATACTTATCGGCACGATAGTATCGTTGGCGGCAGGCACGTCGGGTAATAACGACAGGCTGGTTTCACGGTTTGAAAAGCGCACGGCGATAGATCAGATAGGCGAATATTTTATCGCTTCCCCGATTGCGGATATTGATAATGCGGAGACCGGTTCGGGCGCAGAGATTAAGGCTCTTGTCGAAAAATTCGGTTTTACAGCCGAAACAGAGAAGAACGGAGGTAATTACACGCTCGTTTTAAAAGAAAACGAAATCGTTGTTCTTTACGTTAAAGTTACCGTTCAAGGCGAAAATAAAACCTATGAGTGGCGTTATGGAGCCTCTGAAACGGTCGGACAAGGGGCGGCGTGAGTATGGAAAATTTTTATTTTGTATGTTTTTGCGTGATTGCGTTCATACTCGGCGCGTGCTTCGGTAGCTTTTCGGGCGTACTTGTCGCTCGGTTGCCCTCGGGCGAAAATATCGCAACCAAACCGTCGCATTGCGATTCTTGCGGTAAAAAAATCAGTTTTTACGATAACATCCCCATAATTTCGTACATCGTGCTTGGCGGAAAGTGCCGTTATTGCAAGGCGCGTATTCCCGCGGTTACGTTTGTTATAGAGATAATAAACGCCGTTTTATGGGTGCTGTTTGCGTACTTGTCGAAATATTTCGGCTATGTCTATTCGGTTGCCGGTATGCTCGTTTCGACGGCGCTCATCGTCGCCGCGCTGATCGACGCAAAACACGGTTACATACCGGACAGTATGTCGATTTTTATAGCCGTTATCGGTGTTATAGCCTGCTTTTTTGATAAAACTTACGTCGATTGGAAATCGCGCCTTATAGGACTTGCGTTCTCGGTTGTGTTTTTCGGCGGGTTCTATCTTATTGCTCGTCTTATTCTTAAAAAAGAGGCAATGGGGTTCGGCGACGTAAAACTTATGGCGGCTTGTGGTCTTGCGCTCGGCATAAAGAGCGTATTTTTCGCAACGCTCGTCGCGTCCGTTATCGCATCCGTCGTATTAGGCGTTACAGCCGCGCATAAAAAGGAAAAAGGCGTGGAATATCCCTTCGCGCCGTATCTTGCCCTCGGCTGCATACTTGCGTTGTTTATCGGCGAGTGGGTTGTAAATTGTTATCTGAGTTTTGTGTTGGGTGCATAAACACGGCTTTTCAAACAAGGACGGCGAATTATTAAAATTGTCCTCTTCAGTCAACGGCTTAATGCCGTTGACAGCTCCGCTTGACATGACGAAATATAAAAAATCTTACTCTATAGGTCGATTATCGCGCGGTTTATGCGCGTAACAAATAAAAAACAAACCAATTCGGCGACGGTGCGGATAACGCGTTTCAAGTCGCTGTCGGCGCGGCAAAGCAGTGTGAAAACTTTGCCCGAACGAACGGAGGTTATTTTGCGAAAATACAAATATACGGCCGTCAATATAGAAAAGCAGAAATTCACCGGCTCGTTTTTTGCCGAAGATGAAAATCATTTACGGCGCCAGCTTGCGCAACAAAACCTGTTTCTGATATCGTGCAAGCCGTTGAGCGACGCTTCGCCCAGCCGTTTTTTCAGCGTAACGGGCAAGGTGGATACGGCTGAACTTACGAACTTTTGTCGGCAGTTCGCCATTCTGCTCAATTCCGGTATTTCTATACTCGACAGTTTATCGCAGTTAAAAATGCAGAGTTTTTCGGGATATTTCAAGAAAATTATCTACATGGTTTACGACGACGTAAAAATCGGCGTGCTGCTGTCCAAAGCGATGGAAAAGCACAAAAAAGTATTCCCGGAGTTTTTCCGCAGTATGATTTATGTCGGAGAAATTTCGGGCAATCTCGAATTGGTTCTTACCAATCTTGCCGATTACTATCAGAAAGAAGAGGAGCTTGATCGCAAGATAAAAAGCGCGCTTGCGTATCCGATTATCATGGGCGTTTTGCTTGTTGCGGTCGTGCTGTTGTTTCTGCTGTTCATTATTCCGCAATTCGAAAACACTATCGCGTTGATGGATATAAAAGAAATGAATCCCATAACGACGGCGGTATTTGCCACAAGTCGCTGGGTTCGTGCGAACGGGATGTATTTGCTTTGCGCCGTCGTAATTCTTATCGCTGTTATATTTTTTGCCTTGCGTACTGAAAAAGGCAAGTATGCAACGGACGTGATAAAATACCGTCTGCCCGCCATAAAGCGCGTGCAAATCGATATGGTTGCAAGCAAGTTCACCAAGGCGACGGGGTTGCTTCTTACAAGCGGTATGAATCTTGTTGACGCGCTCGACGTCGTGCAGAACCTGCTCGGCAACAGATATGCCTCCAAAACTTTCAAAAACGTTATAGAGGACGTTCGCCGAGGTGCGTCGCTCACGTTTGCGATGGGGTGTTACAACATTTTTCCTCAAATGCTCATTCAAATGATTTCCACGGGTGAAAGCTCCGGCGAACTGGACGAAGTTCTTATCAGGACGCAGAACTATTTCGATCAACAGGTAGAGGTTTCCATTCTTAAGGCAACCTCGCTCATTCAGCCCATACTTCTTGCAGTTATGGGCGCGGTGATCGCACTTATGTTTATTGCCGTTTATTCGCCTATGCTGACCATTATGCAACAGGATTACACAAATACAGCGTCGGTCGCAATGACTGTGAGCGGATACGTTTTTGCTAAAATAGCATAAACATCGTTGTTTTTCGGGGAGGGTGCCTCTTGAATATCAATTACGAGATACTTAACTACTACATATACAAAAAAATAATTGAGAAAAGAAAACGCGACGAAATACTCGAAGACTGCGCGCGCCTTAACATGACCGTGGAAAAGTATATGCTGGTCAAAAACTACTGTACCGAAGTCATGGCGTTGCCTGCGCTCGGCGAGTTTTATAACCTTGCGTATGCCGAACTCGATATGTTCGACGTTAAGCAGACGATCGCCGATAATTACAATCTTGCGTTTCTCAAAAAAATCAAGATGGTTCCGCTGTATAAGACCAAAGAAAACGTTCTTCTTATGGCTATCGGCAGACCGCTCGATTACAACGCTATGTCCATGGCGGGCACTTTCCACGACGGCAGAATAGAATACATTTTCGTCCCGCCTACGCAGGTAGATATTCTGCTCGATTCTATCACTGCGGTAAGATCCACGTCCAGCGCGTTGCAAACGCTCAGAACCGAGAGCGATAAGCAACTGCTGCGCGACGCTAAAGAAGGCGGTACGACCACGATAGAAAGCGTGGACGATATCATCAACGCGCCCGCCGTGCGTCTTGTGGATTCTATCATTAAAGAGGCGATTCCGTTCCGCGCGAGCGATATTCACATCGAACCTTTCGAAAGAATCGTCAAAGTGCGTTACCGTATCGACGGCGACTTGCAGGAACGCGCAGGGTTCCCTATCGAGGCTTACGCAGCCGTTTGCGCTCGCTTAAAGATTTTGTCGGGACTCAACATTGCCGAACGCCGTATCCCGCAGGACGGGCGTATCAATATGGTTATCAACGGCACGGAGTTCGATTTCCGTGTGTCTACGTTGCCCACCGTTTACGGCGAAAAGTTCGTTATTCGTATTCTCGATAAAACGTCGTTCCGTTTCTCGCGCGCTGAACTCGGCTTCACCCCCGAAGAGAACGAAATCGTCGATAGTATTCTTGCGCACCCGCACGGAATCGTGCTGCTTACAGGTCCTACCGGTTGCGGTAAGTCCACTACGCTTTACTCGTTCCTTAAAGAAAAAAACACAAACAAGGTAAACATTGTTACCGTTGAGGACCCTGTGGAATACACCTTGCCGGGCGTTAACCAGGTTCAGGTTAATACCAAAGCGAACCTCACGTTCGCAACCACTTTGAGGAGTATTCTCCGTCAGGATCCGGATATCATAATGATCGGCGAAATCCGTGACGAAGAAACCGCGGATATCGCTATCAGAGCTTCTATCACGGGGCATCTGGTATTTTCCACTTTGCACACCAACGACGCGTCCGGGGCGTTCACTCGTCTTGTGGATATGGGCGTAAGCAACTATCTTGCCAAAGACGCGCTCATCGGCGTTATCGCTCAGCGACTTATAAAACGCCTTTGTCCGGTCTGCAAAAAACGTTCCAGGACCACGCCCGAAGAAATGAAGCTGTTAGGGATTGAAGAACAGGCTACCATTTACCGCAGCGCGGGCTGTCAGTTCTGCAATCATACCGGTTATAAAGGGCGTATCGCCATTCACGAGATTTTGTATCTCGACAACTACATCAAGGCGAATATCACCTCGGATATGAAATCCGACGATATAAGAAAACTCGCCATAGAAAACGGAATGATCGACCTTTCGGAGTCATGCAAACGCCTTGTTTTAAACGGCACTACCGATATCGTGGAATTCTTGTCGATCAACGTGCAGTAAAGTAATCGTCATGGGGGATTTTAACTTCACGCCGAAAAGTAATGATTCCGCTCTGGCGAAAAAATATTTTGCCGATGTAGGGCAGGGGTTCGGAGATGAAAACAAAGGCACGTTTAATAATTTCAAAAACGAGTATCGGAATAAAAAACTTGACTATATGTTGCAAATTCCCGGCAGTTTTACCGTTAACAAATACAAAGTAATCGAAAAAAAGTACAATAATCATTTTGCCGGCGATCATTTTCCCTTTTATGCCGAAATAGAATAAATAAACAAGGCTGCCGCGATTTTTTTGCGGCAGCCTTTTCATAAATCGGTCTATAGGTCGATTATCGGCTTTTTTCGTTATGAACATCGGGAGGGTGAAATACTATATTAAATTGCTTTACCGTTTACACTTGTTTTTAAACTTTTGGCACGCAAAAGTTTGGTAAAACACAGGCAGAGTATTAAAGGTTTTGGAGAATGCTCCGTTTTGTGCCATATGCCGTGATATAATCGTCTTTTTAATCGTCAAAAAGCCGGCAAAAGGCGGCAGGGACACTATCCCAAAGCGCACACCTACAACCACGGGCATTCCGCATCGCCGTCCCCTTGTCTAAGGGGTACCAAAAGGCGTTGGGGTAGTTTCGGTTGGAGTGATGATTGCAACCACCATAGCGGCAATCGCGATCAATATCGTCGGGGTAAAGCAATGCTTTTAAGAAGGCACCTTGGTTGCTTGTCTTGATGAAAACGGCAAAGAAATTCAAAAACCGATTGAAAGTATAGCGGTGGGTACGTTAGTGCTTGCTTATGACGAAATAACAGGCGAAAAAGCATATAAACCTGTGGTGCAGATTTTCAAAAACGAAACAAAGCAATGGTGTACGGTATGCGTTGACGTAGATGGTCAAGAAGAGCGAATTATATCTACCCCGGGGCATAAGTATTATTTGCCGTATAATACCGAAAACAGGGAAATCGGCTTAAAACAAGAACACGAGAGTTATATCACGCTTTCCGAAAAGTGGGTATCGGCATATAAATTAAAAGTCGGCGATAAAGTATTGCTATCCGATGGTAAATATGGTATAATAAAATCGGTAGAAGTTGAAGAACTTGCAGTTCCTGAAACAACTTACAACTTTGAAGTTGAAGGTTTCCATACTTATTTTGTTGGCGAAAATAGCGTTTGCGTGCATAATGCAGGGTGTGGCGGTTTTGATAGTAGGACGGTTGCGGGACCCGAAGATGTTGGTAAATATAAAGATGTTCGAATTGATGTCGAAGTTGGTGGTTCTGGAAAAACTAATATTCATATGCAGGCAAAGGGTTTGGATAAAATGTATTTTGACAGTAATAGCCAATCATTTCCATCGGCACCAAAAAAACTGAGAGAAAGTCAATTTGTTCAAAAGGGAATAAAGAAAGCACTGAATTTAATTGGACGGAGAGGATAATCAAAATGTATAAATTTACTTTTACTTTAAAATTCAATAAAGCAATTGATTTGTTTTATGAATATGTCATTTCAAGATGTTGTATGTATTTTGGTGTTCCTAATAGAGACATTGTTTTTAGGGTAAATTATAATAAAAAAGAAGAATCTTTACTAATAGTGGTGTTCAGTGATGGGGTAAAGGATTTTTTAGATAATTTATCTGATGAAGATTTTTCCTTTACAAAGAACGCGTATAAATGTATTATGGTTGACACCATATTATCACAAAGGGAAATTTTTGTTGTAAGAAACGAATTGTGCTTGCCGACAAGTGAGGTTCGTTACATTAAATTTTCACGAGATGTGTTGGATTTTGAAATGTGTAAAATGTTTTGCGATATGAGTAATCAATATTTAAAGATTGACAAGCATGATGCGAAGTTTAGTTACGATTTTGCGAATCAAGAATATAAATATGAAGGTTCTATTTCAAAATATAATAAGCATTGGAAAAAAAGAAAAAATACTTGTATTGATATATCGAATGAAATGAACAAATTTTATATTTAGGCAAAACTGTAAAAATTTGTTTAATAATGTTTGCGAATTAAATTTTGAAAACATTAATGAGGAAGATAAAGATACAATTATTATTTCTAATTGCTAATAATTACTGTTGGATAAACCTAAAATAGTTCAAGGATAATATATGAAAAAAATATATATTTTAACATTGTAAAAGATCATTGAAAGTAAAAACGGGAGTAAGATATTCCATTTAACACGTAAAAAATATTAAGCAATATTTTCTGCGGCTTGCAAAATTTGTAGGCCGCAGTTTTTTATAAAAGTGAGTTTAATCGATTATCGCACCTTTTTCGTTTAATAAAAATTGCGATAAAATAACTGCTGCGAAAGATTTTTGCGGGAAACCGCAAAAATCTTTCGTAAGTCATAGCATAAACAAAAATTGCGCTTATATCAAACAGGCATAATTTGCCGGTGCGAAGCTCATAATCGACTGCAAAACGTAATTCAAGCCGCCTTTCAGCCCGTAAAGCCGAATTAAACCCGAACAGGTAAAGAGATAAGACAATATGGAAACGGTGGAAAAAAATGGCTTAAAACGCTTTACAATTTATATAGTATAGTTTATAATGTAATTATATAACGCACGCGCGCGTGTTACGCACATGCGAGCCGCAGGCATTTACCGCGGCGGGCATTCGTTACGTTGCAAATCAACGCGTTGCGCGCTTTGCCTTATTTTCGGTAAAGCGTAAAGGTAGGTTCTAATGGACGAGAAAGAAACCGGGAAAGTTACAGGTCAATACGGCGAAGGCCAGATACAGGTTCTCGAGGGGCTTGAGCACGTCAGAAAAAGACCGGGTATGTATATCGGTACCACCGATCTGCGCGGTTTGCATCACCTTATTCAGGAAATTGTCGATAACTCTATAGACGAGGCGCTTGCCGGGTATTGTAATACCATAAGCGTTACCATAAATGCCGACGGATCGTGTACCGTTCTCGATAACGGGCGCGGTATTCCTACGGGTATTCATCATACCGAGGGCGTTTCGGCTGTTCAGGTCGTTCTTACCAAGCTGAACGCAGGCGGTAAGTTCGGCGGCGGCGGTTACAAGGTTTCGGGCGGTCTGCACGGCGTCGGTTCGTCCGTCGTCAACGCGCTTTCCGAATGGCTCGAAGTCGAGGTCTTCCAGAACGGCAATCATTATAAACAAATCTATAATCGCGGCGTTCCGCAGCGCGAACTTCAGATTATCGGCACGTCGGACAAGACGGGTACCAAGGTTACCTTTATGCCCGATAAAGATATATTCGAAAGCATTGTATTCAACTACAACACCGTCAAAGTGCGTCTGCGTGAACTTGCGTACCTCAATAAAGGTTTGCGTATTACAATTGAAGACAAACGTCCCGAACAAGAGGCGAAAGAGGAATTCTATTACGAGGGCGGTATCCGCCACTTCGTTGAAGATCTCAACAAGAATAAAGAAACCATCTTCCCCGAACCCGTTTATTTCGAGAAAGTTTACGGCGATATCACTATCGAACTCGCCCTCACTTATAACGACGGCGTGGATGAAACCATTTTTACTTTCGCCAACAATATTCACACGCAGGAGGGCGGCGCCCATCTCGACGGGTTCAAACTCGCTCTCACCAAACTTATAAACGACGCGGGCAGAAGGCTCAACGTGCTTAAGGACAGCGATTCGCTCTCCGGTGAAGACGCGCGCGAAGGTCTTACCGCCGTTATTTCCGTAAAACTGCCCGAACCGCAGTTCGAAGGGCAGACCAAGACCAAACTCGGCAATCTCGAGGTCAAGGGCTTAACGCAAAAAGCCGTTACCGAATGTTTCGGCTCCTTCCTTGAAGAAAACCCCGCTTTGGCTAAAGAATTGTTGCTTAAGTGTTTAACCGCTAAGCGTGCGCGCGAGGCTGCAAGAAAAGCGCGCGAAGCTATCAGAAAGAGTGCGTTCGAATCGGCCGCGCTTCCCGGCAAACTTGCCGACTGTTCGGAAAAGAACGCCGAGCTTTGCGAAATCTTCCTTGTCGAGGGCGACTCGGCAGGCGGCACGGCAAAACAAGGGCGTGACAGACGTTTTCAGGCGATTTTGCCGCTCAGAGGTAAAATCCTTAACGTAGAAAAGGTAAGACCGCACAGAGCGCTCGAAAACGAGGAAATCAAAGCAATGATCACCGCGTTCGGCGGCGGCATGCAGGACGATTTCGACGTTACCAAGATTCGTTACGACAGAATAATCTGTATGAGCGATGCCGACGTAGACGGCAGCCATATCAGAATTCTGCTCCTTACCTTCTTCTTCAGATATATGCGCCCGCTTGTCGAACAAGGGCACGTTTATATCGCTCAGCCCCCGCTTTATAAAGTAACCAAAGGCAAGGTCGAAAGATACTGCTATTCGGACGACGAACTCCGCAAAAATCTCGACGAACTCGGTAAATGCGACGTTCAGCGTTATAAAGGTCTCGGCGAAATGAACGCCAAACAACTTTGGGAAACCACCATGAACCCCGAAACGCGTACCTTGCTCCGCGTTTCCGTCGAGGATGCTCAGGAAGCAGAGAATGCATTCAGCCTGCTCATGGGTGATCAGCCGGAGCTTCGCAGGAAGTTCATAGAGGAAAATGCTAAGTTGGTAACAGATCTCGATATCTGATTTTAGGGCGCATTCATCGCTTACAGCGGCGTTTCTGCCATCAAAACAAGACCACGATGACCGACAAGGTCTATCGTGTCCTTGTTTTAATGACGAGCCTTGCTGTAAGCGCGCCTGCGCCCTAAAATCTACGGTATTATAAATGTGACCGGCAAGGTCTATCTCGTCCTTGTTCTTCGGCGAGCCTTGCTATACTCGTATCTAAGCCCTAAAATTTGTAGGATAAAAGGTCTATCTCGTCCGTTCATTATCAATGAGCCTCGCTATGCTTGTACCTAAACCCTAAAAATGATTGCATCTAAGCCGCAAAAAACGTCAAAATATATTCCGTCATCCTGAGATGGACTAATATACTCGGCTGACGAAGGATCCAGCCGTCAGGCGCACTTGGCGATTATTTTAGTAAAAACGCCGGATAATCGACCTATAGCCCAACTTTTGCGATCTATCTAAACTGCAAAACAGACACTACAAAAGTGTCTTTCAAAATATCATAAATAAACACAACCATAGGGTAGGAAGAAAATGCCGCCCGAAAGATAACATTACCGTGAACGCTATTATGGAGGTAGCGATAAAATGGCAAAAAAAGAATTCAGTGCCGAACTCACTGCCGAGTTCAAGCAAAAACTCGAGATGACTAACGTCATCAACGTAGAGGTCGATCAGGAACTTAAAAAGTCCTTTATCGCCTACGCTATGGCGGTTAACGTTTCAAGAGCGATTCCCGACGTGCGCGACGGTTTAAAGCCTGTTCACAGAAGAATACTCTACGCAATGAACGAAATGGGGCTTACTCCCGATAAAGCATACAAAAAATGTGCGGCTATCGTCGGTGACGTTCTCGGTAAATATCACCCGCACGGCGATAGTTCGGTTTACGACGCGTTGGTCAGGTTGGCGCAGGATTTCTCTATCAATTTGCCGCTTGTCGACGGTCACGGAAACTTTGGTTCGGTGGACGGCGATCCGCCCGCTGCTTATCGTTATACCGAAGCGAGGATGAGCAAGCTTGCGCTCGAAATGCTCCGTGATATCGATAAAGAAACCGTCGATTTTTATCCTAACTTCGACGATACGAGAATGCAACCTACCGTGCTTCCCGCCAAATACCCGAATATTCTGGTAAACGGATCGGACGGTATTGCCGTAGGTATGGCGACCAACATACCGCCGCACAACCTTAACGAGGTTATCGACGGCACGGTTGCGCTTATAGAAAACCCTGAAATCACTATCGAAGAACTCATGCAGTTCATTCCCGCACCCGATTTTCCGACGGGCGCAACGCTGCTCGGCAGGGCGGGTATCAAGAACGCGTTTATGACCGGTCGCGGCAATTACGTTTTGCGCAGTAAGTGCGAAATAGAGGATTTTGCGGGCGGTACTCGCCACAGAATAGTAGTTACGGAGCTTCCGTATCAGGTCAATAAGCAAAAACTTATCGAATATATTGCCGATCTTGTAAAACAAAAACGTATAGACGGCATTTCCGATATCAACGACGAGTCGGACAGACACGGCATGCGTATCGTTATCGACGTCAAAAAGGACGCAAATCCGCAAGTCGTGCTGAATACGCTTTACAAACACACCGATCTGCAAAAGAGCGACGGCATCATAATGCTTGCACTGCTCGACGGCGAGCCGAAAGTAATGAATCTTAAACAGATTCTCGAAGCGTACGTCAAGCACCAGATCGACGTGGTAACGCGCAGCGTTAAGTACGACCTCGCCAAGACCGAAGAACGCGAACATATCGTCAAAGGTCTTGTTATCGCGCTTGCGAGCATAGACGAAGTTATCGCGATTATCAAAAAATCGCGTGACAGACAGGAAGCGCAAACCAACCTTATTTCCGCATTCGAACTCGACGAAAAGCAGGCTAACGCCATACTCGATATGCGTTTGCAAAGACTTACCTCGCTCGAAGTCGAAAAACTCAAAGACGAACTCGTCGCGCTCGACGCGCAGATGGCAGATCTTCGCGACATTCTCGCAAAACCCGAAAGAGTGCTTGCAATCATCAAAAACGACCTTATTGCTTTAAAAGAAAAATATCCCACGCCCAGAAAGACCGAATTATCTTACGACGAAAGCGAGATCGACCTTGCCGACCTTGTTAAAAAAGAGGATGTCGTTATCTCGATTACGCATTTCGGATATATCAAGAGAATCTCGCTCGAAGAATATAAATCTCAGCGCAGGGGCGGCAGGGGCGTTACCGCGCACAAGCCTAAGGAAGAAGATTTTGTCGAGGATATGTTTGTTTCCTCCACGCACGACCGCTTGCTGTTCTTCACCAATTTCGGTAAAGTTTACCGCCTGATGGGTTACGAAATTCCCGAAGCGATGAAAGCCGCAAGGGGCAGAGCGGTAGTCAATCTGTTACAACTCGCGCCGGGTGAACATCCGTCGGCGATCATACCGCTAAACGAAACTAACAGCGGCGTAGTAGTGGAAGGTCCCGACGGCGAAACCGTCGACACGGGTGAGAATTCCGCAGTCGAAACCGCCGAGGGTGCTGTCGATAACGCTGCGGATGCAGCCGAAAATTACGGCTATATCGTGCTTGCCACAAAGCGCGGTATTATTAAAAAGACCTCTGTTGTAGAGTTCGATAACATTCGTAAAACGGGTAAAATCGCAATCAATCTTAACGACGGCGACGAACTTATTTCCGTTCAGGTCAGTAACGGTAACGACGAAATTCTCGTCGCTTCGCACGCGGGTAAGTGCATAAGATTCTCCGAAACCGACGTCCGTGCGACCGGCAGAGATACGACCGGCGTAAGGGCGATGATGATCGATGAAGACGACGCCGTCGTAGATATGACAGTTGTAAAAGAGGGCTATGACGTGCTTACGCTCAGCGAACGCGGCTTCGGTAAGCGTTCCGATATAGAAGATTACAGACTGCAATCTCGTGGCGGAAAGGGTATCAAAGCAGGCGTGTTTAACGAAAAGACGGGTAACCTCGCTTGCCTCAAACTCGTAAAAGACGATGAGGATATCATGATTATCGCCGATAACGGCATAATCATTCGTACCGCGGCGACGGGCATTTCCAAGATCGGCAGAGATACGAAGGGCGTAACCATTATGAAGCTCGGCGATGCTATAGTTAAGTCCGTAGCAGTCGTTCCCCACGCAGAGGAAGAACCCGAGGGCGAAGAAGCGGACGTTGAAGAAGCGGTCGTTGAGGGTGCTGAGGGCGTCGAAACCGCAGGAAACACCGCTGCCAACGCCGCAGATACCGAATCGACCGATAACGTCGACGAAGAATAAAATCAATTAAAAACGGAGTAAAAAACCTTTAAACATTAAATAAACGACCTATAGGCCGACTTTTGCGTCGCCCGTAGGTCGTTTTTGTTTTACTTAAATTTACTTTTTAATCGTTTTAATTGTTTCTTCGCAACCGCACGGCGCATATACTGCCCTTATTTCAAATATATCGGGAGTAAGTTTATTGTAATGCGTTGTGCTTGTATCTACCCAAACGTCGCCTTCCACATCGCCGACATGGTTGCCTGCCGAATCGACCACTTCGCCGACGACCTCTCGGCTGTAATATCCCGAACTGCTTTCGTATCCGTCGTCGTATGTTGCAAAACCGACTTGTTCTTTATATTTTTTCTTTACCCATGCGATTTTATGGCAAATAGGGCAAGTGTGCTTGCATAATTCTTCCATGTTGAAATGCAGGCTGCTAAATCCTGCCGATGTTGAAAGTAAAGTGGTAAGTGCACCGCTAATAATTATCAAAATTCCCATCAAGCCGCCGCTCATATTCCATTCAAAAAGGTTGAAATAGGCTGTATAATCTTTAGGTACGTTTATTCCTTTGATTACGATAAAAGTTATAAAAAGAACTCTTGTCACTATAATGAAAATTATACGAACTACACGGCTTTTCTTGTACCATTTTTCAATTTTAGGTGCTGCGTCTGCGGGGTATTGTCCTCCGAACGCTTTCGCGCAAGATTTCAGCGTTCTATCGGAAAGTAGTGTAAACGTTAAAACAAGCGGCAGCCAAAACGGTGAAAATAGAAGGACTAGGTATATTATTGCAATCGGTAATAGTAAAAAATAGCCGATTATGTTGGTTATCGGGTTTGAAAAAATATTGCCTACTATTTCGCTTGCTAAAATATCGTCGATTATGGGTTGAACTTTTTGTATCGAAAATATATTATCTCCGAAATTGTTGCCGACGAAGAGGTATAGTAAAAACAATATTAAGATTTCGTAAATCATTTGCTTGACTAACCCGAACCACATTTTTGCGTTTTCCATTTTTGTCCTCCTTTTTGTTTGTTTTTAATGGAAAAACAGTCTTGTTATCTTTATTTTAACCTAAAACAGGTTAAAAGTCAAGAAAAAAATAATAATATGTTAAGATATCGCAAAAACACGGAGGCAACATGTATAGCAGAATACGCGATTTAAGGGAGGATAGAGATTTAAATCAAACCGAGGTGGCAAAAATTCTCGGAATGTCGCAAACGGGGTATTCAAAGTATGAAACAGGGGAGAATGATATTCCTACCGATATTTTAATCAAACTTGCCGATTTTTACGACGTAAGCGTGGATTATCTTCTAAACCGAACCGATAATCCCGATACCAATAGATGATTTTTATCAAGGCTGTAAGGTGTTAGCCGCCGATAAAATCGAGAATGGGAGCCGAGGTAGTAATCATCGGCTTTTAATCCTCTTCAGTCGCTATGCGACAGCTTCCCCGAAAGGGAAGCCTTTTTGGTTTGATTGCGATTGGGTGCGCCTGACGGATAGATCCTTCGTAAGTCGGGCAAGTAAGCCGATCTCGGGATGACGGAGCGTTTTAGTAACGGCGTTACGATTTTGTTTATCGTCATGTTGAGCGGAACGAAGTGCAGTCGAAACATCCGGGCGCAGCGCGCCGCAATGAGCCGTCAGCCTTTGGCTGACACCTCTCCCTATTCAATGGGAGAGGTTAGCTGCTCGGGGGAAGCTCGTGATTTGATTTTTGCGGTATATATGGCGTGCTTGAAAAACTATTCTATATGCCGATAATCGACCTATAGCCCGACTTTCAATAAAAAACCCGCATTCGGAACTCGTTCCGATGCGGGTTTTGCTTGTTTTATTTGTTATTTTTACGGTCTGAAAAGTTTCAGTTTGCCTTTTTCGATATGTACGTCGAAGTTGATGTTTTCGTATATTTCGCCATCGATTTCGACGGTAATGGGGGTATCGAATAAAGCTTTTACTTCGTCGCGCCGGACGAAGTCGGTTGCGGGTTGTTCAAGAATTTTTCCTTTCATGAGTTTAAAAAGGTATTTGAGTATTGCCGATCGTTTAACCCGGTTGACCATAACGAAGTCCATTTCGTTATCGTCCACAACGGCTTCGGGGCACATAGGTATGCCGCCGCCGAACATTTTACCGTTGCCGCAGCAAAGAATGAGCGCGCTTCTGTCTTTATCCGGTTCGTCTGCCAGACGGAAATTATAAAATTTGAATTTGAAGAGACTTACCAGAAGAGAGAGAAAATATTTGATTTTACCTTTAAGAAGTTTATTCTTTTCGCAGCGTTGAAGAATTTCTACATCGATGCCGGTTCCTATTATGTTTATACCGCGAATATTATCGCAGACAAGAAAGTCGGTAGGTTTGGCTTCGCCGTTCAAAATAAGATCCAGGGCTTTCTCGACGTCAAGCGGTATGTTTGCGCTGGTAATGAAATCGTTGCCGCTGCCGGTGGGGATAATGCCGAAATTGACCGATAAATCATCCAGTCCGTTAAGCACTTCGTTAATGGTTCCGTCACCGCCGACCGCGACGATTGTCTTTGCGCCGTTCCTACACAAGTCTTTGGTTATCTCGATGGCATGCTTGCTGTATTCTGTTGTGTGAAAACGGTACTCGATCTTCTTCGCGTCCAGAATTTCGGCTATGACCTTTTTTGCGCGAACAGATTTCTTACCGCCGGCTTTTTCGTTAATGACAAAATCAATCATCTTTACTCTCCGTGTCGGGGTGTTTATTGCCTGCAAGTTAAAAACATCTTGACGTATTATACAACTATTATATAAAAAAATCAAACGTTTAATGGGTTATTCGGTAAATCGGCGTTATTTGGTGCTTTTATCTTGTTTGTAGCACGTTTATTTTGTTTGGCTTTTATGGCTGAAAGTGTCGATAATCGACCTATACGGGCACTTTTTGTTTATTTTTTTGTGTTAATCGCGGTGGTTTTTTTGCGTTTTCGGATTGCGGTGTGGCGAAATTGCGAAAAAAATCGGGCGGTCGATTGTTTTAGGGTTTGCGGCAACGCTTTTCGGTCGGCTGCCGCCGCACCGTAATTTATTTTTGTCTGCCATCATTTTTTTCGATGTGTTCTTTTTGTTTGTGCGGAACTTTTTGTTCCGCCTTTTTCGGATTGCGAAGATCTGTATCAGGCTCTTCGGGTTGTTCGTTTCCGTTCGGATAGGTCGTTTTTTTTGGCGGGCGAGGGTTTTTGAGGTCGTTCTGTTGTTATGCGCACGCTGTATTCCTGTTTTTTTTGTGAAAATACAGTAAAAAGTATGCTAAAATTTATTTTTTATATACCGCGAGTTGACAAGTAATAATATAAATTATATAATAAACGCGTCCTTAAGATGCCGTGCAAAAATCTGACCGTCGAAGGCGGCGCTGCACGGTAAAACAAGCAAGGAGATAGCAGAATGGGAAACTTACTAAGAAGAGTACTGGCATTCGTACTTGGAATGGTGTTCACAATCGCTTCGGCGAGCGCGTCCTTAGTGGGCGGCGCTTACTGGGCGTATAAGAACATCAAGCCTGTCGGCATTGCGTCCGACGACCCAGGATTGGGTGATTTACGCGACCAGACGATCGAGGACTTAATGTTCTTGCTCAACGGCGCGATGAATAATCCGGATAAGTATACGCTTGCAAGATTGGAGGCTGAATACGGTCTTGACCTTGAAAAGCTGCTTAAAAATCTCGGCATAGAAAACGTTGACAAAGAAAGCGATAACTGGCAGGCTTTGACGGCGATTTCGTTGTTCAGTTTGAAAGACGGCTTACCGGCGTTGCTCAGCCAGATAAAACTGCGTGCGCTTTACAATTTCCTGCCGTCGCTCACGGGGAAACGTCTGAAAGATATTCTTTCGCCCGAAGCGCAGGAAAAACTCGGCGACTACACGCTAATGGAGCTTTTCGAAAGCGACGAAGAAACGGGTGAAACGGGCATTATAAAAGCGCTTAAAAACATTAAGCTCGGTGCGCTGCTTCCCGCTTATTTCGATGGCGAGTTCGACGAAGAAAAACACGAATACAATTACGTTTTAGCCGATAACGAAGAGGCGCAGGCTCTGCCCGTGCTCGAGGTTTTCGGCAATGTTTCGTTAGGTGTGATTTCGAGTCTGGTTTCGGGCGGCGACATTATGGCAGAACTTATGGAGGGCAGCCTTTCGCCGATTTCCGAAATGCCGATCGAAGAAATACTGACTTCCATCGCGAAAACCGTTTCACCGGAACTCGGTGAAAAACTTTCGTCATACGCGAAATTCCTCAACGGCGCAAGAATCAAAGATTTGTTCTATAAGAATGACGGCAAATGGGAATTCTACTACGCGAAAGTCCTCGGCAATCTCAAGGTTGGTTATCTTTTCGGTCTCGAAGAAAATGCCGACGGCGTATGGGTTGATAAAGACGGCAAGCCGGCAAAAGATTTGATGCAGGTTCTTGCGGGGCTCGATATCAACGCACTCGTTTCGGGCAACGATACTTTCACGATGATCCGCGACCTTATCGGCGATGTGACTATCGGAATGGTTCTCGATATGCTCGGCATCGAAGAAGGCGAAGTTCCGTTCCTCGACGCGATAAGAGGTATTCAGGTAGGCGAACTTCTTAAAAATCAGGGCGCGGAATTCGATGCAAACGTATTCGTTAAAGACTTTATCGCAAACCTTGCCGATTCTTTAGGCGACAGGACTTTAGGCGAACTGATCTTTAAAAAAGGCGAAGAACCCACGGACGCAAACGCTATAGTCAAAGCGTTGTTCAATCTCAGACTTTCAGATTTCATCAAAGAAGAATACACGCTCGAATCGGTCATCGCTGCACTCCGGAATGCCCTTGGTGATGTCAGCGTAGGCGACGTTCTTGGAATTAAAAGAAATTCCGACGGAACCTGGAATACCGACGACAAAGTTTTAGCTTTAATTCTTGATTTCTCATTCGATAACATATTCGACGTTCTCATTTCCGATTATTCGGTAAAAGAAGTTATAAAGAAGCTCTTCCCCGAAACCAAAGCGGGCGACCTCGTATGCGCATTTATGGGTTTTGAGGTTGACGAAGAAAACGGCAGATACTACAAAGAAAACGACGGCGAGAAGAAATATCTCTCGATAGAACTTTCCGAACTGTTCGATTGCAAAATTGCCGATTTAGCGGCGGGCTTGATCGACAGAAACGATCCTTTCGACAGCTATGAACAACTTGCCAAACCTATGCTCGGCGACCTTATCGACTTTGTGACGACATGGCTCGGCAGCAATATTAAAGAACTTGAGTACGTCGTCAACGAAAACGGCGACGGCGAATACGAATGGGAGGGCGAACCCGTCGATGCGGAAACGCCCGAAGGCGCAACCTCGAGATTGTTGTCGACCTCGGTTGCCGAATTTGTAAAAGACATCGCGAACGGCGGAAGCGACTTAGTCAGTAAGGATATCGAAGAGTACATAAGCATTGCCGGCGCACTGACCAGATTCATTGCGAAGAGCGGCGGATACACCGGAGATATAGACGGTATGACGAAATCGGTTGCAGATCTTCTCTGCTATCTGTTCGACGGTAAGATGTACGGATTCGGTCTGAATTACTATGCCGAAATTCCCACTCTTGCGGGTCTTACAAAAACCGTTTTTGAAAAATTCATACCCGAAGGCACCGCTTCGAACGTTGTAATCCAGTTGTGCGACGAAGTTGCAAGGCTGTACGCGGACGAAGAAAGCGGCCGCGTTTCAACGATCGATAGTTTCGTTGTCGACACTATGAACATCGGCGTGGACAATATCGTCGATTCGCTCGGCAATGTTGCGAAGAAAGCGACTCCCGAAAATGCCGATAAGGTTGACCATATAGTTGACCTCGTGATGTATCTCGTAGAAGGTCAGGTAAGCGGCTTCGGCTTTAACTATTATGCAGAAATCGTTGCGATTTCCGAGTTTGCAAGGATTATAGGATGCGACTATGCGGAAGGTAACCTTAAAAACGCGGTAAATCAATTATGCGACGAAGTAAACGCTTTATATCCCGAGTCCACTATAGAATCGTTCATAGCCGACTCTTCGAAAATTTCTTTCGACGAAGTGGCTTTGGCTGTCGGGCGCGTGCTGAAAGCAGGCTTACCCGATAACGTCAAGCAGATCGAAGCAATCGAAAATCTCGTAGTTCTGCTTCTCGACGGAAAGATTGTAAGACCGGGCTGGGATCTCAGAGTCCTTATGGACGACGTTATCAAGGCTACGGGTGAAGTTGTAAAGTCCTTCTGGGAAGACGGTTCGACCAAGATCGACGCGATAGTCGCTCTTGCTGTATTGGTGGTCGACGGAAAACTGAAGCGCCCGATGTGGGACCTCAGACCGAAGATGGACGACTTTATCATTGCAGTCGGCGCGGTAATCAATGTGTTCTGGGAAGACGGTATCGAAATAATCAACTCGCTGGTTAATCTTTCGACACTTGTTATCGACGGAAGAATGAGTCGTCCCGCATGGGATCTCAGAGTAAAAATGGATAACGTCATCATCGCTACCGGCGATGTTGTAAAAGCGTTCTGGAAAGACGGTGCCGCAGGAATCGATGCGCTCGTTGACTTTGCGACTATGATGGTCGAAGGAAAGCTGGGGTACCCGCTGTTGGATCTTCATCACAAAATCGACGACGTAATTACCGCCGCCGGCGACGTTGCAAAAGCGTTCTGGGGTGACGGCGCCGCAAAGGTAGACGCGGTTGTTACACTTCTGACCACGTTGCTCGACGGAAAAGCATACAGACCGGGTTGGGATCTCAGAAAAACGGTAGCGGAAGTTATCGATGCTATCGAAGGCGTGTTTACCGCATTCGGCTGGGATGAAAGCGAGATTTACACAAAATACATACATGAAATACTTGCCGAAATTGATGAACTGTACACGGGCGTTACGCTTCAGCATTTCATCGGCGCGACGCTTTATGCCGATTTCGATCTCGGCGTTGAAGTATTGCTCAAACTTATATACTTGTTCTACCCCGCAGGGGAGGCGAAATTAGCCCCCGTCGGCGAGTTTGTTAAACTTATACTCGGCGGCAAAGTCGGATATCCGAAATGGGATCTCACCGTTTCCGTTACCGATGTTACCGCGTCGTTCAGAACAGTACTTTCGACCACGTTCGGTTACAATTTCACCGGCGACGATTATCTGAGCACGGTGCTTAACGAAATCGATAAGCTTTATGAAGGCAGAACGCTGCAGTATTTTGTTGCCGCGACCGCTAATCTCCGATTCGACGACGTCGTCAGATCGATTGCGAAAATAATAAAGAGAACGTTGCAAGACGTATTCCCCGATGAAACGGAACGTCTTAAATATACAAAATACGTTAACTCGATAGTTCAGTTCGTCGTGCTCGTAATTGACGGAAAGATCAGTTATCCCGGTTGGGATCTTACCATTTACGTGACCGAACTCACTGCGTCGCTCCGCAACGTACTTACCACGTTTGCGTTCCCGGAATACGCGCCCGAAGATCAGAACGTCGATAAGGATGACGAGCCCGATACTCTCGCGGTTATGGCGCTCGAAGCGGGCGAAGAACCCACCGGTGTTTACGGATATATCAATGCCGTACTTAACGAAATCGACAGTCTGTATCCCAAAGTAAAACTTAAACAGCTCGGTACCGCAAGCGCAAACCTCGAGTTTGACGCGGTTATCGATTCGGTAGACGCTATCGCGACCAAAATACTTAACGACGTATACCCGGACGGCGTAAAATACGTTGCCCCTGTATTCGATTTGGTTAAAGTATTGTTCGGCGGTAAGATTTCCGCACCCATGCTCGACCTTACGGCTAAGGTTAACGAATTGACCGACAGTCTTTGCGGGCTGGTAGACGTATTTGTTCCCGACGGCGAAGTTAAGAATGTTGTAACCGATATCCTTAACGAAATCGGTAAGCAGTACTATGGCGTAAAACTTAAAGATTTCCTCTCAACCACGCTGCACGCCGATTTTGACGCTGCCGTTACGGCTTTGGCAAACATCGCCAAAATCGCATGGCCCGAGGGAGAAAAATACATCGACGCTATAGCCGATTTCCTTATTACGATGATAGACGGTAAGGTCTATGCGCCTAAGATAGACCTCAGAGTTACGGTAAACAGAGTAATCGACAGCATTAACGGCATACTCGACGTATTCGAAGTCACGGGCGATACCAGAGATATAATCGACTTTATCTTTAACGAGATACTTAGCTTCTATTCGGGCGTAGCGCTCCAGAATATTCCCGCTAAGTCGAAAGATATCAAGTTCGATGCCGTCGTCGATTCGATCGTTCGTATTATTCTGAAGATCGCGCCCGATCAGAAAGATAACGTAACGCCGATAGCCGAGCTTATCAAACTGCTGATAGACGGTTCGATTGTTTATCCGTGTTTCGACCTCACCGTTTGCGTAAACCAGGTAACCGATAAACTTTATGATGTAATTTTAATATTCAAACTCGGCGACGACCTTAACGGAAAAATCATGGTCGTATTGTCAGGTTTCGGTAACTTATATAATAATGTACAACTCAAGAACTTTGTGGAAGCTACGAAGGATCTCTATGTTGTAAAAGTAATAGAATACGTTGAAAGCGTAACGAATGCGTTCGGCTTAAAGAGCGAAATACTCGATACGCTCTACACCGAACTTAAAGAATTATATAAGGAGTCTCAGATACGTTATTTCGTGGACGACACGCTTAATCTCGATATCGATAAGACGATTTTGTCGCTTGCGACTATTATAAAATCGTTTAAAGTCATCGAGGATAATAAAGTCGACGCGGTAAGCAATCTCGCAACGCTGCTTCTTAAAGGTACGGTCGGCAAGCCGGAAATCGACAAAGACGTAGTAATTGTCGAACTTGCCGATGCATTCGATAACTTCTACTCGCTGCTAATCGAAGGTCACGTTGAAGTACTGGATAACGTAATAAACGAACTCATTACGCAGGTTAAGACATTATACCCGAATAGCAGCAATACGATAGGAACGTTCGTCGACGACAGTTTAAAACTCGACGTGGACGTTGTAATCGAAAGCGTTCGTAAGATATTCGCTCATATCGACGCGATTAAAGCGGTAACCGACAGAATCGCAAAACTTGCAAGCGCGGCTCTGGACGGCACGCTCGGAAATCTCAAATTCAACCTCGATGCGTTCCTGGATGAAGCAACAACTACCGAAATTCTGATAATCGGCGGCGTAATACTCGTAACCGGTACGATATTGTACTTTGTTGCCAACGATACGCTTATTCAGTTAGTCGATAAGATACTCGGCAAAGATTGCAAGCTCGGAACGCTCATAGCCGAACCCATGGGTTATACGGTCGACGGTGAAAAATACACGTTCGAGGGTAAAGAGAACGATCTCGCCAACACGTTGTTCGATCTCACCGTTCAGAATGTACTCACCAAGGGATTTGACTTCAAGAGTGTATTTGAAGACAAATTATATATTGATGATATAGCAATGATGGCGAAAGCCGTCGAAAGCAAATACGCGCCCGAAAACGTCAAGTCGATTGCGGACGTTGCTCTCGACGTGATAGCCGATCTCTATAATGAAACACATGTAAGAGATTTCGTTTCGGCAACTCTTGGAATGAAGACCTCCGCTGCGTTCGGCGGCGTCGCAAAGATCGTCAACGCTGCAACCAAGGACGAATATAAGGAAATGGTGGACGCCATCGAAAAGCTTTTAAGCGATACGATCGGCGGAACGTTTAACGCGCTCGTTGTTCCCAATGATCAGACGTTGATCAGTGAACTTGTAAGCGATATCGAAGCAATCACCAAGTCGTTCGACTTTGAAAACGAAATACTCACCGCCGTATACGAACAGCTCCGCTATTTATATACGGATAAGAAGGTTGTCGAAATAGTTGACGCAACATGCGATCTCGAACTCGACGCAGTGATCGGCGCGACCGGTGAAATAGTTAAAGCAACCGAAGTGCTCTATGCCGAAACGGTCGATACTATCGTAGATTTGGCTAAGTATTTGGCAGAAGGTACCATATCCAAACCCGGTTTCAATATGGATGCTGAAATCGCATTGATCGCTAAAAAACTCAACGCGATAACGGACAGATTCGAACTCGGTGCCGCCGATAAGTGGATAGACGTAATACTCGAACAAATTGCGAAACTGTTCCCGACTTCTACCATAAAGACCGTGTGTAAAGATGCGGCGAATATCGAACTCGATACGATAATAGATACGCTGGGTGCAGTCGTCGTAACCGCAAACTTACTTACCGAAGAAACGGTTAATACGATTACCGACCTTGCCAAGTATTTGGCAGAAGGTACCATATCCAAACCCGGCTTCAATATGGATGCGGAAATTGCGGTTATAGCAACCAAGCTCAATGCAATCACCGACAGATTCGAACTCGGCGCCGCCGATAAGTGGGTAGACTTCGCACTCGAACAAGTTGCGGCATTATTCCCGACGTCTACTATCAAGACAGTAGGTAAAGATGCGGCTAAGATAGAACTCGATTCGTTGATCGATACACTCGGCAATGGTATCATAACCGCAGAATTACTCACTGCGGAAACCGTAAATACCATAACCGACCTTGCTAAATATCTTGCAGAAGGCACGTTAACCAAACCCGGCTTCAATATGGATGCGGAAATCGCATTGATCGCCAAGAAGACCAATGCAATTACCGACAGATTCGAACTCGGTGCCGCCGATAAGTGGGTAGACGCAATACTCGAACAAGTTGCGAAACTGTTCCCGACTTCTACCATAAAGACCGTGGGTAAAGATGCTGCGAATATCGAACTCGATGCGATAATAGATGCGCTGGGCGCAGTCGTTGTAACCGCAAACTTACTTACCGAAGAAACGGTTAATACGATTACCGACCTTGCCAAATATTTGGCAGAAGGTACCATATCCAAACCCGGCTTCAATATGGATGCCGAAATCGCATTGATCGCTAAAAAGCTCAACGCGATATCCGACAGATTCGAACTCGGCGCAGCCGATGCATGGATAGATTTGGTACTCGAACAAGTTGCGAAACTGTTCCCGACTTCTACCATAAAGACATTTGCAGACGATGCGGCAAAGATTGAACTCGACTCGGTAGCAGATACTTTCGGCGAAGCAATCAAGACTGCAAACTTACTTACCGAAGAAACGGTTAATACGATTACCGACCTTGCCAAGTATTTGGCAGAAGGTACCATATCCAAACCCGGCTTCAATATGGATGCCGAAATCGCATTGATCGCTAAAAAGCTCAACGCGATAACGGACAGATTCGAACTCGGCGCAGCCGATAAGTGGGTAGACTTTGTACTCGAACAAGTTGCGGCATTATTCCCGACGTCTACTATCAAGACGTTTGCCGACGATGCGGCTAAGATAGAACTCGATTCGTTGATCGATACACTCGGCAAATCAGCAAAGACTGCAAAATTGTTCAAACACGACGCAACGGTCGATACCATAACCGACCTTGCTAAATACCTTGCAGAAGGCACGTTAACCAAACCCGGTTTCAACATGGATGCGGAAATTGCGGAGATCGCCAAAAAGACCAACGCAATTACCGACAGATTCAAACTGGGCGGAGCAAAGGCTTGGGTAGACGTAATACTCGAACAGATTGAAACGCTGTTCCCGACCGCTACAATCAAGACGGTTGCGGACGATGCAAAAGGCCTTGCGCTCGACAATATAATTACGGCTACGGCTAAAATTATAAAAACGGGTAAATTCACTAAAGACGCGATAATCGACGCCGTTGCAGATCTTGCAAAAGAACTTGTCGACGGTACCGTTAAAGCTCCCGAGTTCAGCAGTGATGCGCTTGTTAACAATGTTGCCGCCAAGCTGACCGCAATCATCAACGCTA
Source organism: uncultured Clostridia bacterium (assembly GCA_934247855.1). Taxonomy (GTDB): domain Bacteria; phylum Bacillota; class Clostridia; order Christensenellales; family Borkfalkiaceae; genus HGM11416. The sequence goes on along the minus strand of CAKQKA010000005.1, from coordinate 2,117 downwards.
CAGAAGTAAATAATAACTTGACGAAGGCGTTGAAGGCTGTTGTCGACGGAATCGGCGAACTGTACGAAGGCGTAAAACTTAAAGATTTCGCGGCTGAAACGATGAATCGTTCGCTCGACAGCATAATCGATTATATCGAAAAAGTTGTCGTTGCCGCGTTTGAAGAAGATTCGACGTCTGCAACTCGCAGCAGAAGATTTGCTCCGCAAGCAACCGACAACAAGTCTGTTGTCAGAAAAGTTAAAGTAATCTGCAATCTGTTAAGATTGCTTGCCGACGGCACCGTCAAAGCGCCCGCGATCGATAAAGAAATAACGGTTGATCAGGTCGTTAACTCGCTCAAAGCGGTAACCGACGAATTCAGCCTCAAGCATGATATTCTCACCGTTGTTTATGCGGAAATAGCCGGCTTGTACGAGAACGCGAAAGTAGTCAAATTTGTAGACGCGACGCTCGCGCTTGAACTCGATAACGTTATTACGTCCGTAGCGAATATCGTTAAGTCGACCAAGGTAACCGGCGACGATAAGATCAATGCGGTAGCCGACCTTGCAATACTGCTTGCTGCCGGAACAGTCAAGGCACCCGAATTAGATAAGAATGCCGGGATTATCGAAATTGCAAACACGTTCGATAACTTCTATTCATTGATTATCGAGGGTAAGGTTGAATTACTCGACAATGTAATAAATGAAATAATCACGCAAATTAAGGCGCTGTACACAGACGAAACCACAATCAAGACTTTTGTTGAAGACAGCAAGAAGCTCGATGTCGACAAAACGATTGAAAGCGTACGCAAGGTATTCGAACATATCGACGCGATCAAAGCGGTAACCGACAGAATCGCAAAGCTTGCAAGCGCGGCACTCAACGGCACGTTCGGCGAAATAGGTTTCGACTTCGAAGCTCTTATGAACGAAGCGACCACCACCGAAAAGATAATCGGCGGCGCGGTGATTCTCGGCGTAGGCACGATACTGTACTTTGTAGATAACCCGACGCTCATTAAGATAACCGATAAGCTGCTCGGCGCAGACCGTACGATCGGTTCGCTTGCAGCCGAAAGTTTAGGTTACACCGTGGCAGGCGGCAAGTACACGTTCGAAGACGAGGAAAACGAACTTGCAAACGCGCTGTTCACGCTTACGGTACACGATGCGCTCACCAAGGGCTATGACTTCAAAGCAAGATTCGAAGATAAACTGTATATTGACGATATCGCGTTGTTTGCAAAAGCGATAGAGAGTAAATACACGCCCGACGACATTAAAGCAATAGTAAACGTTGTACTCGACGTAATAGCCGAACTGTACGACGAAACGCACGTAAAAGATTTTGTTTCGGCGACCGTCGAAATGCAAATCACGAAAGTGTTCAACGCTGTGGCGAAGATAATCAACGCCGCAACCAAGGATGCTTATAAGAATAAGGTAGACGCGGTAACTGCGCTCCTTTGCGACGTAATAGTCGGCAAGCTAAGCGCGCCCGAAGTTCCCAACAAAGAATTGTTGATCGAAACCTGTGTTGCCGACGTCGAAAATATCACCAATGCATTCGCGTTCAAGTACGACGCGCTTACCGAAGCATACAACCAACTCAAGAAGTTGTATAAAGGTGAAAAAGTTACCAAAATCGTAGACGCAACGAAAGAACTTGCAATCGACGACGTAATCGGTTCGACTGGTGAAGTTGTCAAGGCAAGCAAAGTCGTTAAAGACGCGATGGTCAACGATATCGTAGACCTTGCTCAGTATGTACTCACAGGTAAGGTATCCAAACCTGAGTTCAGCGGCAAGGCTAAGATTGCCGAAATAGCAAACAAGGTTAAGACCTTTGTTAACGAATTCGATCTCGGCGGCGCTAAAGAATGGGTAGACGTAGTACTCGATCAGGTAGGCGTATTACTCCCGACCGCTACTATCAGAACGGTCGGCAACGACGCAAAAGAAATCGAAATCGACGCAGTAATCAAATCGGTCGGCGAAATCGTTAAGGTTTCCAAAGTCCGCAGCGGTAAGACGATCGATACGTTCGTAGACCTCGCTCAGTACGTTGTAACGGGCAAGATCGTTAAACCTCAGTTCGACGGCGACGCAGAGATTGCTGAAATCGCG
>CAKQKA010000004.1 GCA_934247855.1 uncultured Clostridia bacterium | reverse complement strand
CTCATAATTTATCATCTCCGTTTTTAATTTTTTTATAGTTAGCGTGCTGAATAAAACAGGTGCAAATAAGCGGCTGTGTCGGTAACTGACGAAAAAGACAAATATTTTAAATCTTCGTCTATAGGTCGATTATCTTATATTTTGTCAGTCAATCACGTATTTGATTATCTCTTGGGGGGCGGTTATGAAAAAAGTAGAACCCGCTTTTTTCAGCGTATCTATGCTCCTGTAACCCCATAGAGCGGAAAGGCATTTTACGCCTGCGCCGTTTGCCGCAAGATAGTCGGTTTCGCCGTCGCCCACCATAAGCGCGTCGTCTTTATCGATACCTGTCGAGTTTAATATCGAAATCAGTCCGTCGGGGGCGGGTTTCAACGCAAGACCTTCGCGCTGACCGATAACAAGGTCGAAATCGAAATCTGACAAAAATGTTTTATAAAAAATATCGGTTGCAAACTGCGCCTTGTTCGATAGTATCGCAAGTTTGATTCCGTGTTTTTTTAAAGTAACAAGCGTTTCGGCAATTCCGTCGTATAAAACGCAGCCGCCCAGACCGTCCTTTTCGTATTTTATCGAAAAATCGGCGTTTACTAAGTCGCAAAGTTCTTTTGTTTTCCGGTCGGTAATTACCGCGCCGTAAGATTGCATAACCGAGCGAACGCTGTACTCATATATTCCGTTACCGACGTAAGTTTGCGTTTGTGATAGCGAAATGGCGGGTAGTCCGTGTTTGGTTAATGCGTAATTCATGCAGCGGTTTAACCCGATTGCTGTGTTTATCAGCGTTCCGTCTAAATCGAATACGATAAGTTTCATACTGTTTCTAAAATGGTGAAATATGCGATAACGGGCGTATAGCCCCGCTTTTTAACGATTTATGGGGGAGCGGCGAAAAATTCGCGTCGCGCTTTGATAGTTATAAAACCGCAAGGCTATATAGCCGTTACATTCTTTCGGGCGTTGCGATGCCTAAAAGTGAGAGCGAATTTTCAAGAACGGTGCGGACGGCTTTTGTAAGCGCAAGTCTGAATTTGACTCTGTTTGCATCGTCCGCGGTGAGAATTTTGCACTCAATATAGAACTTGTTATAAAGTTTCGCAAGCTCGATTGCATAGCGGGTAACAAAGCAGGGCTCATATTTTTCCGCCGCGTTTTTAACCGTCTGCGGGAATAGCGAAAGTTGGCTTATAAGTTCGTATTCGGAACTTTCGAGGGTGTCGGGCATGACGTAATCGCTGTAATCGGTATCGGCTTTCGCAAGCACGCCGAAGCATCTTGCCGCTGTGTACTGAACATAAGGACCTGTTTCGCCGTCAAAATTCAGAACGCGGTCATAGGAAAATGTGATATCCTTGATTTTGTTGTTGGAAAGCGCGCCGAAAATCACCGCGCCCACGCCGACTTGCTTTGCAATTTCTTCTTTGCCCTGAAGATCGGGGTTTTTCTCGTTTATAACGTGATAGCATTTATCGATGCATTTGTCGATGACCTCTTCGAGCCATACGACTTTGCCTTTACGCGTGCTCATCGCACCGTCTTCGAGCGAAACCATGCCGTAAGCAACGTGAACCATATCTTTCGCCCAGTCTTTGCCCATAAGTTCAAGCACCTTAAAAAGTTGTTTGAAATGAAGATTTTGCTGATATGCAACTACATATAAACACTTATAAAAGTCGTAAGTGTTTTTGCGGTAGATTGCCGCTGCCAGGTCGCGCGTTGCATATAGCGACGCTCCGTCCGAGCGCAGAATTATGCAGGGCGGCATATCGTATTTTTCAAGATCGACGACCATCGCGCCCTGACTTTCGGTCAGTAAATTCTTCTCTTTAAGTTCGTCTATAACGGGCTGCATTTTGTCGTTATAAAAACTTTCGCCGGCGTACGAATCAAACTTTACGTTAAGAAGAGTATATATTTTTTCTATGTCTTTCAAGGTCATCGCCTTGAACTTTTCAAACAGCGCGAGGGCTTCGGGATCTTTTTGCTCTATCGCCTTGAAGTATGCGCGTGCCGCGTCGTCCATTTCGGGGTGCGTTTCGGCTTCTTCGTGATATTTAACGTAAAGCCTTGTAAGTTCTTTCAAGCCGCCTTTTTCAACGGCTTTTTCGTCGCCCCAGGTTTTATAAGCATAAATCAGCTTGCCGAACTGCGTGCCGTAGTCGCCCAGATGGTTTATCCCGACGGCGTGATAGCCCAAAAAATTGAAAATCTTATACAGCGAACTGCCTAAAACGGTAGTGCTCAAGTGCCCGATATGAAAGGGTTTTGCAATGTTTATGGACGAATAGTCTATGCAAATCGTCTTGCCTGCGCCCTCGGTGGAACTGCCGTAAGCACTTCCTTTTTCGAGTACGTCTTTAAGCACGCGCGCAGAAAAACTGTTGCGGTCCACCTTGAAATTAAGGTACCCGTTGACCGCCGAAACCTCGGTTATCGCCTCGTCGGTGATAAATTTTGCGGCAAGCTCCTCTGCTATAGCCACGGGCGATTTGCGAAGGGCTTTGGCAAAACGGAAACAGGGCAGAGCATAATCGCCCATATCCTGCGTGGGCGGTGCGGAGATAAATCCCGCTACCTCTTCCGGAGAAACTCCGTCTATATCGATTTTTTCCGCAATGTATTTTTTATAATCCATAAGTCCTCCGTTGCGTTTAAGTTCAACGCGTATTTTATCACAAATACGCCGTTATTGCAACAAAACGGCGCAACAGTAGTGTTTTTTATTGTCGGTTTTATGTATTTTTGTACACGCACGCCTTTGTGTGCGGAGGTAAAAAAGAACGCCTACATGCCGATAATCGACATATAGGCGTGTTTTTTAATAAATTAAACAACTAAAACGAATATAATATCACGCCCGCAATGCCCGAAATTACAATAAGCAGTATGGGCGAGAATTTTTTCTTTCTGGTAAAGTAGTATAAGAGGTATATCGCGGTAACGCCGAGGAATATTATCAGTGCTTTATAATCGAAAACAACTTCGTCGGATATTGCCGATACTCCTAAGATAACGTTTAAAAGCATTGTGAATCCGGTTGCGATGATAAGTCCTACAACTACGGGGCGAACGCCGTCAAGTCCTGCGCGCACTCCTGCGAACTTTAAGAGGTTTTTCAAAACTGCGGAAATGAGCAATATGATGATGAACGACGGTAAAACCACGCCCGCCGTAGCCACGATTGCGCCGAGCAGTCCGCCTTGCGACGAGCCTACGAACGTCGCCATATTGATTGCGATAGGTCCGGGGGTGGATTCGGCAACTGCGATAAAGTTCATAAGCTGCTCTTCGTTAAGCCAGCCTATGGAGAGGCACTCGTCGCGGATTACCGAGATCATTCCGTACCCGCCGCCGAAAGAAAATGTTCCGATTTTCAAAAATGTTAAAAACAAAGAAAGATAAATCATTATTTGCTCTCCTTATCGGCGTTTTCCGTTTCTTTTTCTGTATTTTCGGTTGCGGTTTCGGTTTTTTGCACGTCGTTGTTTATTGTTTCTTCCATGCCGTTTTTTGCAGTTTTGCCGGCGATAGCGGCGTCGGCTGTCGCCGTTTTTGTTTTGCTTTTTGCATTGGTGCAAAGGTAAACGATTACGCTTGCAAACGCTCCGAGCAGTATATAGAATATGGTCGAGAAGTTAACGGATGTGAGAGAAAACGCCGCCACGCAAACGAGGACTATGGGGAACACGATCATATTGAAAACCGTTTTAGGCATATGCAAAAGCATTTTTATGCCCGCCGAAAGAATCAGGAACACCACGCAGGCGCGGATGCCCTTGAATGCATTGCTTACCCACTGTATTTCCAGAAACTTATCGAAAAACAGCGATATAACGAAGATGATTATAAGCGAGGGCAGAACTACGCCGAGCGTTGCGAAAAACGAGCCCCAGAAACCGGCAATTTTATAGCCGGCATAGGTCGCCGAGTTGATTGCGATAGGTCCCGGTGTAGATTCCGCTATCGCGAGCATATCGGTAAACTCGTCTTCACCCAGCCACTTTTTGCGCGAAACAAGTTCGCTTTCTATCAGCGGAATCATTGCGTACCCGCCGCCGAACGTGAACAGCCCGATTTTGAACATTGTCAAAAACAAATTGATGCTTTTTTTGAATTTCATATTTTTTCCTCAATGCCGGACAGCCCAAATACGCGCATTGCGATTGCATTGCGTTCCGGCGGAGTTTATGTTATTCTTGTTCCGCCCATAATAGTACATTTTATTCGTTTAATCGTCAACTGTTTTATCGCCTCCGCGGTAAAACTGAAGTGCGCGCGACGCTGACTGAGCAGCGTTTTGGCGGGGTTCGTATTACTCTTATCCGGCATGGCGCGCAGTATCGGTTTTCTGTAATATTAAAGGTCGGAGCTCTGCGATATTATGCGCAAGGCTATTGTCGATATCGGTTGACTTGAACGGAACAATATAATATAATTAAAGAAAAGATTTGAATAATGAATGCGGGTAAGGTATGGATAAACTCATTAATAACTTCGAAAGCGGCAATTCAAGCAGCGATGGTAACTCAAAAAGCGGCGCAAACGCCGTCACTATATGGTTCTTAACCCAGAACGCGCATAAGGTTTCCGAGGGCAAAGAAGCTCTTAAAAACTATCCGCGCGTCCGACTCGAGCAGTTGAACGTTCCCAAGCACGAGGATAAGGACGATTCCTTGCCCGACGCGATGAAAGAAATCGCTGTCGCTGCTGCCGTAAACGGCGCAAAAGAATATAATCGTATGGTGGTTGCGGAAGACGCGGGTATTTTCTTCGAAGCGTTTAACGATTTCCCGGGGATGAACACAAAATGGATAATGAATAAGATCGGGTACGACGGCATTCTGGCTCTGCTTAATGGAAAAAACCGCAAGGCGTATTTCCGCACCGTGCTGGCGCTTGCTTCGCCCGACGGAAACTGTAAAGTGTTCGAGGGTATAGTCCGCGGTGAAATTACCGATAAGGTTTATGGCGAAGACGTTGACTGCATGGACTACGACCGTATTTTTGCGCCCGAAGAATCAAACGTGCCGTTTGCGCTTATGATGGGCGATAAAACGCATATGAGCCACCGTTACCGTGCCTTTTGTAAACTCGGAGAGTATTTGTCGGGTTCGGATGAAAAGTGAAAATTATAATATTTTTAATAAAACCTGCCTATAGGTCGATTATCTTGCATTTTCGATTTTAACAGGCAGGTTTTTTATTGCCTGAAACGTACTGCTTCGGTTGCGGTTTAATACTTTTTTTATAAATAAAAAAATATTATAAAAAAATCGTTGACAATATTGTTTGCACTGCATATAATATTATTTGCTACTAATGTGGTAGGAATTAACGGTATGAAGATTTCCAGTAAAGCTCATTACGGGCTACAGGCGGCATACATACTCGCGCGCGAGGATGCGAGCGTGTCCGCGAAGACGCTTGAAAAAGAAATAGGCGTTTCCAGTAAATACCTTGAACGCATTATGCGTATAATGACGGGCATAGGCGTTGTAAGCGCAAATCGCGGGGCGCAGGGCGGTTATTTTCTTGCACGCAAACCCGAAAACGTTACCGTCGGCGAAATAGTCCGCGCGCTTGAGGATGACCTTGAAATTATCGGCTGCGTAAAAAGCGACGGTTGCGTAAAATGTGCGTCCAACGGCGTATGGAAAAAGCTTTATAAGGGCATAAACGATTTATTGGACGGTATTACGCTTTCAGATATGCTTGAAGAGAATAAAGAAACGCCAAAATCACCATGCGGAACAGCGTGCTTCGATTGCACTAAAAATTGCAGTTCAAACAATCGATAATCGACCTATAGCCCAATATTTAGTCAAATCGTTATTATTTTTCGGAGAAGATACAGATATGGAAAGAAGAATTTATCTTGACCATGCAGCAACTACCGCTACGAACGAACAAGCGGTAAAAAAGATGTTGCCGTACTACACCGAAGTTTACGGCAATCCGAACAGTCAGCATTTTTTCGGGCGTGACGCGGCAAAAGCCGTTGACGAAGCGCGCGATACCATTGCCGGTCTGATCGGAGCATTGCCCGGTGAAATTTATTTTACGTCCGGCGGCACGGAATCCGATAACTGGGCGCTTAAAGGCATTGCCTATGCTCATAGGGATAAGGGTAAACATATTATTACCACAAAAATCGAACACGCGGCTATGCTCGCTACCTGCAAGCAGCTGGAAAAAGAGGGTTTCGAGGTTACTTATCTCGACGTGGATAAGGACGGCGTTGTCGATCTCGAACAGTTGAAAAACAGCATAAGACCCGATACGGTGCTTGTTTCGTGTATGTATGCCAATAACGAAGTGGGAACGATAGAACCGGTTGAAGAGATTGCGGAAATCTGCAAAGAACGCAAGGTTTATTTCTTTACCGATGCCGTTCAGGCTATGCCGTGTGTAAATATCAACGTTAAAAAACTCGGAGTCGACCTTATGTCCTTCTCGTCGCATAAGTTCAACGGGCCTAAGGGCGTCGGCGTACTTTACGTAAGAACGGGAGTAAAAATAGATAGTATTATCATCGGCGGACATCAGGAAAGAACCAAGCGTGGCGGAACGACCAATGTTCCCGGCGTTGTAGGTATGGCGGAGGCGTTACGTATTAACAGACTTACGCTCGAGCAGGATAACGCGTACGTTAAGAGTCTGCGCGACAGATTCGTCGAACGTGTGGAAAAAGAGATTCCTTTCGTTAAATACAACGGTTCGCGGACAAGCCGTGTTCCGAGTAACGCAGACTTTTCCTTTGAATATATCGAGGGCGAATCGATTTTGTTCTCGCTCGACCTTGCGGGTATCGCCGTTTCGTCCGGTTCGGCTTGCTCGTCCGGTTCGCTCGAACCGTCGCATGTGCTGCTCGCTATCGGCGTTCCCGTAGAGCTGGCTCACGGCAGCATAAGATTTTCTTTCGGTAAAGAGAACACTATGGAAGAAGTCGATTACGTTGTCGATTCGCTGAAGAGTACTATAGAGCGTTTGCGTAATATGTCGCCGCTTTATAAAATTGAATCCAAAGAATCGCATAAATAAGCCTATAAGTCCGTTATCGGCTATTAAATATAATTTTTACGGAGATATAATATGTATAACGAAAAAGTAATGGAAGCATTCCAGCACCCCAAGAATGTGGGCGAAATAGAAAATTATGACGGTATCGGTACGGTAGGTAATGCCGTTTGCGGCGATATCATGCAGATCACCATTAAAGTTAAAGACGGAAAGATTGCAGACGCCAAATTTAAAACTTTCGGTTGCGCCGCTGCCGTCGCTACAAGTTCTACAGCAACGCAAATGATTATCGGTATGACGCTTGACGAAGCTTTAAAGGTAACCAACGCAAAAGTTATCGAAGTTCTCGGCGAACTCCCGCCTCAGAAAATTCACTGTTCTGTTCTTGCAGAAGAAGCAATAAAAAAAGCGATAGAAGACTATCGGTCTCGTCACCCCGAAGCTTAGGGCTTATCTACGTCGCCTGACTTTGTTTCTGCATTGCCCGCAAGACTACAATGACCGACAAGGTCTATTGTATCCTTTCGGGCAATGCGAGCCTTGTCATGCTCGTATCTAAGCCCTAAGCTTTAGAAAAGAATTTTGCGAGCCTTGTTTTTAGGACTTATCTACGTCGCATTGCTGCGTTACTGCTTCAGGCAAAAGACTTCGATGACCATATAGGTCTATCTCAACCTTTTGCGGCATATCTACTTCGCATTGCTGCGTTAACTGCCATCGTTCCAAGACCATGATGACCTTAAAGGTCAATTATGTCCTTGTCACTCGGCGAGCCTTGCAATGCTTGTATTTATACCGCAAATATTTTGCCCTTCGCGAGCCTTGCACTGCTCGTATCTAAGCCCTAAAATTAAGTAATCGTCATCCTGAGACGTGCTTATAAACTCGGCGTGCGAAGGATCTAGCCGCAAGGCGCATAACGAACATATTCAAATTATGAACTTGCTTCATGGGAAGACGGCTTTCTTGCGGCGCATACGCGCCCAGGTGTTTCGACTACACTGCGTTCCGCTCAACATGACGGTGTAAAGCATGTGTGGCGAGACAAAATAAACTTTGGTATTCTAAATCTTACTCGCAAAACGAGCTTACGAAGGATTCGGTCGCAAGGTGAGGCAGATGTGCTCGGTTGAAGAAGTAAATGTTGCGATAATCGACTTATAGGCGGATTTTTGTTGCTTCTTAAGTCGTTTTTTTTATAGTTTCTGTCAATAAATATGCTTAGAAAGAAATAAAAAGGTGCGAAAGGCAATGCGGCTTTTTTTTACTTGGCAAAAATAAAAATATTGAATACATAGTCGATGTAAGCGGTTCTAATTGCTTTTTTACTTAAAAAAAATAAAAACATGCATTTTTTAGTCGATTGAACGATAAATGCGCAAAATTCTTGACAAAATCGCGCGTAAGATATACTATAAAGAAAAAGCAAAAGATTTAACTTTTGCGGCGATTTGGTTTATATCGCCGATTGGAAGGTGCAATATGAAACATACCGATATTAAGCTGATATTTGCCGAGCCGACGAAGTTTGTCGGTCAGTCGATCACCGTTTGCGGGTGGGTAAGAACGTCGAGAGATTCAAAGAACGTTGCGTTTGTAGAACTTAACGACGGAACGACTTGCAAAAATCTGCAAATCGTTATAGATAAAGATAAATTTGCCGCCGAAACGCTCAATTTTCCTGTGGGGACGGGCGTAAAATTCGTTGGTAAACTTGTCGAATCCGGAAAAAACGTTTGCGAACTTCAGCTTGAATCGTATCAGATTCTGGGCGAATGTCCTGCGGATTACCCTCTGCAAAAGAAGCGCCACACGCTTGAATTTTTGCGTACAATGCCGCATCTGCGCGTCAGAACGAATACTTTCGTCAATGTTCAGAGAGTGAGGTCGGCTCTGGCGTTTGCTTCGCATTTATATTTCCAAAGCCACAATTTCACTTATGTTCACACGCCTCTTATAACAGGCAGCGACTGCGAAGGCGCGGGCGAGGTTTTCAGAGTTACCACCAAAAAATGGAACGATACCGCTAAAACCGAAGAAGAGTACTACGCGACCGACTTTTTTGGTCGTCAGGCGTATCTTACCGTTTCCGGGCAGTTAGAGGGGGAAACCGCCGCTATGGCTCTCGGTAAAATTTACACTTTCGGACCTGTATTCCGTGCAGAAAACTCGAACACGTCGCGTCATGCTGCGGAGTTCTGGCAGGTGGAACCCGAGGTTGCGTTTGCCGAATTGCCCGATATTATCGAAATCGTTGAAGAATACGTTAAATTCATTGTTGACTATGTGCTTAAAAATTGCGCGACAGAGATTGCGTTTTTCGAGAATTTCTATGAAAAAGGTCTTACCGATAAACTTAAACTGCTTGTAAATTCCGAGTTTAAAATTCTTGAATATACCGAGGCTATCGAGATTCTTAAAAACGCAAAGGACGTAACGTTCGAATATGCGCCCGAGTGGGGCAGCGAGTTGCAGTCCGAACACGAAAGATATATTACCGAAAAGGTTTTCAAAAAACCGGTATTCGTTATCAACTATCCTAAGGATATCAAGTCTTTTTATATGAAGCAAAATCCTGACGGAAAGACGGTTGCGGCAACCGATCTGCTTGTTCCCGGAATCGGCGAAATCGTAGGATGCAGTGAGCGTGAAGCCGACTACGATAAACTCATTCAGGCAATGGAAGTGCGCCATATGGATATTTCAGCTTATCGTCAGTACCTTGATTTAAGAAAATTCGGTTCGGTTCCGCACAGCGGATTCGGTATCGGGTTCGATCGTATGGTCATGTATGTGACGGGTATGTCAAACATTCGCGACGTTCTTCTCTATCCCAGAACATCAAAAGAATTAAGATGATACAAAGATATTATAACGTAATAAGCGGCGAGGCTCGGTAAAAGAGTCTCGCCGCTTTTATGTATTGCCGGATGTAATTCGGACGGCAAATTAAGGCACCACGGCAATCTGACGACTTTCGACGGGCTTGTCGAGTTCAGAAAAATGATTGCCGCGCGCGATAATTGTCCCGAGGTCGATAAGGACGTCATCAAATACGACTATCGGTTGCTCGATGACGCGTATTGGCTGTTAAGCGCCTGCGGTTATAAAATTATAAAGAAATAATCGGTCGATTTAAAAAAGGAGGGCGATCAGCAGTCCGCCGAGGATGAACGACATTAAATTTGCCGCAAGCGCATATAAAATCGGGATAAACCATTTTCTATGCGTTTCGCCGGCATTGTTTTCAATGATCCTTATGCCGACCGAATAGACGACTGCTTCCACGATGAATACGATCGCTTCCCAGCCGATATACATAAGCGTCATTGCTAGCGGCCCCGAGTAAAAGTTTGTAATGTTCAGACCGATGTTTAAAATCAGCTGCGTTACTACATTGGTAATTATTATAAGCGTAAGTTTTGCGCCGCGGTATTTAAACAGTAAAGCTATGCCGATTTCTATGCCGATTGTAAGCAAAATTCTTATAACAAGCCCTAAGATTTCTGAAAAATAATCGTATGATTTAAACGTTTTGCCTGTCGATAAGTCGGTGGTGTAATAGGTGGAAAAGGCGTAACGCCCTAAAATCTCGTCGTTTTCGATGAATTTATCCTGCGTTTTTGAATAAATGAGAATTTTAAAATCGCGAGGCGGGTAGTAACCCCATCTGAAAGGCGTTTTGTCGTCCACCTTTTTAAAATAGTGCAAATAGTAGTATCCGTCTTTATCTTCGTAGGTAGAAAACTTTTTGTCGATTTCCTTGTCGCTTTGAGAGTAAGACGCATTATCGGATTCATAAGGCGAGTGGTTTGCGCTGTGCGGACCGGTGCTTTCGGTTTTTGAAAGCAGCGTCGCATAACATTCGCCGTCGGGCAGGTTTTTAAAAGTTATATCTACGAACCATTTCGGACCTGTGTCTGCGTTTGCGTTAAAAGTTGCGGTCGGCGCAATCGCAAAGAGAACAAGCATGCAGCAAACCACGGCGAGTATTGGTTTTAAATAAATTTTATTTTTCATACGATAAAAAGAATTCGGCGCGGGTTCCGCGCTTTTTTTGCGGGCGAAATTAACGCCGAGTGTGTTATTTGTCGGCTTTTTGCGGTTAAGTGTTTCAGCCGTTACCGTTAAGCTCGTTTCTGATTGCGTCTTTCCAGTACACGGGTTTTGCAAAAGTGCCCGTGTAATAGCCTTCGACAAGCCTTACAAGCAGGTCGTTAAGTCTTTCGATGACCACGTTGGGCAAATCGGGATCGTAATGCGAACCGCCTATGCCCGAATCGTCTGTGATAAACGTGAACGTTCCGCCCGTCAGTATTGCGGCTTGACGAACGAGATACTCGGTGAGCATATTCGCGCCGCTTGCCATAACGGGGCAGATTCTGATTCCCTTTGCCGCCGCCGCGTTTACCGCAGACGAATAGTTTTTGATATTCTCGCTTTCCTCATGACAGGGGGCGTCGAGCACGTTGAAGATGATTTTCGTGGCGTTTGCCGCCCAGTTCCTGTTTACTGCCATAAGCATTGCTTCGTCAAGCGCTTCGGGATAATCTCCGCCGCCTTCGGCGCGCTGTTTGGCAAGAATATTCTGCATTTCGCGGTAGTTTACCTCTTCGGTAACGTCTTTAAACGGTACGTCAAAGAATTTCTGGCTGTCGCAGTCGTCGCGGTAGAACAAAAAGCCGAGGTCTATCTTTACGCCGTTGTTTTTAACTATGCGTTTGATGACATCGCCGAGTTCGGCTGTAAGATAGTTCATCTCGTCGCCCATTGAACCGGTCGCGTCCACTACGAACATAAGCTGTATCAGATTGTTTTTTGCGGGAGCGTCTTTTTCTATGTCGATAGTAAGGTCGCGGTTATCCGCGTTAAAATCAACGGTTTTCTTTACCGATAAGTTCTGGTCGGTCAGTTCGACTACGATTTTTCCGCTTTCGCTGTTCGGAAACAGATACGCTACGCCGTTTGCGTCGGTCATCGCGTTGAATAAGACTTTTTGATCGTCCGATATGCAGCTGACGTATGCTTGTTCAACCGGTTTTTCGCCGCTTTTTACCGTTACTTTAACGCGGTCTAACGAATATAAGTCGAAATATCCGATTTTGTCTGCGAATTTGCCGCTGTCTGAAGCATTCTGACCTTTAAAGAAAAGTTTCAGCCAGTCGCTGTAGTAGTCGTTGTCGTTTTGTGCACCTGCCGTCAGCTGCCCTGCGGGCAGGGTAACGTCCTGTTCGTTGCCGGACGAACTGTCTTTTCCGCTGTCTTCGCCCGCGGTAGGGTCGCCCGGTATTGCATCGGGTGCAGCGGTTTCCCCGATGCCGCCGGACGGTTTACCGCCTTCGGGGGTATATTTGTCGCCTGCCGTCATTCCGCCCGAGGGCGCTGCGCCGCAACCGAACGAAAAACAAGCCGACAAACAAATTATCAAAGATAGAATAAACAGTGAAATTTTTTTCATAGCGCAATCTCCTTTTTTGCCGCGCTCCCGCAAAAATTTTGTTTGCAAGGGCGCAAGTCGTTTTACGTTTATAATACGTTTTTATGCGCATAATTCCTTGAATTTAATCGGAACTATTTTTTCGGTCTGGTGGGAAACTGTATTATGTTGTATGCGCGAAAGTGCGGATAATCGACCTATATCCCCATTTTTGAAACCAAAGTGCTTACGATTATATCGAAAGCGGGTTCATTATAACCGCCCTCGGGTACGATGATATCGGCAACGCGCTTAAACGGTTCTATAAAGCGTTCGTGCATGGGTTTTACGGTGGTAAGGTACTGATTTACTACCGAGTCGAGCGTTCTTCCGCGCTCTTTAACGTCGCGCAGTATTCTTCTTAAAATTCGCACGTCGGCGTCGGTATCCACGTACAGTTTGTAGTCCATAAGGTCGGTAAGGCGCGGATCGGCAAACAGCAAAATGCCTTCGATAATGATTACTTGCTTGCTTTCTTCGTGCGTAAATTCTTTTAACCTCGAATGTGTGGAAAAATCATAATTCGGGCAGTCTATGCTGCCGCCGCTCTTTAACGTTTTTAAATGTTCAAGTAATAATTCGTTGTCGAACGCGTCGGGGTGGTCGTAATTCCGCTTTGTCTTTTGCTCGAAAGTCAAAGAATTGTCGTCTTTATAATAACGGTCCATACTGATGAGAAGGCACTTGTCTTTTCCGAGCGCGTTATAGATTTTGCTTGCAAGGGTGGTTTTGCCGCTGCCCGTGCCTCCGCATATTCCTATAAGAAGTCTTTTCACGTTTTTCCTCCTGAACTTTTCGTTTATCGAACTAATAAAAAAGCCGCTAAAGGCTTGATAATCGACTTATAGGCGGCTTTTTATTGTTTTTTCTTTTTTAAACTGAGATTAAGGGTTTTTAATAAGAACCAGAAAAGTACCGCAAGTTGCAGGGGTATCGGCACGATAAAGCACAGCCATGCAGTGTCGGTTCTTAAGGTTAAAAATACGCAAAGAGCAATGGTCCATATAAGCCCGGAAACGAAAATAAGGTTAAGCCAGGGCTTGCCCCAGATCGCGTCGAACACGATAAGAACGATAAAACTTACGGGCAGTGCGACTATAAAAGAGAAAGTTGCCGCAGTGGTTGGCACTCCGCACCAGCACAGCACCGCAAAAGTTACGGTGGCGATAATCCATACGAGCAGTGTGGCGAGAAGGGAAATAAGCGTTTTTTGCCCTGCGATGAGTTTGCGGCGGTTAAGATTTTTCTTGATATCTACGTTTTCCGTCAGTAAAAAATCGACGGTTACGCCGTAGATATCGGCGAGTTTTTTAAGCGTTTCCACGTCCGGCAAAGACTCCCCGCGCTCCCATTTGCTTATCGCTTTATCGGAATAATTAAGTTTTTCGGCAATTTCGAGTTGAGTAAAGCCAAATATTTTGCGCAGCTCAACAAGGTTTTTTGCAACGATATCTTTTAGTTCCATACGCATATTTTATCACAAAAAACGTTTAATAGCAAGCATATAGAGGTGTTTCTACCGTGAGTAGAGTAAAAAATTTACCACTCTACCGCGAAAAAAAAACGAGTAGAGTGTTGCCAAGCGATCGTTTAGTTTATAATATTGATTTTTTGCATAAACTGTGTTAGGATTTTTGAGGTCAAAGGATGAGCACAAACTTGTCCTTTGTGTGATTTCAAATATTACGGAGGTTTCCGATATGAAAATAGCAGTGTCTGCCGAAAGTACGATAGATATGCCCAAGGAGCTTCTTGCCCGATATGATATCCACACTTTGCCGTTCACGGTTTTTCTGGGTGATGAAGTAAAGTATGACGGCGAGTTTCCCACGTCGCACATCATAGAGTACGTCAACAAGTACAAAGTTTTGCCTAAAACCGGCGCGGTAAACCGCACTCAGTTCGAAGAACATTTCGCTAATCTCCTCGAATCCTACGACGCGGTAATTCACGTTTCGCTTTCATCGTGCATTTCTTCCGCGTGCGAAAACGCGAAAGCAGTCGCCGCTACGATGAAAAACGTCTACGTTATTGATTCGCTATCGCTCTCTACCGGTATAGGTCTTATTGCGATTTATGCCTCCAAACTCATTAAAAAAGGATATTCGCCCGAAGAAATAGTCAAAAAGTGCGAAGCGAGGGTTCCGTTTGTTCAGGCAAGTTTCGTGCTTGCCAGACTCGACTATCTTTACAAGGGCGGCAGATGCTCCGCGCTTCAGCTTTTCGGATCGAACATTTTAAAACTCAGAATACAGATTTTACTTAAAGACGGAAAGATGAAACCTGCGGGCAAGTATCGCGGAAATATGGATAACTGTATCAGAAATTATGTAAACGATACGCTCAGAGAATACGATAACCCTGACTTGTCCGAAGTATTCATTACTTCCACCACGGCGACCGACGAACAAAACGCTATGGTTAAACAAATACTCGAAGAGCATGGGTTTAAACATATTATGATTACCAACGCAGGCGGCACGATTACCAGCCACTGCGGTGAAAACACGCTCGGAATACTGTTCATCAACGACGGCGAGCACGACGATTGATCGGTTTAATCGATCGATTGAATTATTAAATACGATTACAACTAACTCCTTCTTCTCTTTAAAAAACCGCTTGCGTTTCGGTGAAAAGCCGAATCGCAAGCGGTTTTACTTTTTATGCCGGACAAGACCGAGATTTGTTTCGTTCTTATCCGGAATAGTGAATTTTATACGCGTTTTTATTAAAAAGTAAGTCTATAGGTTGATTATTGCTTGTTTTGCAGTGCAAGAACATTTTATGCAATAGTTAAAAGCAGCAGTGCCGCTAAGCCGTAATACGTTACGGCGGACAGAAGGTCGTTCATGGTCGTAATCAAAGGTCCGGATGCGGCGGCGGGGTCTATGCCCGTCTTTTTAAAGAACATAGGTATCGCCGTGCCGAGTATGCCCGAAACGGTCATGGAGATTGCCATAGCCGCCGCGATGCAAGCCGCAACGGGCATTGCCTGACCGACGGGCTGATGTTTGAATATAAGCATATAGGCGGTGGTTAAACCGAACGCTAAGGTTGCGAGTATCAACGCGTCGAAAAAAGAAATGCTGAGTTCGCTGAAAAATGCTCTGCGTTTGTCGGCCGGGGTGATATCGGGATCGGTAAGCCGCCGGATGGTTACGCCGAGCGATTGCGTGCTTGCGTTACCGCTCATATCCAGCACCATAGTCTGGAAGAAAACAAGTATGGGGAGCGCAGCCATAACGCCGTCGAAAACTTTAAGTACCGATGATACTATAAAACTTAAAACTAACAGCGCCGCAAGCCAGGGAAGCCTTTTTTTAACGCTGCCGAAAACGCGTTCGCTAAGATCGTCCTCTTCGGATAAACCTGCGAGTTTTGCATAGTCCTCGGATATTTCGTCGTCTACCGCTTCTACTACGTCTGCGCTCGTAAGTACGCCTATAAGTCGATTATCGGCATCTAATACGGGTAAAGACTCCTCTTCGTACTCCTTAATTCGGGGCAGTGCGTCCACGATTTTATCGTCCGCGTAAAGGTAGGGGAACGAGGTTGTTACTATATCGTCGAGCGGAGTGTCGCTCCTTGCGATAAACAGTTTGTTAAGCGAAACCGCGCCGTAAAACACATTGTTTTCGTCGGTTACATAGATTGTGGAAATGTTGTCGTTTTCGGCGGCTTGCTCCACAAGGCTTTTCATCGCCGTTTTTATATTGTAGTCGTTTTTGATGGACACATAGTCGGTGGTCATTCGCGAACCTATGCAGTCGTCGTCGTAACCCGTAATCAGTTTGACGTCGTTCGCGCTGTCCTCGTCCATAAGTCCGATGATCTCGTTCTTTTTGTCCTCTTCGAGTTCGTCAAGAACGTCTACGGCGTCGTCCGCAGCCATCGATTCGATAATGTCTGCCGCCTTGTCGGCGGTCATTTCCTCGATGTACGGCTCGGGATCGTCCAGATAACTGAACACTTCCGACAAATAATCGTCGTCAAGTTTAAGATATAACTGTTTGCGCTCGTCCGCAGAAAGCAGCGGAATGACCTGCGCAACGTCGTTTTCGTGGTAATCGTCTAATTTTTCGCGTAAGGCTTCGGCGGGCAGATCGCTTTTTAAAAGCTCAAGCAACTCTTCCGTGATTTTCTCACGCGGGTCGATTTCGTTTGTTAAGATTTCATCCGACATGATCGCCCTCCTTACAGTAAGCCGGCAAACAGAATCATTGCCGTGCCGTAGTAAACCGAAATTGCCGCAAGGTCGTTTACCGTGGTGATAAGCGGACCGGACGCGACAGCCGGATCTATTTTGATTTTATAAAAGAAAAGGGGAATAAGCGTGCCGGTAAGCGACGATACGGTGGTCGCCGCTATCATCGAAAGCCCGACTGCAAGCCCCGCCGTCGCCGAGCCTGAAAAACCGCCTGCGGTATTGGTAAGGTATGCGAACAGCGTTACGGTGATCATAGAGAACGCGCCGATGACCGTACCGTTCAGAAAGCCGACCAGAAGTTCTTTGCCCACCATTTTGCGTATGGTTTTGCCGTCTGCGTCCCCGCGGGAAAGCACGCGGACAGAAACTGCAAGCGATTGCGTGCCTACGTTACCGCTCATGCCCGAAATCATTTGCTGAAAGCAAACGAGGAACGGCACGCCCACGATAATCGCTTCAAAAATGCCGGTGTATGCACCTATAAACAGGTCGAGAACGAGCAGTATGATCAGCCATGGCAAACGTTTAAGCATGCCCGCGCCCACTTTTTCGTCCTCTTCGGTCTGCGAGGCAAGACCTGCGAGTTTTGCATAGTCTTCGCTCATTTCGTCGTCGACCGCTTCGATAACGTCTGCGCTCGTAAGTGCCCCTATAAGTCGATTATCGTTATCTAAAACAGGAACGCACTCCTCCGCATAGCTTTTTAAATCGCTTAAAACGTCGGATATCTTATCGTCGGCGTAAAGGTACGGGAATGAAGAAACTATAATGTCGTCGAGCGGGGTGGTGCTCCTTGCGATTACAAGGTCTTTCAGTTTGAACGCGCCTTTGAACACTCCGTTTTCGGTTACGAACACAGTGGAGATGTTGTCGTTCTCGGCGGCTTCGCCGATAACCGATTTCATCGCTTCTTTAACAGTACAGGCGCGGTCAACGGAAACGTAGTCGTTCGTCATACGCGAACCGACTTCGTCCTCTTCGTAATTGGAAATAAGTTTAAGGTCGCGCGCGCTGGCGGCGTCCATCAGGTTGATAATGTCCTGTTTGCGCTCTTCGTCCAGTTCGTCGAGAACGTCGGTTGCGTCGTCCGAGTCCATGTTTTCCACGATGTCGGCGACTTTCGCGTCGGACATCTCATTCACGAACGGTTCCGGATCGTCAAGATAACTGAAAACGTCGGAAATGCGTTCGTCACCGAGCGCAACGTACAAAATTTTACGCTCTTTTTGAGTCAGCAGCGGCAGGGCGTGCGCGATATCGTTGTCGTGGTAATCGTCGAGCACTTCCCGCAATTTTTCGGTGGAAAACCCGCTTTTTACGGCGGCGACGATCTCTTTTTCAAACTCGCGCGGGGCGACTGCGTTGTTTTTAAGTTGATCTTCCGGCATGTTCATCCTCCTTTGCCGCACACGGCGGCGAAGCGTTTGTATAAAAAGGATAAAAAAAATCCCGCACGCAAAACCACGGCGAGATTCGGAAAAAATCTTAATTTATGCCGAAAAACGGCAAGCCGGCACTGCGGCTGTTTAAAGCGCGCGCCGTAATCTTTCCTTAAAATAATCGCCTTTACGTTTTGCGTTATTCGATTTTGATTCAAAGTCGCTTAATCGACTTCGGGGTATGTCTTGTTCTTTCATAATTATTATACGTTTTTTATTCTTTCCCGCGATATTCGGCGGAGAGTTTTTCCGGATATTTACAGCGTTAAGCGCGGTTGTCCGGTTTACGCGCTGTAAGATACCGAGTGCAGGGTATAGGCAACCGTACCTGCAAGATACGGCAGAGTTGTTTCGATCTTCACAAGACGTCTTTTATTCTCGTTTTTTGTGCTTGCCGCCGCAAAATACAGCGTTTGCGGTGTGCCGGCAAACGAATCGCCCGTAATGGCTATCTGTGCGATAAAGCAGGCGATTGTCTTATCTTTGACGGTCGAGCCGTTATAGACGTATTCGGGAATCTTTATTTCCTGCGAGCCTTTTTCGGAGCTTACCGAAAGGCTGAGTTTGCGCACTTTTTGCGCCAAGCCGTCAAGCGAGCTGTACTGCGAAGAAAAGCCCGAAGTAAGTTCCGCCGCTCTCGGGAAAAAGAAGGTCAGTTCATTGTCTATAAACGGCGAACCGAGTTTACTGTATGTGTTTTCCGTTTCCTTAACGGTTCTCTCTACAACTAACTTATTAAGCGTTTCGGGCATCGTTTTGTTTTTGGTAATTTTTACCGTGGCGGTATTATCCGAATATTCGGTCGTCATATTGTACGAGAAAAACGAAAACTGCACTGCGCCGTTGTAACTTTCCACGCTTGTGGAAGTAACCGATTTGCTGCTGCGAATGGGATGAAATTGTTTATCCAATCCCGAAAAAACGCACTCGGAAACAACGCTGTCGTCGATAGGAATAACTTTATCGTCGTATTTGTAATTGCCCTTTACGGTAAGTTCTGTTTTAAACGAATAATACGTTTGCCCGTCCACGGAAACATTGGAAAGAGTGGTTTTAAGTTGCGTTCCGTCGGTGTATTCCGCCGTGAAAAGCGCGTCTTCGGCAGGCGTAAGGGTTACGTCGTAAACGCAGGTTTCGTTAACGTTGCCCGCGCTCGTAAGTTCGGGTGAATTCAGCCAGAACGAACCTCCGAAAATGGTGTACGTTACCGTCTGACCGGTACACGCGCAGGAAAACGCTACAAGTGCCGTAAGTGTAAATATTGCAATCTTTTTAAATAAATTCATGTTCTCTCTTAAACGCGGACGTGGTAAAAACGCATGTGGTTTTACCGCGCTCGCGCACGATTTTTTATTTATTCGATTATACCAATAAAACGCCCGAAGTGCAATCTTTTAGCATAAAATTCGCAAATTTGACATTTTTATTTTTATACTTTGACTTTTATGTATTTTTATTATACAATATATGCGCATGGAGCGTGCGGCGTTGTCGTAGCGGCGGGCGCACGGTTCTGTGTTGTGTTAAGGAGAAACTATGAATAAAAAATCGCCTGCTTTATCGGTTTTACTGCTGATAGTCTGTTGCGTCGTGTCGATGTGCATGTTTTTTGCTTCCTGCGAAAAAGTACCGACGAACGATTCGTCCGTCAGTGCGGGAGACTCTTCGCATATTCCGGACGATTCATCAATAAAGCCCGATGATTCTTCGGGTGCTCCCGACGATTCTTCTGTAAAGCCCGACGATTCTTCGTCGAGCGTCAAACCCGATCCCGATCCCGATCCGTCCGGTTTTGACTTATATCCGATTGCGGACGCATACGATAAAGCAGACGGAACCGTCGTTACCGTATGCGGTGCGGTCGTGGGGCTTGTCGGAAACAGTTTCTATATTTCCGACGGTAAAAACGGAATGTACGTATACAGCGGCAAGACTTCGAAAAATGTATCCGTCGGCGACGTGACCGTCGTAACTGCAAAAAAGACGACATACAGCGGTCTTGTCGAATTGCAAAATATAGAAAAGTGCGAAGTCGTCGATAGCAATTTTGACATGCCTGCGGTAAAAATAGGCGCGCTGTCTGAAATCGACGGCTGTCTTTCGATGAATATCGACGTTGAAAACGTCGCGTTGTCGGGCACTCTCGGCAAGCCGACGGCGAACAAGGACTACAGCGTGAAAATAACCGACGGCAAAACCACCGTAACGTTGTTCGTGTCCAAATACTTGCCCGAATCTTTCGTGACCGATTTGTACGACGTATTATGCGATACGCCCGAAGCGTTCTCGGTTAAAAACGCTGTAGTAAGTTACCATGACGGATACCAGATAGCGTTTACCGAAAGCACAGAGGTAGTCGGCAAAACGTATGCGGTTACCGATATCGAACTTAAAAACGACGAAGTTACCGTGTCGAAAGGCACTGCTCTTGTTGACGTTGCCGATTATCTGACCGTGTACGCCGTACTTGAAAACAATAGCAAGAAAACGCTCGGCGGCAACGAATTTACGCTCGGCTCGTCCGATTACAACGGCGATGCCGAAGGTAGTTATACCGTAACGGTAAAATACGGCGAATTCTCGATCAATGCGGTAGTAAACGTTAAAGTTCTGCCAAATTATAGAAGACTTGGCTACGGCGACGTTACGCCTATAGAAACCGCAGTAAGCGAAACGGGCATTACCCGCGGCTTGCCGTCGATCGGCAGTCCCAAAGTGCTTGTAATTCCCGTGGCGTTTACCGACTATAAAGCCGACGCGAGTATGAAGAGCACGCTTGAGAAAGCGTTTTTCGGCACGAGCGAAGATACCGGTTGGGAAAGTCTTAATTCGTATTACAAAAAATCGTCTTACGGCAAACTGGATATCGGCGGCATGGTAACCGACGTTTACAACACGGGCAAGAGTTCGAGTTATTACGAAAATCAATACACGGGCGAAAACTCTCCCGAATACGAGATTATAGAAGGCGCGCTTGAACACTTCGATTCGCAAATCAATTATTCCGACTACGATACCGATAACGACGGATATATCGACGGTATATATCTCGTTTATACCGCTCCCGTCGATTTCGATAACGCAAATTTCTGGTGGGCGTTCACTTACGAATATTACACCGAAACGCCTGTGTCCTACGATAATAAAGAAGCCGATTTCTATATGTTTTTAGGGTACGAATTCTTTTCGGAAACTCCGGCAAACGGAGCAAGCCTTACCATTAACTGCGAAACGGTAATACACGAAACGGGGCACTTGCTCGGCATCGACGATTACTACGATTATGACGACAGCAAGGGCGTTGACGGCGGTATCGGCGGCGGGGACATGATGGATGCCAACGTAGGCGATCACAACGCGTTTACAAAACTGCTGTTAGGTTGGGTTGATCCGTACGTGGTTACGGGCAATTGCAACCTTACGCTTTCGTCCTTCGGCGCAAGCGGCGATTGCGTTATGATTTGCAAAAATAAAGCCGATCCGTTTTCAGAATATTACATAATCGACTATTACACGCCCGACGGACTTAACGCTATGGAAAAGGGATACAGCGGACTATTCTCGGTGGCGGGCGTAAGAGTTTACCATGTCGCCGCGACAATGAAAAGCGATTCAAGTCAAATATACGGCATATGGGAAATTTATGCAAACAACAATTCCGATACGACTAATAAGCTTATTTCGCTTGTAGAGGCCGACGGGAACAACGATATAGCGAAAGGCAACGTTTCATCGAACGGCGATTTGTTCGCTGTGGGCAAAACCATAAGCGGACTTAAATGGTACGACGGCACTGCCGCTGGCGTAACCGTTGAAATTGCAAGTTCTGCGGATGGCAACGGCAGAACGCTTACTTTCACGTTTTGATTTACGTAACTAAAAACGATAAAATTTAAAAAAAATAAAGAGGTAAAATTATGGCAAAAAAAGGTAACACAAAGTACCGCGTAAAGGCAAATAAGGAGCAGATATCTCAGATTATCGTCGCGCTTGTTTATATCGCGCTCGGCGTGCTGTTCTGCATTTTTCAGGCACAGGTCGCAAGCTGGCTGGTTTATGTTGTCGGCGGTTTGCTTATTTTAAAGGGCGTTATAGATTTGTTCGTTTACAGGCTGACGGTGTCCGCGGCGATAGAACTCGTTCTCGGCATAGTCGCAATCGTTCTCGGCGCAACGCTGCTCGATCTGATTGCTGTCGTAGTCGGCGTGGTAATCGCCGTATACGGCGTTATGAACCTTGTTAAACTCGGCGTAAAAGATCTTCTGTCGATCGTTATCAACGTGCTTTTAATCGTGGCGGGCGTTATGCTTGCAACTAACCCCGGCGCAGGATACGCCTGGATGTTTATCGTTATCGGTATCGTATTCATAGTTGACGGCGTAATCGCTTTGGTTAAAGCGTTTTAAGGTAAAAGTTTTTAATTGCTTTGCCGTGCCGTTCGACTGTTTTCAAGGCTGAACGGCTTGGCGAAAAGGTGTACGGTTTTTGCGTTTGCGTAATATAATGATTATAGGACGCAAAAGAAAAATGAACGAAATAATAGCCGCGGGCGCGCTGAGTTTTATTTTTATAATGACAACTCTCGGCGCCGCCTGCGTTTTTTTTACCGAAAAATGCAAGAGGTACGAGATTTTAAACGGTTTTGCCGCGGGGGTAATGCTTTCCGCAGCATTCTGGTCGCTGCTTTTGCCCGCAGCTGACGGCGCAAGATCGGCAGGGCAGCCGCCTTGGATTATAGTTTCCGTCGGGGTGCTTTGCGGCGTGGCGTTTATCGCTTTGCCCGATCTTTTTAATAGAAAAACCGACGGCGCAAACCGCGTGTTCCGCGCGGTTACGCTCCATAATATTCCCGAGGGGATGTCGGTCGGCGTGGCGTTCGGAACTCCCGGCGTATCGGTGGCGGGTGCGGTCGGCGTTGCTATTGCGATAGGTTTGCAAAATTTCCCCGAAGGCTTGGCAACCTCTCTCCCGTTTGTAGAGAAAAACGGGCGCAAAAAAGCCTTTCTTTTCGGTATGCTAAGCGGGGCGGTAGAGCCTGTTTTCGGTGCTATAGGTCTACTTTTAGCTGAATTTACCGTTTTTGTTCAGCCGTTTTTGCTCGCGTTTTCCGCAGGTGCTATGAATTACGTCTGCATACGCGAACTTATTCCCGAAAGCTGCATAAAACGCGGCGGTCGTATCGGCTTCTTTGCAGGATTCATTATAATGATGTGTTTAGACATTTTATTCTCCTAAAATATTAAAGCAGAAAATTCTATTCACTCCTGCAAGCGCCAACGAGCCTTGTCATGCTTGCATCTAAGCCCTTTTTGTGGCATACCGCAAAAAAAAGTGCGGTGCTATCGCACCCGGATGTTTAAACATCAAAAATTGAAATTTTATATCAAATTTTTTGACATCGCCGTTGGCGGATGCTATAATGCAGGTAATCAAAAAGACAAACTTTAAAGGGCGGCGACTTATGGCGATATTTGTGTTCGGTTTGAATACGGTGTGCATGCAGAATTGTTGTATGCACGGTTTTTCGTGTTGCCAAAATAGAAAAGAAATTCCCTCGGCATGTGGTTTATTCTGATTAAATTATAAAAATTTGATTTTTAACCGAGGGCATAATCTGTGTCGCTCGGTTATTTTTTTATGGAGGTTTGTTATGAAAGACTGCTTTAATAAAAAGCCAATCAAAACAATTTTACCGTATATTTTGCATGGTCGATGTTGACGCGTCGGTTTTGCGATTTACAAATAATAAAGATAATAAAATTGAGGAGAATATTATGTCAAAAATTTATACGTCTGCAGATCAGCTTATAGGTAAAACCCCGCTTTTAGAGCTTACTCATATCGAAAAAAAATACAATCTTAAAGCAAAAATTCTTGCAAAACTCGAATATTTCAACCCCGCAGGTTCTGTTAAAGACAGAATTGCAAAGGCAATGATAGACGAAGCAGAAGCGTCGGGCAAACTAAAACCCGATTCGGTCATTATCGAGCCGACCTCGGGCAATACGGGTATCGGACTTGCTTCGGTTGCCGCCGCAAGAGGATATCGTATTATTATTACAATGCCCGAAACAATGTCGGTCGAGCGCCGTCAGATTATAAAGGCTTACGGTGCGGAAATCGTGTTGACCGAGGGTGCTAAGGGTATGAAAGGAGCAATCGCCAAAGCGAACGAACTCGCCGCCGAAATTCCCGGCAGTTTTATTCCCGGTCAGTTCGTCAATCCCGCCAACCCCGCCGCTCATCGCGAGCACACAGGCCCCGAAATATGGGAAGATACGGACGGCGCAGTCGATATTTTCGTTGCCGGAGTCGGTACGGGCGGAACGCTTACAGGCGTAGGCGAATATCTTAAATCTCAAAATCCCAACGTAAAAATCGTTGCCGTAGAACCCGCAACATCCGCCGTGCTTTCCACGGGTGTGGCGGGCGCGCACAAGATTCAGGGCATAGGCGCAGGATTTGTTCCCGAAGTGCTTAACACCTCAGTTTACGACGAAATCATCACCGTTTCCAACGAGGACGCTTTCGCCACGGGCAAAGCAATCGGTAAAAACGAGGGCGTGCTTGTAGGTATATCTTCCGGCGCGGCAACTTTTGCAGCCATAGAACTTGCCCGTCGCGAAGAAAACGAGGGCAAAGCCATTGTCGTCCTGCTCCCCGATACGGGCGACAGATATCTTTCCACCCCGTTATTTGCCGACTGACAAAATAATCGAATATAGCGAAAAACGACCTATAGGCGGACTTTTTATCCGCTTACAGGTCTTTTTTAGGGCTTATCTGCTGCGTCTGACTTTGTTCCTGCCCTGGTCGAAAGACTACAATGACCATACAGGTCTATTGTATCCTTTCGACCAATGCGAGCCTCGTCATGCTTGCAGCTAAACCCTAAAAATAATAAAAACAATGGTTGTATTGCCGCATGTTACGTTTATAGCAATGAGCCTTGCAATGCTTGCATCTATGCCGCAAAAATTTAGTAATCGTCATTCTGAGACGTGCTTATAAACTCGGCGTGCGAAGGATCTAGCCGTTAGGCGCATACCGAACATATTGTTAAGTTTGCTTAGTTCGGAGACGGCTTTTATGAGGTGCTGTCGCACCCGGATGTTTCGACTGCGCTTCGCTCCGCTCAACATGACGGCGTAAAGCATGTGTGTATCTATACCGCAAAAATGCAATAGTTTTGCTTTGCGAAAATCATACGTGCAAGTGTAAAAATTAATATGAATTTTTAAATATTTGATATTTTTTAATAAGTGTTTAAGTGAGTTCGGTATTTTTCCGGGCTCATTTTTTTATTTAGCGGCTTTCTCTTCATATATTTTAATTACGTTATCATACAAGCCATTGGTGTATTTTCATTCGATGCCGGACAAGAATAAAGCGAACCTTGGTCTTGCGACCGTGTTTTTGCTAATACATCGTTGCGCTTGCGCGTTATACGTATAGTATTAACACGCTGCCCGCAAAATCTTGTCAATACCTTTTTGCAAATTTTTTTTCTTTTTCAAAAAGCGCGAGCTGTAACAAAATATGCGAAAACACCGCCGAAATATCGTCTAAAATTATAAAAAAGTCTGTCATAATGTCTTATATTTTTATGATTGTCTTAATGTTATCGTTGACGGCATATTTTTTTTATGATAAAATAAATATGCGGTGCACTTTACCTTTTTTAAAATGGTTAGCAGTGGTTAACTTTAAAAAGAATGAGTGCGGTTTAAAGCGAAAGCCGCAGTTGGCGGCGGAAAACATAGATCGGAGGAAAGTATGAAGAAAATCAGCAACATTGCGTTTGACGGAACGAAAGAGCAGGAACAACAACTGCGAGCTGCTCTTGCGAAGCTGAAAGACGTGCCGGGCGGATTAATGCCCGCGATGCAACAGGCGCAGGACATCTACGGATATCTGCCCAAAGAAGTACAGCAGATAATCGCCGATGAAATGGGCGTATCGCTTGCCGAAGTTTACGGGATAGCCACTTTTTATGCGCAATTCGCGTTGTCGCCCAAGGGTGCGTACAAGTTTGCGGTTTGTCTGGGAACGGCTTGTTACGTTAAGGGTTCGGGCGATGTATTCAACGAACTCGTAAAACAGCTCGGCATAGAGAACGGCGGAGTAACGGAAGATAAGCGTTTTTCGCTGGATGCGACGCGTTGCATAGGTTGCTGCGGATTAGCTCCCGTAATGACCGTGAACGACGAGGTTTACGGCAAGATAACCGCAAAGGACGTTGCCGGCATTATCGAAAAATACAAGGCGTGAGCCGATGCGTGTATACGGAGGGAAAGGAAAGATGAAAACAGTTAACGAACTTAACGCAATGCAGGCAAAGAAAGGCGAACTTTTTGCCGCGGGCAAGCATCACGTTCTTGTTTGCGGAGGTACGGGTTGTACTTCCAACAAGTCGATGGAAATAATACACGCGCTCAACGACGAAATCGCCGCGCGCGGTATTGAAAATAAGGTAAGAGTGGTTATGACCGGTTGTTTCGGTCTTTGTGCCAAAGGTCCTATTATGGTAATCTACCCCGAGGGCACGTTCTATCACTCCATTTCTGCGGCCGACGTTAAAGAAATAGTCGAAACGCACATTATCGGCGGTCAGCCCGTCGGCAGACTCCTCCACAGAGAGGGCGATACCGGCGCGATCGTGAATAAACTCGAAGACAC
This sequence comes from uncultured Clostridia bacterium, assembly GCA_934247855.1. Taxonomy (GTDB): domain Bacteria; phylum Bacillota; class Clostridia; order Christensenellales; family Borkfalkiaceae; genus HGM11416. Next base: position 1,996 of record CAKQKA010000004.1, on the reverse strand, counting down.
CGAGTTCATGAAAAAACAGCACAGGGTTGCGCTTCACAACTGCGGCGTAATCAATCCCGAGTGCATCGAAGAATACATCGCGCGCGACGGTTACAAAGCACTTGCCAAAGTGCTTACCGAAATGACTCCGCAGGAGGTTATCGACGTAATGCTCGCAAGCGGTTTGCGCGGCAGAGGCGGCGCGGGCTTCCCTACGGGCAGAAAGTGGGCGTTTGCCAGAGCTTCGCAAGGCGATATCAAATATGTTTGTTGTAACGCGGACGAAGGTGACCCCGGCGCGTTTATGGACAGATCGGTGCTTGAGGGCGATCCGCACGTAGTAGTCGAAGCTATGGCTATCGCGGCGTACGCAATCGGCAGCAATCAGGGTTATGTATACATAAGAGCGGAATACCCCATCGCCGTTCAGAGATTGCAAAAGGCAATCGACTCGGCGCGCGAACACGGGTTGCTCGGTAAAAATATTTTCGGCACGGATTTCTCCTTCGATCTGGAAATCAGGCTTGGCGCAGGCGCGTTCGTCTGCGGCGAAGAAACCGCGCTCATGACGTCTATCGAGGGCAAGCGCGGCGAACCGCGTCCCCGTCCTCCGTTCCCCGCAGTCAAAGGTTTGTTCGGCAAGCCCACCATTCTTAACAACGTAGAAACGTACGCCAACGTTCCCAAAATCATATTGAACGGCGCGGAGTGGTTTGCCTCTATGGGTACCGAAAAGAGCAAAGGCACGAAAGTTTTCGCGCTCGGCGGCAAGATCGTAAATACCGGACTTGTTGAAGTACCTATGGGAACTACCTTACGTGAAATCGTTTACGATATCGGCGGCGGTATTCCTAACGGCAAAAAATTCAAAGCGGCGCAGACGGGCGGCCCGTCCGGCGGTTGTATACCCACAGAACACCTCGACGTTCCCATCGATTACGACAACCTTATCGCGATCGGCTCGATGATGGGTTCGGGCGGACTTATCGTAATGGACGAAGACAACTGTATGGTCGACATTGCGAAGTTCTTCCTTGAATTCACCGTTGACGAATCGTGCGGAAAATGTACTCCTTGCCGTATAGGCAATAAACGTCTTCTTGAAATGCTCACAAAGGTAACCGAGGGCAAAGCAACGCTCGAGGACCTCGATGAAATGGAAAAACTCTGTTACTATATAAAGCAAAATTCGCTTTGCGGGCTCGGGCAGACTGCGCCTAACCCCGTTCTGTCCACGCTGCGTTATTTCAGAAGCGAATACGAAGCGCACGTAGTAGATAAGGTTTGTCCCGCTCATGTTTGCAAAAAGCTCGTCAGATTTGCTATCGATAAAGATAAATGTATCGGTTGCGGACTGTGTTCGCGTTTGTGCCCCGCAGGTGCGATCGCTCGTACGGATTACACCCCCGAAGGTCACAAACTTGCTTCTATGGCAATCGATCCGAACAAGTGCGTGAAGTGCGGAGCTTGTATGGGCGCTTGTAAGTTCAAGGCAATCGCTAAGGCATAAGGAGGAATGATCATGGTAAATCTTAAAATAAATAATATACCCGTAAGCGTTCCCGAGGGAACGACCGTACTCGAAGCGGCTAAGGTCGCCGGTATTAAAATCCCCACGCTTTGCTATATGAAAGCAATAAACGAGATCGGCGCGTGCCGTATCTGCGTTTGCGAGGTCAAGGGCGCAAGAAGTTTTGTCGCCGCGTGCGTATACCCCGTTAACGAGGGTATGGAAGTTTTTACCGATACGCCGGCTATCCGTCAGTCCAGAAAGACCACTATCGAACTGCTGCTTTCCAATCATAACAAATCCTGCCTTTCGTGCGAGAGGAACATGAACTGCGAACTGCAGGAACTTGCTTACGAATACGACTGCGATATGAACGCTTTCCAAGGCGAAATGACGCCGACGGAGACCGATACTTCCACCGATTATCTTGTAAGAGATAACTCCAAATGCGTGCTCTGCCGCAGATGCGTGGCTACATGTAAATCCATTCAGCACGTTGCCGTAATC
>CAKQKA010000003.1 GCA_934247855.1 uncultured Clostridia bacterium | reverse complement strand
ATAAGACCGTTATCGGCTGTTTCGCAAATAAAAATAAAACGCTCCGTATACAAAGAGCGTTATTTTTTTAAGGCTACAATTACAACTGAAAATTTATCCGACAGAAACGTTATGACAAAATCAATATTCTTCTACGCCGAGAATGTATGCCGGCGAAAGATCGAGTTCCTTGCAAATGCGCGCAAACGTTTCGAGCCGCGGCATTTTATTCGTCGTCATATATTGCGTTACCATTTCAGGCGAAACGCCTATCTTTGCAGAAATTTCCACCGACGTAAGCCCGGAATGCCGAAGTTCCGAACAAAGCCTTTCTTTTATCGCTTTCGCCTCGTCGGAAAGAGTTTTCCTTTCAGTCGCCTTTTCGGTAGCGCGTGCAACCACATTTTCAGCTGATTTTTCCGCCACAGCCTTTTCAGCCGCATCTTGTATTATAATCGTTTGCGTTTTTTTCTGTTTTTCTTCCATATGTATTATTATATCCTTTATGGCAAAAAACGCTTGACAATTAACCAATGGTTAGCGTATGATGTATCCAAGATAGTTTAAATTTAAACTATAGGAGGTACAAAAGATGGAGACAAAATCATTGCGGCTTAAAAAGCTGCTGAGCGGCAGGGTTATACGCAATACCAGGGGATTCGGCTGGCACCTTTACGACGCGTCCGACGTAACCGAAACAACGACTTGGCTGGATTCCGTCGACGCGGAAAACGTATATGACAACAAATGGAAACTTACCCCGCACTACAACAGCGAAACGAAGTACTTTATTGACTTGACGTTTTATAGAAAAAACGAATGGTTCAAGAATCTCGGATCAATTAAAATTCTTGAATTTTTCTATAATTTTGTCTTTATTCTGAGACGGATTATCGGCGCGATTTTACCACCTGCGTTTGTTATTTTTATGATTATGAGCATGATAACTTTCTCGAAAAATAACAGCGAAGCCGGATCGGTTGTAGGGGCTATATTCGGCGGATTATTTATGTCATGGATACTTTTAATTCTGCTTGAAGACATTTTTTCGGGAATTGCGCGCGGAATACTTAAACCGGCCGACGACGCAGACGCGTCGTTAAGAGTTCAGTCGGACGGAAGTTACGGATACGCTTCGGGCTACGGCAACAATATTTCGATACCTAAAAAGATTTTTCTTTCACTGTTGAGCGTCGTCAGCACAGCCGCAGCACTCTTCTTCGGCGGCGCGATCGGCGATGCAATCGCAACGGGAATTAAAGAGAGCGGCAACCCGACGTCGGGCATTCTTTCCGGTCATACCGCAACTATCGCTTTTATCGGCATGCCCATCGTTCTTTTACTGCTCGTAATAACGATTGCAAAAACCTGGAAAGCAAAAACAAGCCGTATGTTATTTATGTTTTTAAACATACTTGTTTCTGTCGTTTTCATGATAATACTCATGATATCCCAAATATAAACTTGAAAAACGATTATTCACAAATCACATTAAAATATAACTATACATCAAAAGCGGACTGCACTGTTTTTAGTGCAATCCGCTTTGTTTTTTACTTATAAAATTCGTAAAATCTTTGATAATCGACTTATAGCCGCTTATTTTGCAATTATTTATTGATTACGGGTTTACTTTTAAGGCTTAATCCGATACGTTTTTTGCGAACGTCTACAGAGATAACCGTCGCTTCCACAACGTCGCCTACTTTAAGCACTTCGCTGGGGTGACGGACGAATCTGTCGGATATTTCGGATACGTGAACAAGTCCGTCCTGATGAACGCCGATATCGATGAACGCCCCGAAGTCGGTAACGTTTCTTACCGTGCCTTTTATTTTCATACCGGGAACGAGGTCGTTAATATCCATAAGGTCGGCACGCAGCATGGGCTTGGGCAGGCTGTCGCGCACGTCGCGACCGGGTTTTAAAAGTTCTGTTACGATATCGTTCAGAGTTTCCGCTCCGAGCCCGGTTTCCTCGCAAACGCGTTTCGTACCATACGCTTTGATTTTGTCTTTCAGTTCGTCGAGGTTTCCGCTTTCGACGTCTTTATCGGTATAACCGAACAGAGCAAGAAGTTTTTCGGTGCCCTCGTAAGACTCAGGGTGTACGCCGGTGTTATCGAGAATGTTCTTCGCGCCCGGGATACGCATAAATCCCGCGCACTGCGTGAACGCTTTTTCGCCGAGTTTGGAAACTTTGAGCAATTCTTTTCTTGATTTGAACTTGCCATGCTCTTCGCGATAGGCGACGATGTTTTTTGCAACCGAAGTATTAAGGCCCGAAATATAAGAAAGGAGCGATACGCTTGCCGTATTAAGATCCGCGCCTACTTTGTTTACGCAGTCTTCCATAACGCCTTTAAGCACGCTGTCGAGCCTGCTTTCGGGCATGTCGTGCTGATACTGACCAACGCCGATCGACTTAGGATCTATTTTGATAAGTTCGGCAAGCGGATCCTGCAAACGCCTTGCGATAGATACCGCCGAACGTTCGGATACGTCGTAATCGGGGAACTCTTCCGCGCCGAGTTTTGAAGCCGAGTAAACCGAAGCTCCCGCTTCGCTGACCACCATATACGCAACCTTGCCGTTATATTCGCGCACGAGATCGGATACGATGATTTCGCTTTCTTTAGAAGCCGTGCCGTTACCGATAGAAATTACCTGAACGCCGTATTTGGCGATGAGTTTTCTTACGACAGATTTACCCTCTTCCACCTTGTTTTGCGGCATGGTAGGATAAATGACCGTTTTATCGAGCACCTTGCCCGTTTCGTCCACGACGGCGAGTTTACAACCCGTTCTGTATGCGGGATCCCAGCCGAGCGTAACTTTATCGCGAATGGGCGGTTGCATAAGGAGCGGTCTCAAATTGACCTCGAACATCTTGATCGCCTGTTCGTTTGCCGCGTCGGTAAGCGTGTTTCTTACTTCGCGCTCGATGGACGGAGCGATAAGTCTTTCGTATGCGTCGGCGCAAGCCGCCTCTACATAAGGCGTGAAAATACTGCCCTCTTTTACGAACGCAGCCATACATACCCTGCCGCCGAACGCTTTATCAATGCCCAGTTTTACGCGCAGATAACCTTCTTTTTCGCCGCGGTTGATGGCAAGAATTCTGTGGTTCTTGATATCGGCGACGGGTTCGGAATAGTCGGCGTAGTTTTCGTAAACTTTTGCGCCGTCGTCGTCGGTTTTGACGAGTTTAGAGGAGATTTCGCCGTTGCGCATAAAGATATTACGCAGTTTTTTACGCAGTTCGGCATCGTCCGAAACTCTTTCGGCAACGATATCCATAGCCCCCGCAAGTGCCTCTTTGGCGGTTTTTACGCCGAGTTCTTCATTGATATATTCTTTCGCGATGTCTTCCGCGCTGCCCTCTTTGATTTCCTGAGCAAGCATGATATCGGCAAGCGGAGTAAGTCCTTTTGCCGCCGCAATCGTGGCGCGCGTCTTTTTCTTCTGCTTATACGGGCGGTAGATATCTTCTACTTCGGTGAGCGTTACCGCGGCTTCGAGTGCCTGCTTGATTTCGTCGGTCATCTTGCCCTGTTCGGTTATGCTGCGCTCTACCTCGCCCTTTCTTTCTTCGAGATTGCGAAGATAGGTCAATCTGTCCGATAATTCACGCAAAACCTGATCGTCGATATGCCCTGTAAGCTCTTTACGGTAACGGGCGATGAACGGTATTGTATTGCCGTCGTCGAGCAACGCGACTATATTGTTTACATGCTCGGGCTTAAGCGAAAATTCCTGCGTGATTGTCTGTAAAATGTCCATTGTTTTTTCCTTCCTCAAAATGTTGTGTTAATGTGTAAGGTTTCGTATGCTTTTGCGCGCTTTACGCACCGGAAGATCGGCGGTTTATACTGCTTTAAGCACGGCGAAACCGAGCGGGGGTATAAGTGTTTCATACCCGACCGAACCGCCGTATAAATCTTCGGCTTTGCGGTCGGTCTTTAATTTATATTCGTTATTGCCTGCGTTTACGGCAATAATGAGTTTACCGTTTGCAGATTTTCTTTCAAACACGAACAAGCCGTCGAACGCGGTTTCTATGTTCGTTTGCCCATATGCGAGAATTTCTTTGTTATCAAGACGAATTTTAGAAATTTTGCGATAGTGCGAAAGCAAATCTTCATCCATATTATCCCAGTCGAAACAACGCCTGTTGTACGGATCGAGGTCGCCCTCGAGCCCCTCCTCGTCGCCATAATAGACGGCGGGCACTCCGTATAAAAAAAATTGCAATACGGAAGCGCACTTGAGTTTCGCCTTACCGCGGTTGTATTCTTCGGCAGTGAGTTTTTCACCCGCCATTTCGTCCTTATTGTATACGGGAGTTTTTCTGCCGAAAAGAGTAATCGCCCTTACAGAGTCGTGCGTGGAAAGCACGTTCATAAGACAGTCGAGCGCGGGCTTGGGGTAGTTGTTTATCTGCTCGCAGATCACCTGTTCGAGATAGTCGGTTTTCCCGCTTAACAAATAATCGCAGATAGCATCTTTAAGCGGGTAATTCATCACCGAATCGAGTTCGCCGTCGGTGAAATATTTTCGGCGCATTCCGTATGCGATTTTGTTGGTTGCGTCCTCCCAAACCTCGCCTATAAGTAGATTATCGGCACTTTCGCGCTTTAACTTGCCTCGAATTTTAAGTATAAATTCGTCAGTAAGTTCGTCGGCAACGTCAAGTCGAACGCCGTTAAAACCGAGGCTTAACCAATGCTGCAAAACTCCGCCGTCGCCGCTTATAAACGACTGAAAATCTTCGCAAGTTTTTTTAATAGACGGTAAGTTTTTAAAATCCCACCAACTCTCGTAATCGTCGGGGAAACTACGGAACGTAAACCAGTCATAGTAAGGCGAATCCGGCGACTGATATGCGCCGACACTGTCGTAATTCCCGTATTTATTGAAATATTTGCTGTCCGCGCCGACATGATTGAACACGCCGTCGAATATAAAACGAATACCCTGCTTGTTAGCCTCGCCGACCATATCGGCAAAATCGCTTTCGCTGCCTAAAACGCGGTCAATCGCCATATAATCGCCCGTATCGTAGCGGTGCGACGAGTAACTTTCGCATATCGGGTTAAGATAAACCGCCGTAACGCCGAGCGATTTTAAGTAATCCAGTTTCTTTTTTATGCCTTTGAAATTACCGCCGAAAAACTCGTTGTTTCTGACTATACCGTCGCTTGAACGAAAGGTGGGCGTTCCGCCCCAGTCGTAGCGCGCAATCTTACCCGCGGGTACTGTAAAAGCACCGTCGCGGCAAAACCTGTCGGGAAAAATCTGATATATTATACCGCCCTTGACCCACTCGGGCGTACAATAATCGGCGGAGTAAACCGTGAGTTGCCACGGCGCGCCGTTCCCGACGGCATTAAGTTTTTCGCTTGCGCCGAAAATATGCTCCTCACCGTTTAATTCCGCTTTGAGTTTATAAAAATACAAACCCTTTTCAAACGAAGTTTCAAGCGTAAAACCGCCGTCGTTTTTAGTAAAAAGTCGGGCTATAAGTCGATTATCGCCATAAAACTCCATTGTGATTTTATCGGCGTCCGCCTCAACGAAAAATCGGACGGTGCTGTTTTCAGCCACACCGCCCTTTATGTTTTTGTATTTTTCGTTCGTCGGGTCAAAGATAATATACATAAGTGAGTTAAGCAAGTTTTTCGCCGCACAGCTTACGCCTATATCGCGGCAAATTATTTAATAAATTATTTAAGCGGTTTAAGATCCCAGATGTTTTCGGCGTACTCGCGGATGCTCCTGTCGGAAGAGAATATTCCGCTTGACGAAATATTTTTCAAACTTTTCTTTGCCCAAAGCTGTTTATCGGCGTAATCGCCGAGCAACCTTTCACGCGTTTGAACGTACGACTGAAAATCAGCCATACACATATAAGGATCGGCGATAGGCGACTGACGGAGCAGATAGTCCGCAATATTTACGAAACTTTCACCGTTGAAACCTTTTTTAAGGCTTTCGATAACTACGTGCAGCGCGGAATTGTTGTTATAAAAAGCCGAAGCGTCGTAACCCTTTTTCCAAAGCGCCTCTACCTCGCCCGCTTTAAGACCGAAAATGTAGATATTGTCGTCGCCGACAGCCTCAGCCATTTCGACGTTCGCGCCGTCGAGCGTGCCGAGCGTCAATGCGCCGTTTATCATGAATTTCATGTTACCCGTACCGCTGGCTTCCTTGCCCGCCTGCGATATCTGCTCGGAAACCTCGGCTGCCGGCATGATAAGTTCGGCAAGCGTTACCGAGTAGTTTTCCACATAGTAAACTTTGAGTTTTTCGCGGATACGGGGATCGGGGTTTTTATCGATATCGGCGGCAACAAAGCATATAAGTTTTATTATTTGCTTTGCCATAAGGTAACCGGGCGCAGCCTTTGCGCCGAAAATGAATGTTTGCGGCTGCATAGGCATTTCGGGGTTAGCCTTTAACTGCTCGTAAAGATAAATGATATTCATAACGTTTAGCAGTTGGCGTTTGTACTCGTGCATACGCTTTGCCTGCACGTCGAACAGCGTTGAGGAATCGAGTACCGCCCCGCTCTTCTTATACAAATAGTCGGCAAGCTGCTTTTTCTTGATATTCTTGATTTCTTCAAGGCGTTTAAGCACGGTCGCGTCGTCCTTGAACTGTTCGAGATTGCTAAGCTGCGACGCGTTTTTTACAAACCCGTCGCCGATAAGTTCGGTGATAAGCGAAGTCAGTTCGGGGTTAGCCTGACACAGCCATCTTCTGTATGCGATACCGTTGGTTACGTTGGTAAACCTCTCGGGATAAATCTCATAAAAATCTTTAAAAGTTTCCTTTTTAAGAATTTCGCTGTGCAACGCCGAAACGCCGTTGACCTTTTTAGAGCCGATCACGCTGAGGTTAGCCATTTTTATCTGACCATGCGACATTATGCTCATGCGGTCGATTTTATCCCACTGCCCCGGGAAACGTTGCCACATTTCGCCGCAAAATCTTGCGTTGATTTCGCGGATTATACCGTAAATTCTGGGCAAGCGGCGTTCGATGAGATCCTCGTTCCACTTTTCGAGAGCCTCGCTCATAACAGTGTGGTTGGTGTAAGCGACCGTCTTTGTTACTATATCCCACGCATGCTCCCACGAATAACCGTATTCATCCATAAGAATACGCATAAGTTCCGGAATACAAAGCGCGGGGTGCGTGTCGTTAATGTGAATGCTGACTTTATCGGCAAGGTTATCGAGTGTGTTGAAACGACGGAAATGCGTTGAAATAATATACTGCAACGTTGCCGAAACAAGGAAATACTGCTGCTTGAGCCTTAACGATTTGCCTTCGTAATGGTCATCCGCGGGGTACAACACCTTTGAAATCAGTTCGGCTTCGCCAGATTCTTTCATGCAGCGCATATAATCACCCTCGGAGAACGAACGCATGTCGAACGTCTTGCAGCTTCTCGCGCTCCACAGTCTTAATACCGAAACGGCTTCGGAATCTTTGCCCGAAATCATCATATCGTACGGAACGGCTTCGACCTCGGTCGCGTCGACGTGTTCGACTTTCATGCCGTTTTCCGTCCAATGTTCTTCTATACGCCCGTCGAACTTGACCTTGAAAGTTTTGTCAAGGCGTTGCGTAAGCCATACTTCGCCGCCCGGCAACCACTCGTCGGGGAGTTCGGTCTGCCAGCCGTCAACAATTTTTTGTTTGAACAAACCGTATTCGTATCTGAGCGAGAAGCCCATTGTGGGGTAATCCATCGTGGCGAGCGAAGCCATAAAGCAAGCGGCAAGCCTGCCCAAACCGCCGTTTCCGAGCCCCGCATCGGGTTCGTTTTCGTACAGTTCGTCAAGATTCGTGCCGTATTTTTTCAACGCGGCGTTGAGTTGTTTTTCTATACCTAAATTATAAACGTTGTTTTTAAGCGAACGCCCGAGTAAAAACTCCATGCAAAGATAATACACGCGTTTCGCCTTTTTCTCTTTTACTTTGTAGTTAAAACTCTTTCTTTTTTCCAGCAGTATATCGCGGACGGTCATAACCACCGCCTTATAAAGCTGTTCCGAAGTCGCCTCTTTTCCGGAAACGCCGAAAAAGCGCGACAGTTTACCGTTAATTGTTTCTTCAGCCTCTTTCTTGGTAAAACCGAGTTTTTCGTTCATGTGTCGTAAATTTTGCTCCTTTCGATTTTAGTTTAAGGAATCGAACAATTCAGTATACTTTTCGGATGATTTTTCCCAGCCGAAATCGCTGTTTATTGCATATTTGACAATTTTGTTCCATTCATCTTTCCTGGCGAACGTGAATATCGCGTCCTTTATAACGTAAAGCATTTCGTGCGCGTTGTAATTGGTGAACGCAAAACCGTTGCCCTCCGTCCTGTCCTCGTTGTATGCCTTAATACTGTCGGCAAGACCGCCCGTACGCCTTACTACGGGTATCGTACCGTAACGGCAGGCTATCATTTGCGACAATCCGCAGGGTTCTTGTCTTGACGGCATAAGCAATATATCCGCACCCGAATATATCTTGGACGCCATATCCCTGTTGAACGCGATAAGCGCGCGGCATTTGCAGCCGTAACGCCCTTCCATATATCTGAAATAATTTTCGTAATCTACGTCGCCTTTGCCGAGCACAACAAACTGCACGTCTTCGTAAAGCAATTCGTCAAGAATACACTTAATAAGGTCAAGACCTTTATGAGATACCAGTCTGCTGATAACGGCTATGACGGGTACGTCCTCGCGCTCGGGAAGACCTAACATTCTTTGCAGTTCGCGCTTGCAGATCTTTTTACCGTCGAGGTCGTTTGCCGAATAGTTGGCGAACAACGCTTTATCGGTTGCGGGATCGTAAAGTTCGAGGTCGAGCCCGTTAAGTATTCCGCAGATCTTATATTCGTTGGCTTTGATTATGTTCTCAAGTCCTGCTGCAAAATAAGGATCCTGCAGTTCGCGCGCATAGGTGGGGCTGACGGTAACCACTTTATCGGCAAGCTGAATCGCTCCTTTCATAAGATTAAGACAACCGTCGAATTCGATCGCGCCGTAAGCCGATTCGGGAAAACCGAAGAGATCGGCAGCCGTTTCCATTCCGAACTTGCCCTGATATTCTATATTGTGTATGGTGAAAACCGTTTTAATTTCGGAAAACCCGAATTTGTCGGCATAAAGCGTTTTTAAGTAAATGACGGTAGCCGCGCTTTGCCAGTCGTTGCAGTCGATAACGTCGGGATAGTAATCGAGCACGCCGAGCGTATCGAGCACCGCTTTGGAGAAGAATGCAAATCTTTCGCCGTCGTCATACGCGCCGTAAATGCTCTCGCGCGAGAAATAATATTCGTTATCTATAAAATAGAAAGTAACGCCGTCAAGCCTGCAGGAGAATAATCCGCAATACTGATTACGCCATGCAAGACCTACGTTAAAGTTGGTTACGAACGTAAAATTGCTGCGCATTCCGGCATCTATCCCCGAATACAGCGGCATAATAACGCGGACGTCGTATTCGCCCTTTGCCGCAATCGCTTTGGGCAGCGAGCCGATTACGTCGGCAAGACCGCCGGTCTTTATAAAAGGCAAACCTTCGGACGCAACAAACAATACGCTCTTTTTCTTTTCGACGGCAACAACTTTAACTTCTTCAGCTTCTTTTACGGGGGCTTTCATCGGCGGAACGAGTTCGGGATGAACAGACGTTACTTTTGCCGACTTTGCCGAGCGCGTCTTTGCGGTTTTCGCCGCCTTGGTTTCCGTTTTCGCAACTTTTTCATTTGCGGTTTTTACGGTACCCTTTTCAGCCGACTTCTCTTCTGCTGCTTTGGTAACCTTTTTTGATTTTGCAGTCGCTTTTTCGACCTGCTTTATTTCTTCGGTAACGTTTTTCTTATTTGCCATAATCAAAACACTCCATTAAAAATTTATTTCTTTTTATGTTACGGACGCAATGCAATCGAGTCGCATTTTTAATCCAAATATGCGATAATAGACCTATTGCCCGATTTTAACGTTTTATCCCGCCGTTTTGCGCGGTTTATAAAACGCTATTTTTATATACGAAGAACGGGTGCGTTTTGCAACCGCTTAAAACTCTTCTATCTTTTATAAGTACGTTTTTATCGGTAATTATGCAGTTTATAAGGCTGTTTTCGCCCGTGATAGTGCCCTGCATAAGCACGCTGTCGCGCACGATTGTACCTTTGCCGATTTTTACGCCGCGGAAGATTATGCTGTTATATACCTCGCCTTCTATCTCGCAACCGTCGGCGATAAGCGAATTTTTAACGATACATTTTTCGCCGTAACGGGTGGGTGCGCTGTCTTTAACCTTGGTATAAACCGAGTTGCCGTTACCGAAAAGCGCGTCGCGTTTCTTTTTATCGAGCAGTTTCAGACTTTCTTCATAGTAGCTTTGCAGCGAAGAAATTTTGACGAAATACCCCTTGTGCTCGGCGGCGCAAATCTTGAAACGGTTCAAATTCGCGGCAAGAATATCCGCGCCGAAATGGCGTTTGTTATGCGCGACCGCATCCGCGATAAGGTTCTGCAAAAGCGTGCGCTTCATTATGCAAACGTTAGCGTACAGACAAACTTTGCGCTTTTCTTCGTATTCGGGATCGAACGCCATATCTATAATCTTGCCCGATTTATCCATTTCGAGAACTATATTGTTCGTGCCGTGAACGGAGTCCGAATTAGTCTTTACGTAAACGAGCGTGATATCCGCCTGTTTCTTCGTGTGGTAGTCGAGCAGATCGTCGAAATTCATGCAGCAGACGATATCGCTGTCCGACATAACGACGTATTCTTCGGTGGACTTAGCCAAAAAGCCCGTGACCGTTTTCAATGCCTCGAGACGAGTGCCGTAAAGCGACTTGCTTTCCTGCACGCCGAACGGAGGAAGAATTATAAGACCGCCGTGGCGACGGGCAAGATCCCAGTCTTTACCGCTGCCGACGTGATCCATAAGCGACTGATAGTTGCTTTTTGTTATTACGCCGACTTTGCTTATTCCGCTGTTGACCATACCCGAAAGCGGAAAATCGATAAGACGATATCTTCCGCAAAAAGGAATCGACGCCATAGTACGTTCGACGGTGAGTTCCGGAACGTTATCGTCGTGTATGTTAGAAAAAATTATACCCAGTGCGTCCATTATTTATCCCCCTCGATAATCTTTCCCGCTTCTATAACTTCGCACATGCCGATGTGAACGTCGCGCCCCAAAACGGTTATTTTGCGCGGAGTTTCGCCCGAGCCTACAACCGCATTTTCGCCGATTACCACGTTTTCGTCGATGATGGCGTTGACTATATGCGCGCCGCGGGCGATAGTACAGCCGGAAAACACCACGCTACCCTCTATTACCGCTCCCTCTTCGACTTTGACGTTGGACGACAACACGGAATTTTTAACCGTGCCGTCAACCTCGCAACCGAGCGCGACAATACTGCGAGTAACAACGCCGTCCGGACCTATATAGTGCGGCGGGGCGACCGGGTTGCGCGAATGAATCCTCCAGTTGTAATCGGCAATATCGAATACGGGCTTTTCGCCGAGCAGATCCATATTCGCGTCGTACAGCGAATCGATCGTGCCGACGTCTTTCCAGTAACCCGAGAAAACGTAAGCATACATTTTTTCGCCCGCCGAAAGCATATCGGGAAGAATGTTCTTGCCGAAATCGTTGGAGCTGTTCGGATTCTGATCGTCCTTTTCGAGATATTTATAAAGTTTTTCAGCCGTGAAGATGTAAATACCCATCGACGCAAGATCGCTCTTGGGGTTGGCGGGTTTTTCTTCAAACTGTTCTATTTTGCCGTTTTTGCCCGTATTGACTATACCGAAACGCGAAGCCTCGCTCATAGGGACTTTTATGGTCGCAACGGTTACGTCCGCACCGTTCTTTTTGTGGAACGCGAGCATTTTATCATAGTTCATCTTATAGATATGATCGCCCGAAAGTATAAGCACATACTCGGGGTTATACCGCTGAATGAACGGCAGGTTCTGATAAATCGCGTTTGCGGTACCCTTGTACCACTCCGAACCGTGCTTTGCCTGATAAGGCGACAGTATATGAACCCCGCCGTAGGTTCGGTCGAGATCCCACGGCTGCCCGTTGCCTATGTAATCGTTAAGAACAAGCGGCTGGTACTGCGTGAGTACGCCAACCGTGTCTATACCCGAGTTTACGCAGTTTGAAAGCGGAAAATCGATTATTCTGTATTTTCCGCCGAACGGCACCGCAGGTTTTGCAATTTTTGAAGTCAGTGTGTAAAGTCTGCTGCCTTGCCCTCCGGCAAGTAACATTGCCACACATTCTTTTTGTCTCGGCATTTTTTCCTCCCCTTATTTACGAAAGCGATTTATGCAAAACGACTTGAACTTGCAATCGCCTGCCTTTACGGAAACGCTTGCATTTATGAAAGCCGCCCCATAGAAACGTTTTCGTTTTCAGTGATAATTCCCTTTAATTTATAACGTTTACTGCACCTTGATAAGATACAAAAACGATAATTTCGCTATATTGACGCAAATAGACTGGCGTTTGCCGTGCGACGGCACGTTTTTGACCGAGTAAGTCTTTTTAGCAAAAGTACCTTTACCGCCGAACGAAACCGAATCCGAATCGAACACCACTTTATATTTGCCTTTGCCTATTCCTATACGATAATTTTTCTGATCTACGCCCGAAAAGTTGCATATCGCGACGACAGACTGACCGTTGCCGTCCATACGCTCGTAAGCGTAAACGTTGTTGTTGCTGTCGTCGGCAACAAGCCATTCAAACCCGTCCCACGAACGCTCGATCGAATAAAGCGCGGGCGTATTCGCATAAAACTCGTTGAGTTTTTTGAAAAAATAATGCAGCTTTTTATGCGATTCGTACTCGAGCAGGAAAAACTCCACGCCCTCTTTATAATTCCATTCCTTGAACTGCCCTATCTCGGTACCCATAAAATTAAGTTTTTTGCCGGGGTGCGAGTACATGAAACCCATCATCGCGCGGACGGTTGCAAACTTGCTGTCGTAATCGCCGGGCATTTTGTCTATGAGCGAGTGCTTTCCGTGCACAACCTCGTCGTGCGAAACGGGCAAGATGAAATTCTCCGAAAAAGCATACATCATAGAGAAAGTCATTTTATTGTGGCAACCGCCCCTGAAATACGGATCGGTGGAAACATACGACAATACGTCGTTCATCCAACCCATGTTCCATTTGAAATTGAATCCGAGCCCGCCGTCGCACACGGGCGCGGTTACAAGCGGAAACGCCGTTGATTCTTCGGCTATCATCATGACTCCCGCAAAACTGCCGAATATCGCGCTGTTGGTTTTTCTTAAAAGCGCGACCGCGGCTTTGTTTATGTTGCCGCCCTCGTCGTTTGCCAGCCACTCGCCGTCTTTGCGGTCGTAATCGAGATAAAGCATAGAAGCAACCGCATCTACGCGCAAGCCGTCGATATGATATTTATCGAAAAAGAAAGTCGCGGAAGAAATCAGAAACGACTGAACTTCGTTCTTACCGAAATCGAAAACGCAGGTTCCCCAACCTTTATGTTCGCGCAGACGCTCGTCCGAATACTCGTAACAACAAGTGCCGTCGAACATATAAAGTCCGTGCTCGTCCTTGGGAAAATGCGCGGGAACCCAGTCGAGAATTACGCCGATGCCCGCTTTGTGGCACTCGTCCACAAAATACATAAAATCGTGCGGAGTGCCGAAACGCGACGTTACCGCAAAATAACCCGTTACCTGATATCCCCAGCTGCCGTCGAACGGAAACTCGGTTATCGGCATAAGTTCCACGTGCGTGTAATTCATCTTTTTAAGATACGCCACGAGTTCGCTTGCGTATTCGCGATAGGTGTAATAATCGCCGTTTTCGTGACGTTTCCAACTGCCTAAGTTTACCTCGTAAATGTTGACCGGTTCGGAATAAACGTCGCGTTCCGAACGGGCATCCATATATTTTCCGTCCTTCCACGCGTAACCGTCGAGTTCGTAAACTTTGGACGCGGTTTGCGGAGAAGTTTCGGCATGGAATGCGTACGGATCGGCTTTAAACGTCCACTTTTCGGCGGATTTTACGGCATATTTATAAGAATCGTATTCTTTAAGACCTTCGACGAACGTTTCGTAAACGCCCTGATCGGAAATCTTCGTCATCGGATTTTTGGTTTCGTCCCATCCGTTAAAATCACCCACGACCGAAACGGCGTATGCATGGGGCGCATACACGCGAAAAAAGACACCCGATTTGCCGTTCTCTTTCCCGAAATGGCTCCCGAGAAAATCATAAGAACGGTAATTAGTGCCTTGATGAAATAAATAAACAGGTAGATCGTTTTTCATAAACAGCCTTTTGTGATTGAGCATTAAGTAGCCGCCGAGCGACTTTACGTCAGTTACCCCGAAACCGAGGCGTTTTTCAACACTTTTGCGGGCGGATTGCCCTCATGCGCGGGCGACCGATATTTTTATCTTCTTCGCAAATTTATTATACTATACTTCGCCCGTTTTATCAACCGATTTGAAGATTTTTTCGCCGCAGATCGAAAAAAAACTTAATTTGCGGATTTGCAGGCTGCGCCCCGCTTGCGATTTACTTATGTTTCGCCGACAACTTTCGTGCGGTAAAAAACACAAGAAAAAACCGATAAGTCGGCGTATAGGTCGATTATCGGCTGTAATTCTTATTTAGTTTTCCGAATTTCCGGATTTGTTTTCTTCTGCGCCGTCGGCGGGTTCAGCCTCTTTGGCAGCGGTTTCTTCAAACACGTTTTCAGCGGCGGGTTCAGCCGTTTCGGTCGTTTCCGCAGATGCGGCAACCGTGTTTTCGGTCGTTTCGGCAGCGGGTTGTTCGGGGTAATCTACTATAGTGCGGTATACCGCCATTTTGTCGAGTTTAACGTAACCGGGGTGATCTTCGTCGCCCGTAAGAACAATGATCGTGTTTTCTTCCTCGTTAACGGAAACGATAGTTCCGTAAATTCTTCCGATAGTTTCGATCTTATCGCCGATTTTGAGCGAGCTGAGTTTGTCGTTCATTTCTTTTTCCTGCTTTTTACGCTGACGGCTCGAAAACCAGATCATACCGATAAAAAGCACCGCGATAACGATCAATAAACCGTACCGCGCAATAAAACCGGCAAAACCCCCTTGATTCGCAGAGGTTTCGGCTGACGTTTCCAATAATGAATACAATATGTTAAACATCTTTTCTCCGTTTTGCAAAACGGGCAACGGCACCGTAGCGTGCCGCCCGCTTTCGCTTTTTTATATATAATAAATGAAAAACGTTATTTTAGCAAGTTATTTTTTGCGAATACTTACATTTTTCCGTACTTTGCATAAAATTCTTTGACAAAATCGTCAAGATAACCGCCGATAATGGCTTTTCTGAGATTTTTCGACAAGTTGACAAGGAAAGTAACGTTATGCAAACTAAGCAGCATGCCCGCAAGCATTTCGTTAACGTTTACAAGGTGGCGCAGGTACGCTTTAGTGTAATTTTTGCAGCAATAACAATCGCATTCATCGTCCAACGGAGTAAAATCTTCTTTATATTTACCGTTTCTTACCACTACTTTGCCGTGCGAAGTCATCGCAGTGCCGTTACGCGCAATGCGAGTTGCAAGCACACAGTCGAACATATCGATACCGCGGAGCACGCCCTCTATTATGCAATCGGGGCTGCCGACGCCCATAAGATATCTCGGAATGTTCGTAGGATATTTGTCCTGCATAAGGTCGAGCATTTCGTACATAAGCTCTTTGGGTTCACCGACAGACAAGCCGCCGATACCCATACCGTACTTCGCATAAGGAATGGTTTCGCGCAAAGAAATCTCTCGCAAGTCGCCGAACAAATTGCCCTGAACTATGGGGAACAACGCCTGATTTTCGTTTTTATGCTCGTTGTAACAGCGATCAAGCCACTTAAGCGTGCGCTTCATAGCGACTTCCGACCCCTTATGGTCGGTGCCGTACGCGCTGCACTGATCGAACGCCATTATGATATCCGCGCCGAGATTGTTTTCTATCTGAATGGCGCGTTCGGGCGTGATAAAATGCTTTGAACCGTCCACGTTAGACGAAAATACAACGCCCTCGTCCTTGATATCGTTAAGTTTTGCGAGCGAAAAGACCTGAAAACCGCCGCTGTCGGTAAGAATAGGTCTGTCCCAGTTCATAAATTTATGCAGCCCGCCCGCCTTTTTTACTATTTCGTCCCCGGGACGCATGTACAAATGGTATGTATTGGACAAAATGATTTGCGCGCCCGCCTCTTTTATATCGCGCGGGAGCATGCCCTTTACCGTTGCCTGCGTACCCACGGGCATGTAAATAGGCGTTTCGATATCGCCATGCGGCGTGTGTAAAATACCTGCGCGCGCGCCGTATTTCGGATCTTGTTTTACGACTTCATAAGAAAATTTTTCCATAATGTTTCCACAAAAGCGGGGCTATAGCACCGTTATCGGCTATTTTGAGCCGATTTGCGCCAAGCAATACGATAGCAAAAAACTCCGCTATAAAATTACTCACAAAAAAATACCTGCGTTTTCGGTTTTAACGTAAGGCATTTTTCGTTTACTAAATATTATAGTATCTCGACCGTTTTGTCAAGGTTTTTTGATTTTTAATACGCCGTTATCGAAAAGTTTCAAAAGTACCACGTAAAGCGCAAGCCCCAACGTAAGGATTACCGCCGCCTGACCTAAACCGACCTGCAACGCAACGATAAAGTAACTGCCCTCTTCGGGCGAAGCAACGAGTATAGATACAGGCACGAGCAACGCGTTGACTATAATCGGGAACGACGCGCCCACGATAAAGCCGAGCGCTTTGTTTTTAATTCGTTTAAACGTAATGTTTGACAAAAGCACGGCGATAAGCGTTGCGCTCGTTCCGACCAACACGTCTATCGGACCGCAAGGCGAAAACAAATTGGCGATTAAACATCCGATCGTAAGACCGACGACCGCTTCGTCATAAAAAAAAGCCAGAATGCATAGACACTCGGCAATTCTTACCGCGCCGTAAGAAAGCGGCGTGATAACTACCGTGCAAACAGCGTACACTGCGGCAATAACCGCCGCGCGCGCCAAAGGAGCTGCGGATTTCATATTGAATTTACCTCGGTTTTTTTAG
Organism: uncultured Clostridia bacterium; assembly: GCA_934247855.1. Lineage (GTDB taxonomy): Bacteria > Bacillota > Clostridia > Christensenellales > Borkfalkiaceae > HGM11416. The sequence continues at coordinate 17,956 of CAKQKA010000003.1, read as the reverse complement.
TAGGAAGTGTTCTCCGAAAACCTTCCTTAGCAGTACGATTATAGCACTATATCCCAAAAACGGCAACCGTTTTTAGCACAAATTACATAAGTTTTACGTTTTACGCGTTTTGTCTGCCGGAATCCCGCCCGAATTATAAACCTTTAAGCGGGTGAAAAGCTAAAGAAACATATATAAAAAACATACCGCCGACACCTATTCCGACGTATATATAACGTGCGATAATCGACCTATAGCCAAATATTTCGCCTATAACGTTAATATTTAAAAGACCGAAAATCAGCCATAAAAGCGCACCGAGCGCAACAAGTATATACGATAAAATTCCGCTTAATTTCATAACGGTAGTATGTTAAAAACTTTTGCGTTTATACCCGCCGCACTTTAGTTAAGCTCTGAACACACGCAAGATTAAAACAATACGACCTTATCGAAAAACGATTTTATTCTTTCAAGCGCACAAGTCAACAATTCTTTCGGACAGGCAACGTTTATGCGGACGAATTTATCGCCGCAAAGACCATACTGCCCGCCCTCTGATAAAATAACGCCCGTCGTTTTTCTTAATTCTTTGCATAACTCGGCAGCGTTTTCAAAAGGCTTACCGCCGATAAACGCACCGCAATCTACCCAGCAAAGGTAAGTCGCGTCGGACGAAACGAACTTGAGTTGCGGTATGTTTTTTGCAATAAAATTTGCGACGAAAGCCTTGTTTTCGGACGTATAGGCGCACATTTCGTCAAGCCAGTCCTCGCATTCGTCAAACGCAGCGACGGTTGCGCACATTGCAAAAGAGTTGGGTTCGGCAACCTCGTCGGTGTTAAGCGCGCGGTTCACCCTTGCCAAAAGCTTTTTATTGAACGAGTACACCGCTGCGCACTGAAGCCCTGCGATATTGAACGCTTTTGTCGCCGATATGCATGTAACGCTGTTTTGCGCGCAAGCCTCGGATACGGAAGCGTAAGGCACATATCTTTTACCCGGCGTTGTAATATCGCAGTGAATTTCATCGGAAATCACCGTTACCGAATACTTTTCGCTAAGCTCGCCTATTAAAGCGAGTTCTTCTTTCGTCCATATTTTTCCGACCGGGTTATGCGGGTTGCAAAGTATCATAAGCGTGGTTTCTTTATCGACAAATTTTTCCTCCAAATCGTCGATATTCAACCTATAGCTCCCTTTTTCGTATAAAAGAGGGGCTTCGACGACGCGCCTGCCGTTGTTTAAAACCGAGTTGAAAAATATGTTATATACGGGCGTCTGAATAATAACTTTTTCGTTAGGAGCGGTAAGCCGTCTTACCGCGGACGATATTGCCGGCACAACACCCGTACAAAATACGAGTTCGTCCTTGGGGATGTTTATACCGTGACGGCGCGACCACCAGCCGCAAATCGCGCTATACCATTCGTCGGTTACAACGTTATAACCGAACACGCCTTGTTCGGCTCGATGCAAAATCGCATTTTTAATCGCGGGGGCGGTATCGAAATCCATATCCGCCACCCATAGCGGAATTTCGTTTTCGCCGATATCCCACTTCAAAGAACCCGTGCTTTTTTTATCGATAGTCAAATCAAAATTATATGCCATACTCGTCCGCCTTCAGCCAACTGCAAAAAACTTATTTCTTCCTCGTTTCGATTGCCGTTTTTGTAACGTCAACCTTGTCGTTTTCCATAATAATCTCGCCGAATTCGTCGGCAACAATTCTACCCGACACGGGATTTTTAACGCTATCCACCCTGCCGAGAATATCGGCTTCTACGTCCGAACAATATTCAAACGCAAGGTCGGTGTTCCCGAGCGTGCAGTTTACGAGTTTTAAACCTTTTATATAGCAAAAACCCTGGTGACTTTCGATTTTGCAGTTTATAAAGGTAAGATTTTCAGAGTTCCACCCGATATACTCGCCGATTATCGTGCAATTTCTGACGATAGCGTTTTTAACGTTCCAGAAGGAATCCTTGCTGTTTAGCACGCTGTCCGAAATTTCTATTTCGCTGCCGCCGTCAAAACAATAGTTTCCGTCGATTTTTATGTTTTTCGCAACGATATTTTTGCTGTTCATCCCGAAATAATCGCCGTGCACGCGCACGTTTTCAAGTTGCACGTTTTCGCAAGTCCAAAGCGTTTCGCCCGCATTTTTAAAATCGACGTCGGCAAGATAAACGCCCTTGCAACGGCGGAAATTCTTGGGCGATTCCACTTTGCAGTTTTGCATTTTTAAATTCTCGGCATACCATATGCCCGATCTTGAAAACTCGTTGAAAAAAGTGTTTTTCACTGTCGCGTTTTTGGAATACCACAGCGGATATTTCCACCCGAACGTGCAGTTATCCAAGCCGACGTTGCTGCTTTCTTTAAGCGGAGATTCGCCGTCCTCGAACGTACACTTTACGTATTCGGTATCTTTCGCAAAAAATTCCGCTCGCTCGCCCGTCAATACACAATCGGTTATTTTTTTCATCATATGTTACCTCACAAATCAACATAAAACAATACAAAAGCCCGTCTATAAGTCGATTATCAATTGTTTTGATATTATTCTAACCCCGTCTTTTCCATGCAAGATAATAACAAGAATTCAGTCATTTCGTCAAGCAAAACGTCGGGTTTTTTGCCGTCGGTTGCGAACAAAATTTCAGGGTTGTTGCCGAAAGCGAGTTTTGCCGAAGTCTGTCCGCCGCCGAGCACGTCCATTATTCCGCCGATAGACAGCGAATCGAGATTTTTAAATATGAACCTGCATACCTTTTTCTTAAGTTCCGCTTTAATTATCTCGAACCTGCCGCACAACGCTTTAAGTTTTGCAATCTTAATAAGATTATACGCCTCGATCGGCAACGCGCCGTAGTTTGCCGTCAGACTTTCGGTTACTCTGTCTTCATCGGCTTTGCATGCGATTTCCGCGATTTGCTTGTACGCGTCCATTCGCATGGCTTCCGCTGCGATATACTGCTCGGATATGAATGCCGAAACGCCGATATCGAGTTCGGTTTCAAAGTTTTTGGTTACCTCGCCCAACTGCTCTTTTAATAGTTTCGTATACAGTTCGTAACCGATTTTTTCCATATGCCCGTGCTGCTCTTTACCGAGCACGTTGCCTGCGCCACGGATTTCAAGGTCTCGCATGGCGATTTTAAAACCACTTCCGAACTCCGAAAATTCTGTTAGTGCGGACAACCGCTTGAACGCGATATCGGTTATGACTTTGTTTTCTTTATAAGTAAAATACGCGCGCGCCATACGGTCGCTTCTGCCCACCCTGCCTTTTAACTGATACAACGTGGAAAGTCCGAGTTTATCGGCGTCGATTACAATGAGCGTGTTCGCGTTCGGCAAATCTATTCCGTTTTCGATTATGGTCGTCGCAACGAGTACATCGTACTCACCGCGATAGAACGCCATTACGTTTTCTTCAAGCTGCCGTTCCTGCATTTGCCCGTGCCCGATAACTACCCGCGCCTCGGGTACGAGTTCGCGCACGCGCGCCGCAAAAGCCGAAATGCTCTCGACGCTGTTGTACAGAATGAATGCCTGACCGCCGCGCGCCAACTCTTTGGAAATCGAGTCGTGAATGAGTGCGTCGGTTTCTTCGGTTACGAAAATTTGCACCGGTATGCGCTGTGTGGGCGGCGTGTTGATTATGCTTATATCGCGTATACCCGTAAGCGACATGTGCAGCGTTCTCGGGATAGGCGTTGCCGACAGCGTGAGCGTATCCACGTTTTCTTTGAGCAGTTTAAGTTTTTCTTTGTGCTCGACGCCGAACCGCTGCTCCTCGTCGAGAATAAGCAATCCTAAATCTTTGAACTTTACGTCCTTTGAAAACAGCCTGTGCGTGCCGATTACCATGTCTATCTTCCCGTCTTCTAGGTCGAACAACGTTTTGGACTGTTCTGAGGTCGTTCTGAACCTGTCAAGTACGGCGATTCTCACCGCAAAATCCTTGAACCGCTCGAGCGCGTTCATATAATGCTGCTCGACAAGAATAGTGGTAGGCGCGATAAAAGCGACCTGCTTGCCCGACTCTATCGCCTTGAACGCCGCACGCAAAGCGACTTCCGTCTTGCCGTAGCCGACGTCGCCGCAAAGCAACCTGTCCATAACGCGCGTGCTTTCCATATCCTTTTTGATCTCTTCGATAGAGGTCAGCTGATCTTCGGTTTCTTCAAACGGGAACGCTTCCTCAAACTCGCGCATCATGCCGTCGTCGGGCAAAAATGCAAAGCCCTTGGTTTCCCTGCGGTTGCGGTACAGCTGTTTTAAGTTTATGGTAAGTTTGGCGATAGACGCTTTTACGCGTTCCTTGATCTTTTCAAACTCCTGTCCTCCGAGTTTGGAAAGCAAGGGTTTTTCCTCTCCGCCCATGTATTTGGTAAGGCAGTCCATTCTGTCCACGCCGACGTAAAGCATATCGCCGCCGCGGTACTCGATGGCAACGTAATCTTTGGTGCTGTCGGTAGTGGTTATGCGTTCCACACCGCGTACGATACCGATGCCGTGTTTTTCATGCACACAGTAATCGCCTACCTCGGGCGCGTAGTACACGTCGCCGCTCTTGCGCTTGATCTTCTTTTGCGTTTCCTTGCGCGAGTATAAATCGTTAGTGCCGATTACCGCAAGTTTTGCGTCGTGGTAAATAAAGCCGTTCGCAAGATAAAAACTCGTTATCTTAACGCCGGAAAAATCGGAGGGAAAATTATCGCCTAAATCGGAAAAAATCTTCTTATCTTCCAGATAACCGTGCAAACGCGCGGCGCGCTCGCCGTTTCCGCAGCACACCAGAACTTTATAGCCCGTGATTTTCCAACTTTTTACGTCCTCGAAAAAGTCGTCGGGCTTAAGCGCATAGCGCGGCACGAGCGTGCAGTTGAACCGCATTGTTTTAAGCGGATTGAAAAACGCGATTTGCGAGGTTAAACTTTGCAGCGCAAGTTTGCGCGGAAGGTCGAGTTCCTTAAACAACGCCTCGGGCGTTTTGTATTGTCCTGCGGAAAAGTTGAAACTTTCGCCGTTTGCCGCAAGCGAAATACGGCGGTCGGCAAATTCTTTAATCGCGCCGTCAAGCGAATCTCTGAGCATTTTGCACTCGTCGTAAACTACTACGGCATCCTCGCCCATAAACTTGCGTATACTGCCTTTCATGCAAGAAAGCAGCGGCAGAACAAACGACAGCGACGGATCGCAAACGTCGTTATCCAACGTTTCGGTAAGTTCGCTTGCTATGTCGCGCGCACGCGCAGCGTAAATTTGCGTGCCGAACGCGCGCACACCCTCTTTCAAGGCATGTTTTATCGTAGCTTTTTCGGCGGGATCGATAGCGAAATCAACGGTCGGCAAAATCGTAATCTTTTTAGTTTCGCCGCCGACCGCGCCAACCGCGTCGAAATAGACCATTTTCTCTATTTCGTCGCCGAAAAAGTCAATTCGCACGGGAACGTCATAGTTCACCGAGAAAACCTGCAAAATATCACCGCGAAGAGAAAAACGCCCTTTACCGTCCACCTCGTCCACGCGGGTATACCCCATACGCACAAGGCAGGCGCACAGTTCGGGCAAATCATATTCTCCGCCCGTTTTAAGTTCTATACCTTCGATTTTATCCGGCATTAACTGCAAAAGAGCTTCAAACGTGCAAGTTACGAAATCTACCCCTTTAGTTAAACGATACAGCGCGGTAATGCGTTCGTAATATGCGTCCTTGTTGAACGCTTTGTTGTATAATAAGACGTCATCCTTAGCCGGCAGATATACACCGTTTTTACCGCTTAAAGCGCGCAGTTCTTTGGCTGCGTTTTTAGCGACAAGCCCGTCACGCGCGATGTAAATAATCGGCAAATCGAGCATTGCCGCAAGATGATATTTTTCGGCTGATTGTACGCCAAAAACCGCGGTAGGAACCCCACTGCGGACATTTTCTTTGAGCGTTATGAAATTTTCGCCTAAATTTTCGGCTTTCAGATATTTATCCAACATAATCGATTTTGCCCTTATTATTACTTAAAAGTGGCGATAATCGACTTATAGGCAGGTGTTTAGGTTTTTATCGATTTTATTGTTGATTAAACAAAAAAACAACGATAATCGACTTATAGCCCGATTATTTTAGTTTTTTTAAAAACTAAGCCCGATAAAAATATCGGGCAGTCGTTTTTAAGTTCAGCGTGCGTTATGCCGGACAAATCTTGCGCCCATGTTTTTAGTTAAGACAAGGCGCGTGAGCGCGTTAATACTATACGGTAAACATCGAGCGCAACGCTGTATAAGCAAAAACACGGTCGCAAGACCGATGTTCGCTTTATTCATGTCTGGCATACTTACACGAGAGTTTATCGAATTCGACGCCGGCGGCGAAATCTTCGGCACAATCGGCAGCCTTTTTGAGTGCGGGCAAAATTACGACTTTTTCCTCGGCGGGAATATTCATAAGAACGTAATCTATAAGCGGAATAGCGGGATTTGTGTTCTTCGAACCTATGCGGAGGCGTGGAAAATCTTCGCTGTTAAGCCTTGAAACAATGCTGCGCATACCGTTATGCGTACCCGACGAACCGTGCGGACGAAAACGAATACCGCCTTTATCTATATCGATATCGTCGTATATAACGAGAATATCCGAGGTTTTAACGTTGTAGTAATCGACAAAAGCTTTTACGCAATCGCCGCTGGCATTCATAAACGTAAGCGGTTTTATAAGCAAAGTCTTTTCGCCGCCGATAAACACGGTGGCGCAAAGCCCGTTTTTTTCTTTTTTAAAAGTCGTTACGTTGAGCCGCTCGGCAAGAATATCTATAACCATAAACCCAAGGTTATGATAATTCAAAGCGTACTTTTCGCCGGGATTACCCAGCCCGAAAATCATTTTCATATGAGCCTTTCCGCGACAACGCCCGACTATCCGTCAGTTGTTGTCGGTATCGCTGTTTTTGTAAACCTCGCTCATCTTCTGGTCGAGGTAAATGTTATTGATCGCCTTTGCAAGCAATTTTGCAATGGAAAGCACCTCGATCTTATCGATACGCTTTTCTTCGGGAAGGTCTATCGTATCGAGTACGACGATCTTTTTGATGGGCGATTTTTGAATACGCTCTATCGCAGGGCCGGAGAATACGGCGTGCGTGCAGCAAGCGTAAATTTCTTTAGCGCCGAAATCGGCAAGCGCCTGCGCGCCTTCGCAAATAGTGCCTGCGGTATCGATCATATCATCGACGAGGAGGCATGTTTTGCCTTTTACGTCGCCGATAATGTTCATTATCTGAACCTGATTCGCGCGGGGTCTGCGCTTATCGATAATCGCTATGGGGCAATTAAGAATGGATGCCGCCGTGCGTGCGCGCGAAACGCTGCCTACGTCGGGCGAAACCACAACGAAATCGTCGTTGACTTTGTTCTTGAAATGTTTGTACAGTATCGGACCTCCCTCGAGATGATCTACGGGAATATCGAAGAAACCCTGAATCTGAGGAGCGTGGAGGTCTATGGTTAAAATTCTGTCCGCTCCGGCGGAAGTGATAATATCGGCAACGAGTTTAGCCGTGATAGGATCACGCGGGCGAGCCTTTCTGTCCTGTCTGGCATATCCGAAATAAGGAATAACTGCCGTAATACGCCCTGCGGACGCGCGGCGCAATGCGTCGATACAAACGAGGAGTTCCATCAAATTTTCGTTGACGGGAGAGCTGGTCGATTGAATAATAAATACGTCGCGTCCTCTGACGGTTTCGCCGATGTGAACGCTGGTCTCTCCGTCCGAAAAATGCCCGACTTCGATATCGCTCAACGGTTTGTTAAGCTCTTTCGCAATCGCTTCGGACAGAGGTTTGTTCGAATTACCCGAAAAAATCTTAATCTCTGTGCTGTGTGTAATCATAACGACCTCCGATATGGATCGAACGAGTTTCTATGACTCGATTCGGTCTTTTTTCAATACGCATTTATCTTAAATGAAAATCGAAAAATAGTCAACTTATTGACTCGCGATTTGCAATTTTACTTACGCCTTTTTATTTATGCCGCATATAACGAACAAATTATCTTCTGCCGCCGAAAAAGTCGGTGAGGATTTTTTGGCAAGCCTCGGCGCACACGCCGCCGACGATTTCTGCCGAATGATTAAGCCCCGAGGTTTTCGATAAATCCGCCGCGCTGCCGAAAAAACCCGATTTCGGCTCGCTCGCGCCGAACACGACGCGCCGTATACGCGCGGAAATTATCGCGCCCGCGCACATTGCGCACGGCTCTAACGTAACGTAAATATCGCAGCTGTCAAGCCGCCAGCCGAGCCGTTTTGACGCTTCCGCAATGGCGTTTATTTCGGCGTGACTTAAGGCGCAATCGTCGGTTTCCTTACGGTTGCAAGCGGATGCAATAACCTCGCCGTCCTTTACTATTACCGCCCCGACGGGAACTTCGCCGAGAAATTTAGCGATTTCCGCTTGCTCTATGGCAAGCCGCATGAACTTTTCGTCCGTCAATCGCTGCTCTTCTTCGAGTTTTTTAAGTTTTTCTATCTGTTTTGCGGATTGTCTCAATCCGTTTGTCTTTATCATTTATACACACCCATCGCGCAAAAATTTATTTGTGATATTTCCCTCCGCCGCCGATCATAAACGCGCGGTAGATTTGCTCGGTAAGCATTACGCGGAAAAGCGTGTGCGGAAAAGTCATTTTAGAAAACGATATAAGTTCGTCGGCTTTGGCTTTTACGCTGTCCGAAATACCGTAGGACGAACCGATTACAAAAGTCGCTTCGCCGACGGTATCTTTTATTTTAAGCAGTTTTTCGGAAAACGCAGCCGAGTCGCATTGCTTACCCTCGATTGCCATTACAAAGACGTAACCGTCGAGTTTTTTCAGAATCTCCTCGCTCTCCTTTTTTAATGCGACTTCGGGCGCAGCGTCCTCACCTCCGCACTCCTTGCATTCGTAAATTTTAAATTCGCAAAAACGGGAAAGCCGCTTTTCGTACTCTTTAACGGCGTCGGCAAAATACTTTTCTTTGACTTTACCGACGACTACCAGATTTATTCTGTACATAATAATATAACCTTTTTATTAAAAGTCCGCCTATAAGTCGATTATCGCGCTTTTGGCTGTTTTTTCGTTCTTTTTTGCTTTTATTAAAAGTCCATCTATAAGTCGATTATCGCACATTTCGGCTAACTTATGTATGCGACGAGTTCGGCAATCCACAGCACTATGCAAGCAGCCGCGCCGACTGCTGAAGATATCAGAAACGCTTTTCTCTCTTCGTGCTTATCGGCAATTTTTAAAAAGTCGTTTTTAATATTTTCCTCGACTTCGGGTTTCTTGCTCTTAATAAGCAGTACAAGACCGAGGGCAAGAACGATAAGCCCGACTATAATAATTATCACCGATGCGACGGTAGGTAAAGCCAACTCTTCGCCCCAGATATAATAACCGACGATGATATAAAAATTGTTGAGAAAGTGGAACAACATCGACGGAATTATAGAACCGCTTTTTATTGCAAGCAAACCGAACAGCACGCCTAAAATAAACTGATAAATTGTTTGCTGCGGGCTGTGGTGGTACAGGCAAAACAATCCGCCCGTAACGAGCGCGGCAAACACGTCTCCAAGCCGTTTTGCGCCGTTAAGCACTACACCGCGGAACAAAAGCTCTTCAAAAAAAGCGGGAATAATGCAAATTATTAAAGTGCAAAGCAAAAAGTTGCCGAACCCCGAACCGGGTATGTTAAGCGACTTCGGCGTATAACCCACAAGTTTATTGAGCCATTCCACAAACAGCGTGTTAAGCCCCGAAAGCCCCGCCATCGAGCCGACGAACAAAAGTGCGGCTATGCCGTAAAACTTAAGCCCCGCGCTACTCGACGAAACCGAACGGAAAAGATTCAGCTTGCATTTTTGGCGAGCATAAAAAAGCGTTGCCGCAATAGCCACGGGCGATACGAGGAAGTTTAAGTAAGTATAACCGTAACTTTCAAGGAAAGCCTTATCCGCCGCCGCTCCGCTGAATTGCAAAATAAGCGACAACACGAGCGACAGCAAGAGATTTACGAGCACTGCCACACTGAAAAACGTGCCGCCGTCCAAGCCTGTTATCAAATAATTTTCGTACTTTTTCATCTTTTTACCGTTAAATCGTATACACCGAGGCAACCGCCCTTTTTATTTGCGCAATGCATTTTATAAAACGCGGGCGGTTTTAAGCCGACAAAACCAAACGATTTTTTCGTATTTTTACATGCATTATTATATACGCACCCGCACGTTTAGTCAATATAAATAATCGCCGAGTATAAAAACCGAGCATAAAAAATGCCTGCGAACGTTATTGCCCGCAAGCATTAAATAATCAAACGCTATAGCCCGACAAGTCGGGCAAGCCGAAAAATTACTGCGCAGAATAAATCGTCTGAGCCTTTTTTACTAATTCCAAAAACTCGGCTCTGAACTCGTCGGCATTTGCGCCGTTTGCCGAAGTAAGGTTAGTCAGGCGCGATAACAAACCTTGCCATGAAGCCGTGCCCTTGTACTGCGACTCCCTGAGCAAAAGACCGAACTCGGTAACGCATGCAATGAACGCGCCGTCCTCGTCGGGCGTTGCCGTATACAAATCGAAGTCAAAAGATTTGTCGATCTCTATATTTTCGTTCGTGTCGGGATTTTTACACTTGATCTTAGCGGAAGCAAATTCGGCAAGCGTTTCGTTTTCCGCAGAATCGGCTGCGCCGTCTTTAAGCTTGATTTCGTAAACGGCGGTTACCGTATGTCCCGAACCGATTTCGCCAGCATCCTTGTTTTCGTCGTTAAAATCATCTTCCGACATCATTTTGTTTTCGTACCCGATAAGACGGAATTTCTCCACTTTGTCGGCGTTGAAAGTTACGTTTATTTTAGCGTCCTTGGCAACGGTTTCCAAAGTGCCGCCCATTTCGCTTACAAGCAATTTGCGCGCTTCGGTAATACTGTCGAGATAGCCGTAATTTCCGTTACCGTTTTTAGCGAGGGTTTCCATGATGTCGTCGCGCGTGTTGCCCATTCCTACGCCGAACACGCTCAGATAAATGCCGGTGTCGCGCTTTGCCGAAATAAATTCGTTCAGCTGGTTCTTATTGCTAATACCCACGTTGAAATCGCCGTCGGTTGCAAGCATAACGCGGTTATTGCCGCCCTGTATAAAATACTTTTCGGCGACCTTATAGGCAAGCTGAATACCCGACGCACCGGCCGTCGAGCCGCTCGCGGATAAATCCTGCAAAACGTTGCAGATCTGCGATTTTTGGGTGCCGTTCAAGCCCTCGGCAACTACCTTTGTCGAACCGGCATAAGTTACTATCGAAACAACGTCGTTATCGGCAAGATTGTTCGCAAGCATGGTGAAGGCATTCTGAATCAAACCCAGTCTGTCCGAACCGAACATCGAACCGGAAACGTCGATCAGGAACACGAGGTTGTTTTGCTTTTTATCGGTAAAATCAATCTGCTTTGCCGATACGCCTACCGTGAACAATTTGTTTTCCGCATTCCAGGGACAATCGAACAGTTTGCCCGATATCGCAAGCGGCTTGCCGTCCGTCGGTTCGGGATAGCTATATGAAAAATAGTTGACGTATTCTTCCACTCTTACCGAATCCGCAGAGATTTTCGTACCGCCGTTTATCTGCCGCCTTGCTATCGAATACCCCGTCGTATTGCGGTCAAGCGAAAAAGTAGAAGAGTTCTTTACCGCGGCAACGGTAAAGCCGTTTTCTTTCACTTCGTCGTACGAATACGAAGGATTATTTTCGTAGTAATAACCACCGGTTGGAGCGTCACCACAATACATGCCGTCGCCGTTTTTAGCCGGACCGCAGCCTTGCAACATGCAAACCGCAAACATAAAACTTACAATCGCAAAAACCGTTCTTTTCATGTTTATCTCCTTTTTCGCAAACGTTTTATAAATCTATACCGCTTGCGAGATCGTCATTTAAGGTAACGCCGACAAATTCGCATTTCAACATAACGTCGCTTATGCGGTCTTGTTTGCCGCCCTTAAAATTTCTACGATTATAATACGCCGAACCGACAAAAACTCCTAACGAATTTTTATATTTTTTTTGTTTTTTCACCGCGTTGCTCTTCTTTTAAAAAAAATTTTACTTTATCGTATAAATCGCCCGCGCCTAAAACAACGTATGCGGACACTTGGGTTTTATCGTCCTCGAACGCGTTTACAATACCCTCTTCGCCGTCGCATAATGTTGCGTTTTTGAGCTTATAGCCCAATTTTTTATAACTACCCGCTTCGTTAAACTTTTCGCGCGCGGCATAAGTTTCAAAAAGTTTAACGCTTTTGCAAGGCGACAACGCACGGGCAAAATCATCCATAAGTCTTGCCGTGCGCGAATATGTGTGCGACTGAAACAATATACGCACGTTTTCGCCGAACCGTTCTTTATATTCGTTCACCGCCGTCTCCACCTGTTTCGGGTGGTGCGCGTAATCGGCATAAACGGGTTTGCCGCAATAATCGCCTAAATATTCGTTCCTGCGCTTAACCCCGCGAAAATCGGTTATGCCGTTTCCGATATCGACGGGAGCAATGCCGAGTTCGCACGCAACCGCGGTTGCAGCCAGAATATTATATACGTCGTGCGGGCGCAAAAACGCGGTAGAAATTTCAAAAAGTCGCGCTCCGTGTCCGAAAACGGCACATTCGAGGGTTACCCCGTCAAACTTTATATCGCCCGCGTAATAGTCGGCTGCGGTATTTGAATATGAAAAAGTTACCGCACCCGACTTATTAAGATTATCATCGTCGTAATTAACTATCGCCGTCCTGCCGCGGCTTAAAAACTCATTAAACTCGCTTACGATATTCTCGAAAGAACCGTAACTTTCCTCGTGATCGTCGTCTATGTTTAAAACCACGCCGATATCGGGCGAAAAATGCGCGATATTCCGCTTATATTCGCACACTTCAGTCAAAAACAGTTCGTCGCCCGAACTGTATGCGTTGCCGAAAAGGCTGTCTTCCCCGCCGACGTGCAAAGTAAAATGTTTGCCCGCACATTTTAAAATATGCGCAAGTATGCAAACGCATGTGGTTTTGCCGTGCGTGCCCGCAACTCCTGCCGACATGGGGTAACATTCGGCAAGGCGCGCAAGCAGCCACCCGCGCGAAACAACCGCCTTTTTCATTCCGACAAGGCGAACCTTTATAGGATCGTCGTCGGCAATCGCGGACGATACGACCGCGATATCACACTCTTCCAAATCATTCGGGCGGTTTACGGGGATACCGAGTTTTTCAAGGCGAACGGTGGTTTCGCTTTCATTTTTATCGTACCCCGACACGATAAAACCCTTTTCCTTTAACATGACGGCAAGCGCGGACATACTTATTCCGCCGATACCGACAAAAAACACTTTAAACTGTACCTTATAATCGTAAAAAACGCTGTCCATACTTCATGATATGACGCATTTTCGCCGAATTTATCTTTTTTCAGGTCAAAAGTATATAAAAATTTTAAATTTTGAGATATTTTTTTAAAAAAACTATTGAAATTTGGTTCGTTTTATAGTATTATATAAATCACAGAGCCGCAGACTACCATTAAGCGGCAAAAAATACATAATAAGGCGGTAAAAAAATGAACATTACAGACGTAAGAATCAGGATGGTACAAAAAGAAGACAGTAAACTTAAAGCGGTTGCTTCGATAACTTTAGACGACGCTATCGCTATTCACGATATAAAAATCGTTGAAGGAACCGATGGTTGCTTCGTTGCAATGCCCTCTCGCAAAACTCAGGACGGCGAATACAGAGATATCGTTCACCCCATCAATGCAGACGCGCGTAACGTACTTATTTCAGCAGTAATGGCGGCGTACGAAAAGGAGTCGGCAAACGCATAATCGCTTTCTAAAAAGCCAAAGCCGTCGGGAAGACTTATCCCGACGGCTTTTTGTTTTATATAAAATATTGCGACAATCGACATATAGCGCGACTTTTTGTTTACAACTAAACATCATCGGCTTACACCGCGAAAGTAGCGATAATCGACTTATAGCCCGCCTTTTAATACACTTTTGGCTATATTGCCGACGTTTTTGCTTTTTACGACTGTGTTTTTAAAAGACACTCCGTCTTTAAAAAACATATACCGAACGCCGTCGATCATAACGGCAAAACAATAGTCGTCGTTTACACCGTTCTCTACTATACTTTCGCCGTTTTTTGAAGCCGCGTCGATAATCGCCCTTAACCGTTTGCTCTCTTCGGGCTGTAAGAAAACGTAATTTCCGTCTACTATGGCGTAATCGTTATAACCCGAAATAAAATTATCGTCATGCCTGCCCGGCGCAGCATCGGCTTTATTGCCGCCCGCCGCCGAACTTATGCCTATACCGATACCCGTAAAAACAAAACATGCCGCGCACACGGTCGCTATTGCACCTGCGACCTTTTTACGAAAAGCAGCTTTCTTACGTTTTGCGCGCGCAAAAACCTCGGCGGCAAATTCACCGTCGGACAAAATCTTTGCATCCGTATTCGTTGGCGTCATCTTGTCCTTTTTCATAAATCGCACAGCTCCTTTTTTAATTTTTGTTTTGCCGCATACAGCAAATTATCGACTTTCTTTTTGTTTATCTTCATTACTTTCGCAACGTCGTCGTAACTCATTTCTTCAAAGTAAAAGAGGTAAACAGCCGAGCGCATTTCGGCAGGAAGTCCGCCTATAGCACGATAAACGGCACTTTTGCGTTCGTCTTTAACGATTATTTCAACCACGTTGTCACGTTCGGTTCCGGCATTTATCGCCTCGTCGAGCGGTAAATACTTTTTCTCTTTACGATAATAATCGAGCGCGCGCGACTTACAAATCATAAGCAAATAATATTTGAGCGGAACGGAAAAATTATACTTTTTCTTGTGACACACGACGTAACAAAACACGTCGGCGGCAACGTCCTCCGCAGCAAACCTGTTGCGTACGATGCTAAGCGCATAAGCGGTTACTTCGGCACGATAAATGCGGACGACCTCTTCAAAAGACGAGTCGTCGCCATCGATATATCTCTTGTACGCTAATTCGCCCTCGCCCATAATTTACCTTCTGCGCTTGCTCTTACATCGTTTATCCGCATGCAGGACAACAATAATACGCAGCAAACGACATTTTTCCTGACATTTTTTTTATTATTATAGTTACTTCCGCGAAGTTTGTCAATAAAAGAGCAAAAAATACGCAAAACTGTGTTTTCACACGGATATTTCTTGACACTCTGTAATTCATCATATATAATACACAAAATACCTGGGTATTCTCTACTTCGATAGAACAAACCGCAACAATTAAGCGATTTTGTCGGAAATACGTACTGATTTTAACGCACAAAGGAGGCTTTATGATTTTCGGAAAACACATAAACAGATATTACCTGCGCTATCTTCATATGCTTCTTCTTGGCGCTATGGCACTTGCGCTCGTGGACTATTTTCAGCTGAAAATACCCGAAATTTATCGCATTGTGGTAAACGCGCTGAACGGCAAAATAGAAAATTTTACGCTCGACTACCTGCTTGACAAAATTTGTTTGCCGATGCTTACGATTATTCTCGTACTCGTTGCGGGGCGATTTTTGTGGCGTATTTGTCTGTTCGGTTCCTCCATACGAATGGTATCCGACCTTCGAAAAAGGCTCTTCGACAAATGCAAAGATCTTTCGCAGGAGTTCTATCAGGTGAACAAAGTCGGCGACCTTATGGCTTACTACACGAACGACCTCGAAACGCTGGAAGACTGCTTCGGTTCGGGCATTCTAATGTTTGTGGACGCAATGCTGATAGGAGTGCTTGCCATAATAAAAATGGCAAGAATGAATATTTATCTCACCCTTTTCTCTCTTGTGCCGATGGTATTTTTGTTTATTTGCGGCGTTACGATAGGCAAAAGCATTTCTGAAAAATGGGATAAGCGTCAGCAAAAATACTCGCGGCTGTCCGACTTTGCGCAGGAGAGTTTTTCGGGGCTTTCGGTAATAAAAGCGTTCGTAAAAGAAGGCAAAGAACTGCTGCGTTTTAAAAAGCTCAACAAAGAAAACGAAGAAATTAACGTGGAATACGCAAAACTTTCGGCCACGCTGAACATTTTCGTAGACTTATTCGTGGAATCGGTAGTCTGCGTAATAATCGGTTACGGCGGTTATCTCGTGTATAACAAAACATTCGACGCCGGTCAGCTTGTGGAATTTCTCGGCTATTTTACCTCTATCGTCTGGCCGATAATCGCGCTTTCCGAGCTTATCGACATGCACTCCCGCGGGAAAGCCTCACTGGCGCGCGTAAGCAAACTGCTCGACGAAAACCACATTATAAAGGACAAAGACGGCGCAGTCGACCTTAACCAAGCGAGAGGCGAAATCGAATTTAAAAATCTCACGTTCGCTTACCCGGACGGCGACGCGCCCGTACTCGAAAACGTCAGTTTCAAAATCCCCGCGGGCAGCATGGTGGGCATTACCGGGCGCACGGGCGCAGGCAAAACCACGATCGCCGACCTTATTCTGCGCTTGTACGAAATTCCCGACGGACGTATGTTTATCGACGGCAAGGACGTGAACGTGCTGACGGTTAAGTCGGTACGGGCAAACGTGGCGTACGTTCCGCAGGATAATTTTTTGTTCAGCGATACGATCGCCAACAATATCGCCTTTTCTACGGGCAATTTTACGCGCGAAGAGATTATACGGGCGGCAACGCTTTCGGTGGTAAACGATGACATTTCGGAATTTACCGAAGGATACGACACCGTTTTAGGCGAACGCGGCGTAACCGTTTCCGGCGGGCAAAAGCAAAGAATTTCCATTGCGCGCGCGCTGCTTAAAAACGCAGCCGTACTTATTCTTGACGATTCGCTCTCCGCGGTGGACACCGACACCGAGCATACGTTTTTGAAAAATCTTGAAAGCGTACGGCGCGACAAAACCACTATTTTGCTTTCGCACAGAATCTCCACCATAGCGGGTGCGGATATGATAGTTTACCTTGAAAACGGCAAAGTGCTGCGCTCCGGCACGCATGACGAGCTGCTTGCAACTTGCCCGCAATACGCCGAAACGGTAAAACTGCAAAAAATCGACGAGGAGGAAGGTTTAAATGCGTGAATATTTTCCCCTGCTCGTTGCGGGTGCAATAGTCAGCTTGTTCTCGGCAGCATTCATAATCGCCTATGCGCTGATGAAAAATAAAAAAGAAGCCATAGGTTTCGACCGCACGCTGAAAGACACCGAGATAATGAAAAGACTGCTTGGCTACGCAAAGCCATATGGCAAAAACTTTTTGGCGGTGCTGTTTTTAATGCTCGTTTCGGTTTCGTACGGGGTTATATCGCCGCTACTCATCGGCAATATCGAGGACCTTGTAAAATCGGATTTCGAACTGCCCGCGCTGTACATAAGGCTCGCCGTTTATATATCGATTTTACTGCTGTCGCTCGCAGCAACGTATGCGCAATCGATAATACTGCAAAGAACCGGGCAAAAGATACTCAGCGATTTAAGAAACGATTTATTCAAAAAAATCGAAAGCCTTTCGCACGAGCAACTTCACAAACTGCCCGTCGGCAAGCTGGTTTCGCGAATTACAAGCGATACAAACGCCATTTCGCATTTGTTCGTGGGCGTGCTTGTGAACCTTGCCAAAAATTTCTTTATGGTAATCTGCGTGTTCGTGGCGATGGTCGCGCTTAACTACGAACTTGCGCTTATGATTACCTGTTTCGTGCCGTTCATCGTGTTGTTTACCCTGATATTCCGCAAGTTTTCGCGCAAGGCGTACCGCGCCGTCCGCGACGGAACTACCGATATAAACACCTTCCTTTCGGAAAATTTATCGGGTATAAAGATCATTCAGGCTTTCAACCGCGAGCAGGCAAAACTCGACGAATTCTCGGACAAAAACAATAAACTGCG
>CAKQKA010000002.1 GCA_934247855.1 uncultured Clostridia bacterium | reverse complement strand
AACAGCATATCAGCGCCGATCTCCGCCGCGCGAAGAGCAGCCGTTGTATCGGTAGAGAAGAACGGGCAACCCGTTCCGCCGCCGAATACTACAACCGTACCCGACTTCAAGAGATCATCCGCTTCGCGCTTGTTGTACGGAGCGGCGATATGTTCGATTGCGAAAGAGGTCTGAACGCACGATTTAACGCCGAATTTTTCTATACTTTCGCAAAGACACATTGCGTTCATTACGGTAGCGAGCATACCCATATAATCGGAGGTAGTCCTGTCTATCGGGAGCGATTCCCTGCCGCGCCAGAAGTTTCCGCCGCCGACCACTATACCGATTTCCGCGCCGGCTTTCGCCGCGCCGGCAATCTGTGCGGCAACGCGCGCAAGCGTTTCGGGATCATACCCCTTACCTTTTTCACCTGCTAAAGCCTCTCCGCTGATTTTAAGTAATACTCTTTTATACCGAATGTCCATACAAAGCGCCTCTCTCGTTTTTACCATTATACAATATTATAGTAGTTTTGTCTATTTTTAAGCGTTAAAAAATCAGCGAAATACGATATTTTTTGCGAGTTATATATAAGCGTAAAAGCATAACGAGTGCGCAAAGTACGCACGCCGAACAAAATCTTTTTTACCCGCAATACATAAAAGACGGATTCTTGACTTTATCCCATAAATCTTTGAGTAAAACTCCGTTTATGTTGGCGTTATTTTCAAAGTCCTGCCGGGAACTATATTCCTGCTGTATACTCTCCGAGCAAAGCACTATTACGTTATCCTTTTTAAAGAACACCTCGTAAATAACGTTATTGTACTCAAAAAGCATTTCGCTGTAAAAATATAAGCCGTTCACAAACTCTTTAAAAGTAGCTTTAAACGGCAAACCTTTTTTGTATTGCTCACGCGCGGTCGTCGGCGTTACAAGCATAGGGTAACTAATACCGCTTTGCTTTTCTACCGTTTCTTCATCAGCACTGAACCGCCAGCCGCAATGCGGACATTCGCCGTTGCCATATTGATCCTGCAAAGCTATTGAGCCGCAAATGGAACATTTTACCATCTGATCTTTTACATATGGATCATCATAATCGAAGAATTTAAAATCTTTAGGGTTTAATCCCGAAACGTTTCTGTGCTGTTTTTCCCACTTGAACTGAATTAAGTCTTTCCAATCTAAATTTTTAGTCCATTCGTAAGTCGTGGGTAAAAACTCCTTTACATTGCCGGTCATCGCCTTAAACGGTTCGTCATAGCAAAGCACAGTTTCGGGCTGAATACGCTTTATCATCTCGTTATAACCGAGCATAAACTCCTCTTCGCAATTCTCTCTGTAATAAGTGCTTACAGCCACTATCGAGCCCTTTTCTATTCCGTCAAAACAAAAATCGAAAGTGCTTTCGTCACCCCAACTCACCGTAGGGATAACTTTTAAATTTTTGCTTTGCCAATACGCCCCGCACCAACGATTTTTAAAAATACTCTCTATCTGCAATGCTTTCGGCATATTCTCGAATATACTGAAATCGGGGCTGAGCAAACAAAAATATTGACCGAGTTTTTCCAACTCTTCTTCTGGGTTTGAATATACCTTTTCAAACTTCCAATCGTATGTAAAAAAATGAATTGTTTTGTCCTTGTTTTCGTTATCATTCTTTTTTGCGTCCGAATAACTTAAAAATTTTATCTTTTCTATATCGATATTTTGCTTTCTTATAACGGGAAAATCATATTTTCCTGCTGACTTTCCCTGATATAAATATTCATTTCTGACAAGTAATTGCTTTTTCTTTTGCTTTTCCATTTCGTAATCGCTTAATTCTTTCGTCATATTTCACCGCCCTTATCTTGTTTGGTTGTTTTGTTGTATTTATCAATTAAATAAATCATAATCAGGGATTAAATTCTCACGTATTCTTTCCGCTTTTTCCTTAACCCATACCCAGTTATGATCATGTGGAAACTTATGATTTTTTTGTGCATTTTGATGATAAAAATCCCTATTCCTTATTACTTTACCTTCTGAATCAAACCATCTACTTTGTATTTTTTCACCATTTACATATAAATCATATCTAGAATTTGGCTTTGCTCCTTTAATTGGTAAATCACCACTTCTTCCATCTATTCGTTCAATTGTCCGATTAGGTACTCCTCCGGCCCCCATTATATCACCTCTAAGTATATTTTGTTTGTTTTTTGTTGTCATTTTTAGTTTTTTATGGAAAATATTTTATTTTTTTTATTATAATTTTTCAGATCTACAACATTAACCCCCCCATCTACACTTTTAATACGTACATTAACAAATGTCTTCAATAAAGTTTTCACCACTCAATAAGTTTAGATGCTGATTTCCGCAGTGTTGTTACAAACTTATTTTACGATTTGATTGTATTTTATTATAAGATGCTTCAAAGTCAATATCTATATGACAAAATTAAATTACTCTTAATTAATCTTTTTATCAAAAATTAGCTAACCCACTACTTTATCATAAAAAACAACTTTTTGCTATCTTTTTCAGGTTTATACATTATTTTTATTGGTTAGTCATTGACAAACAATCGCTTATAGCTTATAATAAACACAAGCGAAAAATCGCAAAAAAGGAGAAACACTATGGATGAAAAAAACACCCCCGCCGCAAACGAAAGCTTTTTTGACGGCGGATTGTTGCAACTGCTCGGTTGGAAAATCGTCGGCGCGCTGATTTCGGCTGTAACGCTGGGAATTTGCGTTCCGTGGGCCGTATGCATGATTGAAAACTGGAAAGCAAAACACACTGTTGTCGACGGCAGAAGACTTATGTTTGACGGCACCGCATTACAACTGTTCGGTAACTACATCAAATGGTTTTTACTCACCATTATCACTATAGGCATTTACGGCTTCTGGCTCGATATTAAAATGAGAAAATGGGTGGCAAAACACACTCACTTCGCAAGATAACGTCTTAAAATCAAATCGGTATAAACAGGTGGTTAAAAGCCATCTGTTTTTTTTAGCCAAAAAAAATGCCAAGGTTGTTTACCCCGGCATTCGATTGTTTATTTAATTCTTTTTAGTCCTTTTTGCTGTTACCTATAAACGTGCCGAAAGAGGTAATATTACCTTTTTCCTTAGGTTTACCGTAAATGGTGGTTGTGCCGCCGCGTTTATCATTGCGGTAACCGCCGCGAGAATAACCGCCGCGTCTGTCGTCGCCTTTGGTTTTGCCGCCGCGGAAAGTGCGTTTATCGTAACCGCCGCGGGAATAACCGCCGCGTCTGTCATCGCGTTTATAGTCCTGTTTGCCGTTGTTGTAACCTCTTGCCGCCATAATCGGTCTGTCGTCACGCAATTCGTTAGGAATAATCACGATATAACGGTTAGGTTCTTTACCTTCCGATTCGGTTTTAACCTCGGTGCTTTCTGCAAGAGCGGTATGAATGATACGTCTTTCAAACGGATTCATCGGTTCGAGCTGAATCTTTCTGCCCGTTCTGACCGCTTTGTTAGCAAGTTTTTCGGCAAGTTCGTTAAGAGTGTTTTCGCGTTTTTCGCGATATTCTTCGCAATCGACCACAACGCGCTTGTAATCCTCTCTGCCGATGTTTGCAACAGCGCCGGCTAAGCACTGCAACGCGTCGAGCAGTTCGCCCCTGTAACCGATTAAGAACTGCGAGTTAGTGGACGTTAAGTTAATGCAGATTTTGTCGTCGTCACGGGTAACTTCGGTTACAACCGGAACATTGATCATTTCAAACAGTGTTTTAAGAAATTCGACGGCACGCCCCGAATCGGTAAGTTTTTTCCATACAAGCACTTTTGCCGGAACAGTCTTTTTAAACAATCCGCCTTTCTGAGGTTCTTCGATTACCTCATATTCAACCTCTTCGACACTCAACCCGAGCTCTTCAGCCCCCAACTGCACGGCTTCTTCTATCGTCTTGCCGCATTTTTCGATTTTTTCCATTTTATCAGCTCCTTAATGCGCTTTCTCGCGCTTTTTGTTATTCAATACTCCGACGGCGCGTCTTCTTTGCTTTACTTTTTTACTTTTTCTGCATTTTATAAAGCGGTTACACATCTATTACCGATCTTGCGCCGCCGCGCCGTTATATTATATGCCGTTAACTATTTTTTCTTTTTGCTGTTTTTGCTTTCTTCAAGCTCTTTGATTCTACCCGTACGTTTAAGTTCGAGCTCGTGCGCTTCTTTAGCAGCCTGACGCTCGAAACCTTTTTCCACAAGGAAATTGATAAGCATTGTGGATAACAGACTGAACACAGAACTTACGACCATGTATATAGAGAACGAAGCGGTATACATAAACGAGAAGAAACCGAACATAACCGGCATCATCCACGTCATCATTTTTTGCGTCATTGCCGAAGTGCCGTTTTCGCCGTCCACGGTGGAAAGTTCCATCTGCGACTTATTCATCTTGTTCATTATTATCTGAGACAAGAGCATCGCTCCGATCGACAAAACTACGAGAATCAGATATCCGTTAGGTTCTTTCTTTTCTTTTTCCAGTCCTGCAGTGAGTTCCTGATAATTTTCTTCGGTGACGCTGTTAATTTTACTGCTGCTACCCGAACACTGCGCTTTGCAGCTTGCGATACAGCCTGCGTCGGTTACGAAATTATAACTCGCAAACGAAGATTTTATCGGGTGCTCCCACGGTAAATCCTGCGACCAGATGTTCTTTACCCAGAGGAATGATAAATCGTGCTGACGATATTCTTCGGCTGCGGCTACCTGCCCCGCCTTTTTGATATTCGCCTGAATAAAATCGGAAGCTGCACTGTTTACGATCTCCATGCAAAGGCTTCGTATCGTTTCGTCATCGGTTTTTTCCGAATTGATTTTATAATTGCCGCCCTCTTCGGTAATAACGTCGGACTCGGCGTATTCCGCAAGTCGTCCGTCTTTACCTTTCTTTAACTCGTCGTAAAGCAATTTGAGTTTTGTGTTGTCTGTTTTATCCGAATAAGTAAAAGTCGCGTCGTATTTGTTGTTTTCAGTCATGTCGAAACCAAAACTCTTGATTTCGTCGTCGCGCTCGGCAAAATAAACAAGATTGAAGTTTTTTGTTTCCGCGCCGTTTTCGTCTTTTACCCTGATAATATATTCCGTCTGATTTGTTTCGTCGTAAGCATCGACAGCCGTTTCGTAAGCCTCGCTCATTTTGCAGAAAACTTCAAAATTGGCGTAGTTCGAATAAGTTGAAAACTGACCGATTACGATTATAAAGATAACAAGGTTCAGCAGCGTAGGCAGACAAGCAGCGAACGGGCTGTAACCGTTTTGCTTGTACAGATCCTGCATTTTCTTCTGATATAACTGACTGTTGTTTGCGTACTGGCGTTGAAGTTTTTCAAGCTCAGGGCGCATTTTTTCCATTCTGAGCGCATTCTTTTTGGTTGACACGCGCGAAAAGATATCAAACGGAAGCGTGATAAGCTTTAATATCAGCGTAAAGACTATAATTCCCACGCCGATACTGCCGCACCCCTCGATAAGCGACTGAATTATTTTACCCAGCCAATCGAGATGAACTTCGTTTGTTATTTTAGTGATGGTATCGACCACCATAAGAAGATTAGAAAAATTCATTTTTCTCCTGAATAACTGCGGTTTACATTTACCT
This sequence comes from uncultured Clostridia bacterium, assembly GCA_934247855.1. Taxonomy (GTDB): domain Bacteria; phylum Bacillota; class Clostridia; order Christensenellales; family Borkfalkiaceae; genus HGM11416. The sequence goes on along the minus strand of CAKQKA010000002.1, from coordinate 33,502 downwards.
TAACCGCCATATTGCGGTTTACTCGCTAATAAAAACTCTTACTTTTATAACAGGTTATAAAACAACCGCTATGTAAGAGATAAAAAATCTAATTTTTTTACCGTTTTATATAAAATAATAACTACTACTTTACCGCATTACAACAACTATGCAATAATAGATACGCAAAAAACACGAAAAAAAGTATATGTTTTACCCTTTTTTATTATTTTATCTCGCAAAATATATTATTTATACCACAAAAGTGCGCCGTGTTTTTTATAATTTTTTATAAAAGTTATACGTATAACACAACTTACATATCCGCAAAAAGTAACGGTCTCTTACTTTTTAATTCGGTTTAAATCCAAGCGTAAAAAATAAACGCGAAATCGGCTTAGTACAGCCATTTTTTAACCTGCGGATCATCGGGCGGATCATAACCGCCGGGGTTTAAAGAATTACAACGCAAAATGCGTGTAATAATTAAATAAAAGGCTTTGAAAAAGTTATATTTTCCCAACGCTTCCATGGCGTAAACACTGCATGTAGGCGTAAAAATACAACCGCTATTCAAGCCTTTAGACAGGTATTTTTTATAGAGTCTTAATAAAAAAATGCAAAATCGGTTAATCGGTGACATAAATTACAGCCTCCGCGCGGACATATTCCGCCCGACAAAACAATATAACCACATTTATCGTAAAAAGCAAGACAAAACCCGCTTTTTGACAATCGGTTACACCTCCCGGCAGCGAAAACTACCGTAAAAAGTGATTTTTTTACTTTTCATCGTCGGAACCGTTAAGCAAATTTTCTTTCGTAAGCATGTAGCGGACGTCACGATCGAAGACGGCAAACGAATAGTCGTCCGCAATCCTCGGCACGGCAACGATATGGTAACAACCGTTTATATTCCCCATAAAGCCGCGGAACACGGCGCGAAGCAGACGTTTGATTCTGTTTCTTACGACGGCGCCGCCGTTCTTTTTGCTGACGGAAAGACCGATTTTTGTTTCTTTTGCGGGAACGTAAACGATCATAAGGCTTTTAGAATATATTCTTTTACCTTTTTTAAACACCTTGTCGAAATCGCTGCGTTTTTTTAATCTTATATCCACTTAAACACCGCTCACGAAAGCATCGCTTTACAAAAAATTATCCGACTTTTTTATGCGGAAAGTTTATGACGACCTTTAGCTCTTCTTCTCTTGAGAACGTTTCTTCCGTTCTTGGTAGCCATTCTTTTTCTGAAGCCGTGTACTTTGCTTCTCTGTCTTTTCTTGGGTTGATAAGTTCTTTTCATTGTATATTTCCTCCGATTGCTAACTTTATAAGTTAAACGCTTTTTCTATTTTATTGATTTGTATGCCTTTTGTCAACGCTTTTTTCGCTTTATTGAATTATTTACCGCTTTATAAACCGTTATACCACGGTATAGTACGCAAATTATGGCAAAACGCACTATAAAATTATATTTCTACCGGTATTACCCGCTTTTAACCGACCGTTTAATTCATGCGGATAGGCAGAACGAGATACAGGCTGTTTTCGGTTTCGTTATGCGGGGTGATGATACACGGCGCGATGGGCGAGTTAAGCGAGAAAATCACAAAATCGTCGTTTATCGCATGCATGCAGTCGAGAATGTAACGACTGTTGAACGCAATGGTTACGTCCTTGCCGTGAAGTTCTATAAGCACGTTTTCGTTAACCGTACCGATATCCGTGGACGACGAAACGTTGAGCGAATCCTCTTTCACGTCGAATACAACCATGTTGTTGGTCATGGCTTTTGCAACGACGGCTGCGCGCGAAACGGCGTTTTCGAAAATAATCTTGTTCGCCATAAACTCGGTAACGAATTTATCGGGGATGATATGGCGATAATCGATATATTCACCCTCTAACAGTCTTGCAGTTAAGATTGTGTTGAATACCTCGACCATAAGTTTGCCGTCCTGAATGAAAATCGTTACGGTATCTTCGTCTTTATCGAGCAGTCTTAACAGTTCGTTGAGCGCGCGCGACGGAACGATCGCTTTGATCGTGCCGCTGAGCGATTTATACGGCTGCTTGCAGAACGCTAAACGGAACCCGTCCAAAGCGACGCAGTTAATCATATCGCCGTCGGCTTCTATAAGACAACCTTTTAAAATAGGTCTGCTGTCGTCCTGCAGACAACAAAACGCCGTGCGCGATACGAGATCTTTAAAATCTTTTTGCAACATGGAGAAAGAGTTTTCTTTAAGATCCTTTCTCACCATCGGAAAATCGTCGGCTGCGAGCGCGTTTATATAGCCGAAAGACGAACTGTACGTTATTTTAAGCCTTGTTCCCTCGAGATAAAGCTCGAGTTCGTCTTCGGCTTCGAGTTTTTTAATGAAATCGTAAAAGATTTTACCGTTTACCAGCGTTTCGCCTTCCATAAAGGTTTCGGCGGGTATTGTTTTTTCTATCGAAATTTCGGTATCGGTAGCAAGCAGCGTGAGGTTATCGCCCTTGCAGGTAAGTTTTATACATTCGAGCACGGGGTTCTGCCCTTTGCCGCTTATTGCTTTGACGACTTTCGTAACGGCATTGGAAAGTTCAATCGCCTTGACTATGGTCTTCATTTCGCCTCCGATGAATGGTAATATTATTTTTTATTCTTAATTGTATAAGTAATAGTGTTCGGTTGAAATGTGTAAATCTGCAATTATACAATATAAAATGCCGATTTTTACGTTTTATCTTTTGTGGAATTCGTTGTGGAAAAGCCTGATTATCTTTGTGGACAACCGTTTTTTATGTGGATAACTCTTCAACAAAAAACAATTTTTAAAATTTTGCCGCTTCCGCATGCACCGCTTAATCCGAACATATTTATTATATAATATATTTAATAATAAATCAATCAAATTCCGACACAAAAACGACATTTTAACGCTGCTTGATTATAATTTTGAGAATATGCGAAAAATGTCGGAAAGATATCCACATTTCCACAGGTTGTCCACGTGGATAACAGTGTATAAATTCGGGAAATGTGATTTAATGCAAATTTATCTTTACGCTTGCAATCGATTTTAGTTTATGTTATAATTCGCGTATGATTATAAGTTTTGACGGTTTGCCGCTTTCAGATAGCGTAAAAAAAGAAAAATTTAAGACATTCTGCGATTTTTTGCTCGAATCCAATAAAAAATTCAACATAACGGCGATAACCGATCGGGACGGCGTTTACTTAAAACACTTTGCGGACGTTTTAGCGGGTGTGGATAACTTTTCCGAGGGGGCGAACGTTCTGGAAATCGGTTCGGGCGGAGGGTTCCCCTCGATACCCTTAAAAATTTGCCGCCCGGACTTAAAATTTACACTTGCGGAGTCCAACGCGAAAAAGTGCAATTTTTTGAAAGAGGCGGGTAAACTTCTCGATTTCGAGGATTTTACCGTTATGAACTCGCGTGCGGAAGAGCTGCCGCAAAATTTTAAAGGTAAATTCGACGCGGTCACGGCAAGAGCCGTTGCCGGTTCTTCGGTCTTGTGCGAACTGACTATTCCCTATTTAAAAACGGGCGGCAAAGCCGTGTTTTATAAAAATTATTCCGAAAAAGAGATTGCCGACGCGGCACGCGCAGCCGAAAAATTAGGCGCGAAACTTATCGCCGTGCAAGAATACGAACTTGACGGCGTTGACGGCGAACGCTGCGTTATGTTAATAGAAAAAAATGCCTTAACCGACGGCATATATCCCAGAGTATATAATAAAATACTTAAAAAACCGCTGTAAAAAATACACTTTGCACAAAAAAGTTTGTTAAAAAACGATAAAAAAAGTTTAAAAAGTGTCAAAAAGTTTAATTTATTATTGACTTATTGAGTATATAGCTGTATAATTGTGAAACGTGAGCATAAAGACGGTAAGCATGATTTTCGCCGAATATTGCGAAACGAAAGCAAAAATCTATGAAAATCGTGTTAAAACCTTTTTTAGCTTAAAAACAGAAACAAATAATTCAAATTTCATTAAGACCGGAGGTTTATCCAATGAAGAAAATGACTATTGACGGCAATACCGCCGCGAGTCACGTAGCGTATGCTTTTTCCGAAGTTGCCGCAATCTACCCGATAACCCCGTCCTCGCCTATGGCCGAGTACGCGGACGAATGGGCTACCGCAGGCAGACTTAACATGTTCGGGCAGAAACTGCGCATGGCAGAAATGCAATCAGAAGCCGGTGCGGCAGGCGCCGTTCACGGCTCGTTGTCGGCAGGCGCGCTTACCGTAACTTACACGGCAAGCCAGGGCTTACTGCTTATGATCCCCAACATGTATAAAATAGCGGGCGAATTGCTCCCCACCGTTTTCCACGTCAGCGCGAGAGCGGTTGCAGGACACGCCCTTAACATTTTCGGCGATCATTCCGACGTTATGGCATGCCGTCAGACGGGTTTTGCGATGCTCGCTTCCGCTTCCGTACAAGAAGCTATGGATCTTGCGCTCGTCGCTCATCTTTCCACATTGAAGTCAAAAGTTCCGTTCCTGCACTTCTTTGACGGGTTCAGAACCAGCCACGAAATTCAAAAGATAGACGCTTTCGATTACGACGAAATGAAACAGCTCGTCGATATGAAAGATATAGAAGATTTCAAGAAACGCGCGCTCAACCCCGAACACCCCATTCAGAAAGGTACCGCGCAGAACGCCGATATTTACTTCCAGAACAAGGAAGCCGCCAATAAATATTACGACGAAACGCCCGCTATCGTTCAAAAGATGATGGACAAGGTAAACAAACTTACCGGAAGAGATTATCATTTGTTCGATTACGTAGGCGCACCCGACGCGGAAAACGTAATAGTTATTATGGGAAGCGGCGCGGAATGCGTTGAAGAAACCATAAACAAACTCAATGTCGAAGGTCATAAATACGGCGTTATCAAGGTAAGACTTTACAGACCGTTCTGCACTAAGGCGTTTCTTAAAGTTATTCCGAAAACAGTCAAGAAAATGGCAGTGCTCGACAGAACCAAAGAACCCGGCTCGCTCGGCGAACCGCTTTACCTCGACGTTTGCACCGCTCTTTCCGAAGCGAGAAAGAGAATTACGGTCGTCGGCGGAAGATACGGTCTCGGTTCGAAAGAGTTCAACCCCTCTATGGTACTTGCCGTTTATAACAACCTCGAACAGGATAAACCCAAGAATCACTTCACCGTCGGTATTTACGACGATATAACCCATACTTCGCTCGATTTCTCCAAGCAGTACGACGCTGCTCCCGAAGGAACCATCAGCTGCAAGTTCTACGGACTGGGTTCCGACGGTACGGTCGGCGCGAACAAGAACTCGATCAAGATCATCGGCGATCACACCGATATGTACGCTCAGGGTTACTTCTTCTACGATTCCAAGAAGTCCGGCGGTATAACCGTATCGCATCTGCGTTTCGGTAAAACGCCTATTCAGTCTACCTACCTTATCGACTCCGCGGACTTTATCGCTTGCCACAACCCGTCTTACGTACTCCGTTACGATATGGTCAAAGACCTTAAAGACGGCGGTAAATTCCTGCTTAACTCATCATGGAATACCGTTGAAGAACTCGATAAACACCTGCCTGCTTCTATGAAGAGAATGCTCGCACAGAAACACGCTAAGGTTTACAATATAGACGCTATCAAGATTGCAGGCGAAATAGGTCTCGGCGGAAGAACAAACGCTATAATGCAGGCGGCGTTCTTCTATATCAATCAGGACATTATGCCCTATACCGACGCCGAAGACTATATGAAACAGGCAGTCAAGAAGAGCTACGGCAAGAAGGGCGACGCGGTAGTCAACATGAACTATGCCGCTATAGATAAAGCGTCCTCCGAACTTAAAGAAATCGCTATTCCCGCTTCTTGGGCAACCGCTACCGAAGGCGCAGCCGCTCTCGAAGTTGCGGATAACGAATATTTCAGAAATATTCTTCACCCCATTCTCTCGCTCGAAGGCGACAAGCTGCCCGCTTCCGCATTTAACGCGGACGGTACCGTTCCCACCGGAACTACCAAATACGAAAAACGCGGCGTTGCTATCAAACTTCCCGTCTGGAACGCAGAGAAATGTATTCAGTGTAACCAGTGTGCGTTCGTTTGCCCGCACGCTTGCTTAAGACCGGCTCTCGTTGCCAAGGGCACAGAGAAACCCGAAGGATTTGAAACCAAAGACTGCATCGGTCTTAAAGGTTATGAATTCAGAATGCAAGTTTCGCCCCTCGATTGTATGGGCTGCGGCGTATGCGCTAACGTATGTCCCGCAAAGGAAACCGCACTCACTATGGTTCCGTTCGAACAGGTTGCCGCTAAAGAAGTTCCCAACTACGAATTCAGCGAACAGCTTCCCGAAGTTGACGTCAGCGCAAACTTCAAGAAGAGCGGTATAAAGGGCAGCCAATTCTGCAAGCCGTTGTTTGAATTCTCCGGCGCATGCGCGGGCTGCGGCGAAACTCCGTACATCAAAGTAGTAACTCAGCTCTTCGGCGACAGAATGCTTATAAGCAACGCTACCGGTTGTTCTTCTATTTACGGCGGCAGCGCGCCCACTTGCCCCTACACCACCAATAAGGAAGGTCACGGACCTGCATGGGCGAACTCGCTGTTTGAAGATAACGCCGAACATGGTTACGGCTACTATCTTGCTTACGCAGCAAGAAGAGATAAACTTGCCACCGATATAGAAAAAGCTATCGAAATCGGCGCAAAGGGCAGAATTAAGAAAGCGTTCACCGAATGGCTTGAAAACAGAGGCGATGCGGAAAAGAGTAAAGAAGCCGCTAAAGCGGTTATCACCGAACTGCCCGCAGCTATCAAGAACACCCGTGGCGAAATCAAACTGCTCCTTAAAGAAATCGAATCGCAGAGCGACTGCCTCGTTAAGAAATCCATCTGGATTATCGGCGGCGACGGTTGGGCTTACGATATCGGTTATGGCGGACTCGATCACGTTCTCGCGCAGGACGTTGACGTAAACGTTCTCGTTCTCGACACCGAAGTTTACTCCAACACCGGCGGACAGGCTTCCAAGTCCACACCGACAGGTTCGGTTGCTAAATTTGCCGCAGGCGGTAAGAGAATCAAGAAGAAAGACCTCGGCATGATGGCTATGAGCTATGGTTACGTTTACGTTGCTCAGTGTTCTATGGGCGCTAATAAACAGCAATTCCTTAACGCCATTACCGAAGCCGAAAGCTACAACGGACCGTCGCTCGTTATCTGCTACGCGCCTTGTATCAACCACGGTATCAATATGACCAACTCGCAAGCCGAAGAAAAGAAGGCTGTCGAAGCAGGGTACTGGCACCTTTACAGATACAACCCCGCTGTTACCGAAGGTAACCCCTTCACGCTTGACAGCAAGGATCCGACAATAAGCTATCAGGACTTCCTTATGGGTGAAACCAGATACACCAGTCTTAAGAAAGCTCAGCCCGAACTCGCCGCCGAACTTTTTGAAAGAGCGGAAGAAGAAAACGGTGCAAGACTTGCTAAGTACAAAAATCTTGCTAAAAAAGACTGATTATCCCGGTAAATGAAAATAAGTGAATTTGCCCGCGGTTAACCGCCGTCGGCAAGTTTGCAACTAAAAAAAATTCCGCAGGTTGTTTTTATAACAGCCTGCGGTTTTTATATCGGTAAATGTAACAAAAAAACGAAAACCTTGCATTGCTTCCGTTTTTTGTTACCGGGCGGTGATCACTGCCCTTTTAAGTTTTTAGTGATGTCTTTAAAAAAATCAACCGACCAGATATCGAGTTTTGTTTTATCTTTAACAAAAGGCAAAACGTCCTGCTTTGCCTGATTTACGTCGAGGTTATCGAACCTGTCGTCAAGCAAATCTCTAAGTTTTTCTATAGTCAGGTCGTAATTTGCGGCTATAAAGCCCGATTGAACCAATTTCGCCCTTAAATTATTCAGGTTTACTTTTGCGCCGAGCGATAAAAAGAAGATATAATCGTAAAAATCTCTGCCTTTTACTCTCGATTTCCAATTTCGGCACAGGCAGGCGTGAATTTTGCCTGCGAACAGCGATTGCATATCGTACAGTCTTACCTGATACGGGGCGGGTAACAAACCGAATTTAGTTTCATACGTTGCGCCGACCGGCGGATTTATATCGACCTCGAATTTAATTTTTATAGCTTCGTCTTTGCTTATAAATTTTGCGTCGTCGCCGTTTTCATAAAAAGTCAGTATGCTTTCTTTGGTATTACCCTTTAAAAACGCCGATTTTATGTTTGAATCAACCGATTTTTGTTTTTCGCTTACGCTGAAATTAAGACCTGACGACTTTGTTTCGTTTTCGATATACGAAAAATATTTTGTCAGGTCAAAATCTTTGTTATGATCGATAAGCGAAAAATCGAGATCTTCGCTGAATCTGTCCAACCCGTAAAAAATTCGCAGTGCGGTACCGCCGTAAAACGCAGCTTCTTTAAAAAAGCCCCCGCGTGACAACCCGCAAAGAACTATCTCCTGAACGACCTCTTTTATGGCGTTTTTTTTATCGCTTACGTTGTCGGTTTTATATTTCGACAGCATTTGTCCGATTACTTGTTGCATTTACATTCCCTCTTTTATGAATTCGGCGAAAAAGTTTAAGTTTGCCGAGCGGTACAACGGCGCGAGTTTTAAAATATCTTCTTTATTAAGCCGACTTAACCCCTCTTCGTCTATTCTTAAATCTTCAAACAATAATCGGATCAATTCTTTTTTGTTAGCCACGGGCAAAACCGTATACAGTTTATCACACAAGGCTTTTTCTGTCGAGGCGATAATGTATGAATAGTTATCGACCGAAACAGCCGATATACCAAGCCCGAAAACGCTCTTAGGAACGTCGCGATAGATGTATGTTCCGAATTTATTTAAATATGTTTTTATTTTTCTTTTATTGTACGTTGCGCAGGTAAAAGTATTGTATACGGCTTCGGGAATAAGCCCGTTTACGCTTAAAACGTATTCAAACGATAAATAAGACGGTCCGTAAATAAACTGCGCAAGCATAAACCCTTGCGCGCTCGGGTTTGTTTCGTACACACCGCGCACAAGCGGAAATAACTTTTCCTGCTTTATTTCTCTGTTTATTTTTGCTATCGGATTTGAATAATCGCGATATTTTTCCTTTAATTGCTGCGTCGTTACAATCATACTTATCTCCGTTTGATAGAATTATACAACAGTCTAATTCAAAAATCAATCATATTTTGCCTTATTTGCTCCGGTTAATACAAAAAAATTGTATTATTTGGAGCAAATTCGGTATTTTTTAATAAGACTTTATATTTTACAGATCGATTTAACAAGATGCGGCTGAAAAAGTGATAAATGTGTAAAAATTGTTGTGCTGTGTGCGTTAATAAATAAAATAACTTTACATTGCCGATAAAATATGGTATACTTGGATAGAAACGTTTGCCGTAGTATATGCCGCGCGCCTTTTAAATCGGGTTGGCGCGGAGAAAGGAAAGAAATGATAACGATTGTAGAAGTAAACAATAATAACGAGCGGAAGAGATTTCTTGATTTCCCTTATTCGCTTTATAAAGGAAATCCCTGCTATACTCCCCCGATTTACAATGACGAAAAATTGATATTCAGCAAGAAAAACGTTTACTTCGATACCTGTGAAAGCGTATTTTTCAATGCGTATGACGGCGATAAACACGTAGGTCGTATTCAGGGCATAATTCAGAAAGCATCCAACGCAAAAACAGGCGAAAACCGCGTAAGATTTACGAGATTCGACTCAATAGACGACGAAAATGTTGCCGCAGCGCTGTTTAATGCGGTCGAAACGTGGGCGGTAAAGCGCGGGTGCGATATTATCTGCGGACCGCTCGGTTATTCCGATCTGGAGCGCGAAGGGCTTTTGATAGAAGGGTTTGACGAAACCAATACTTTTGAAGAACAGTACAATTTTGATTACTACCCCAAACTTGTGGAATCGGTAGGACTTAAAAAAGAGGTTGACTGGATCGAATACCGTATTTTTAAACCGAAGGAAAGAAACGAGCGCGTTAGACGCATAAAAGAGCGCGTGCTTGAAAGATACGGTTTACATATGCCCGAGTGTAAAAACATACACGAATTTATAAATAAGTACAAAGACGGCATTTTCCATGTTCTGGACGAAGGGTACAAAGATATTTACGGAACCGTGCCTTTTACCGACCGCATGAAAAAGCAGATGATAGATCAGTTTAATCTTATAATTAAACTCGATTACGTCGGCGTGGTACTGGATAAAGACGATAACGTGGTTGCGTTCGGGTTGTGCTTCCCCGCAATAGGCGACGCGCTGAAAGGCAGTAACGGCAAACTTTACCCTGCAACGCTCGCTAAACTTTTAAAGGTCGTAGCTAACCCCAAACATCTCGATCTCGGGCTTATAGCCGTACTTCCGGGTTATAAAAACCTTGGTGTAAACAGTATCGTTATAGACGGACTGATCGAACTGATGCTCAGAAAAGATATCGAATATTGCGAAACCAATCTTATGCTGGAAGAGAATTATCCCATTCAGGCACAATGGAAATATTTCGATTATATTCAGCATAAACGCCGCAGAGCGTATGTAAAGAAAATAGAAAAATAGGCAGAAAATAAGACCGCTTGTTTGTGATTATATCGCAAAACGGCGGTCTTTTATCATGCTTTTTTATCGTTTGGCTATAAATCGAATATTTTTTTGTTTGCTCCGAGTTCGAAATGATATTTTGCGATGCCGAGATCGATTTTTGTACATGCACCGAATTTTGTTTCTGCTTCAACCTTATCGCCGATTAAAGTAAAATAAAATTTTTGCTGATTGAGCGCGGTGGGCGCAAGCAGTGCCGCTGTTACTCCGTTTTTAAACCATTCGGGTGAGTTTTCGGCAATGTTGCTAACTGCTTGGGCGGGCTTGCTTTTGTGCGGCTTGCCCTGCGTTTCGCCGAAGCCACAAGCGATTACTACGTGCAGTTTTTCGCCTTTTTTGACCTTGTAAGCCGACTTAATTTTTGAATACGTCAACGCAACCCAGCAAGTGTTAAACCCGAGCGTTTGAGCAAACAGCACGAGTTTTTCACCGAAATAGCCGATTTTTTCGGCGGCGTTTTTATCGCCGACCATAGCGAAATAATTCTTTACGTTACTGAATTTGCCGTAGTGCGCCATCAACCCGCCGAACGCTTTTTCTTCGTTTAATGCAAGTTGAATATTCAACCCGCTTTCGGCGTTGAGTTCTTTGATTTTGTTTTGTAATGCGGCGAGTGTTTCGCCCTCTATTTTTTTATCGAGATATGCGCGTACCGAGTGTCTTACCTTTATTGCATGTAAAATATCCATAAATTTACCTCTTTTGGTTAAAAAGTCGGTCTATAGCGCGGTTATCGCTATAAATCGTCGTATTTTTGCTTATTTTATAATTTTTAAAAAGCCGGGCTATAAGCCGATTATTGCGGTAAACCGCTATTTTTGCATTTCTTTATATTGCCGCCTTACCTTATTGATATGCCGTTCGAAACTGCCGTTATTCAGGATTTCGGCGATAACTAATTGTTCGAGAACGGGCACGGGGCAGGAATAAAAACCTGCATATTTATCATAGTCGCTTATAAGCCTTGACGGCAGTACGACATACGCCGCCCTTATGGACGGAAAAATTGTTTTTGAAAAACTGTTTAAATAAATCACACGGTCGAAATTATCCAGCGAAAAGAGAGTGTCCGATATTTTAGAAGTAATAGAAAACTCGGACGCGTAATCATCCTCTATGACGAACCCGCCGCGCTTTTCGGCGAAATCGATGTATTCTCTCTTTTTGGATATATCTATCGTAACGCCCGTCGGAAAACTTTGAAACGGCGTGATATGCAGCACGCTCGCCCGACTTGCGATTAAAGCGTCGGACGGAATTCCGTTATCGGCAAGTGTTAAACTCTCAAATTTTATATTTCGCGAAGAATATACCTTTTTTATCTTGTCGTAACAAGGATTTTCTATGGCGAAAACCCTATCCTTTAATATTTCGGCGAGAGTTCCGTACAGATATTCCGCCCCCGCACCGATAATTATTCGACGCGCGTCAACGTTGATTCCGCGGTTTCTGAACAGATAATCGGCTATGGCTTGGCGTAATTCAAAAATCCCCGCGTTGGGCGATTTTTCGGTAAGATTTTTATAGCCGAGTATTTTTCGCACGGCGGTCGCATAAGCCGTAAGCGGAAAATAAAACTTGTTTTGTGCGTCATGCCCGCAAAACGCATTTTTTTGTGCTTGAATTTGCGAACCTGCAGCCGATAACCGCGTGTTTTCCTCGCTGTCTGCCCGTGTTTTGCCGTAAAGATCGTCCCGATAACAGACAAAATATCCGCTGCGCTGTTTGGCTTTAACGTACCCTTCGCAAATAAGCAAGTCTAACGCTTGCTCCACGGTTATGACGCTGACCGAGAGATTTTCGGCGAAATCGCGCTTTGACGGAAGTTTTGCCCCGAATGCGAATTTGTGCCCGACAATCTCGTTTTTGATTTTTTCGTAAACGTAAACGTATTTTTTCATTTTAACTGGTATTAAAAAAAATAATCGAATTGGCTATTTTATTATTATCAAAAGTATGATAACATATAATAAAAATCAGGTCAAGCAAAAAAGGAAAGATAAAAATGCGTTTTACAACAAAAAAGATATGTTTTACGGCGGTATTTCTTGCGCTGAATGTAATTTTTAGTTCGAGCATATTCAGTATACCCGTGCCGGGCGGGCATTTATACATTAACGATATAATAATTTGCACGGCTGCGCTCGTATTGGATCCGTTATCGGCGTTCATAGTCGGCGGCGTCGGCTCGTTTTTGGGCGATTTCTTCTTTTACCCCACGCCGATGTTCGTGTCGCTCGTAACGCACGGTTTGCAAGCGGTTGCAATCTCGCTTATTGCGGGTGCGGGCAAAAACGAAAAGCCCGTTTTATGGCGTGCGATCGTCGCCCTTTTGGTCGGCGTAATCATTATGGTATCCGGTTACACGATCGGCAGAGCGTTTATCTATTCCACACCGGAAACGGCAATGTTAAAACTACCCTTCCAATGTCTGCAGGCGTTTACGGGCGCAATCGTTGCGGCGATACTGGTGTTTGCAACGCCGCTTGTTAAACTTATCGCACCCAAAGAAAAACAAAATTCGCAAAACAAAGAACAAAGCAAACAAGAAACCAACGAATAAACGATATATAAAGCAAAAAAGTTAAAATAAAACGGCGGGTTAAAAAATCCGTCGTTTTTCATATATACGTTGTAACTTAAACAGCATGTCAGCCGTTTAATGCGTTTTCGGAATTAACGGTAAACGGCAATTCTTTTTCGATAAGTTTTCGGTAACTGCCCTGCAAAACGTCCGCCCACTTTTCGTCGCCGATATATTTTCTGAAAGCGATATGCGCGCGCAGCACTCGAACGCCGAGTTGGTCGTTTGCAAAGAAGTCTTCGGCAAGCGTTTTGTATTCCTCGGTCAGATTATTTTCCGTGCAAGCCTTAAAAATAAGTTCGGGGAAGATAAGCGCGTATTCCTGATCGGTCAGCGCGTTAAGGTCGGTGATACCGTCAAGCACCTTTAACGCCGCCTCTTTTCCTTTGCCGATTGCGGTGAATAAATAGTGGTAATACAGGGCTATAGGTTGATTATCGTGCTTTATAAGTTCAGGCTCATCAGGAATTTTGCCGTCCGTGATTTCAAGTTCTATATTAGAAATCTCGGCAAGCACTTTCACGTAAGACGACTGCGGAAACGCTACGTTGCCGTCGGCCGATTTATCGGAAGAAAATGCGTTTACCGCGAAAATATAGAAATTTGCGGCTTGCCCCGCCGTGAACAAACAATACGGAATTGCGCTTTTTGTTGCGATCGATAAAAGAATACCTGCCAGCACGCCGATAATAAAGAAAACAAGCGAATAAACAAGCCCGTTTAAGGCAACGCCGCGGAGCTGCTTTTCGGTAATTTTTTCGGTGGGAACAAACCTTGCCTCGCCCGCGTCCTTTTTAAAAAACGTGAAACCTTTCAGCGTTTTCGTTATAAAGTCTACGGAAACTATGCCGAGGTTTAAGTAGATTATTCTCATTTTGCAGCGTTTTGCCGCAACGATATGCCCGAGTTCGTGAATGAGTATGCCGCAAACGTAGTTTAAAGCAAACCCCAAAACGCACAAAATTAGCGCGAGCACGACCGAATATTCATACAGCAAAACGCCGATAATACACACGGCAACCGCGAGTATACAGGAGAAAATAACGGGCAATAGGTCGATTATCGAACTTTTTCTTTTTTTATCCATAGTTTTTCCTTAAAAATCGCGCTTGATTTTGAATGCGAGATAGCCCTCTAAATTATCGTTTTCGCTGACTGTCCCGCTGTCCTTTTTTAAATAGTTCATAACGGCTGAAATCAGAGCCGCGCCCGAGTGAATAATATCGGCACGCTTTTTTTGAACGTGATATTTTTCAACTATTTCCTGCGGGGTAAGGCTGAAGAGTTCGCACGTGATTTCTTCAAGTTTTTCGGCATAAATAATGCGACCGTGATTTTTTTCGCGGTCGTATTTTTCGTCGCCGTAAAGCATAAACGCAAGCGAAGTTGCCGTGCCGCCTATAAGATAAAGCGTCCCGCTATCGGGCACTGCGCCGTATTCTTTGATTTTGTCGCTTATTAAAGCCGACGATCGTTCGTAATTTTTGCCGCAGGCGTCGGTCAACGTTACCGCGCCGAGCGCAAGCGAATGTTTGTAAACTATTTTGCCGTTTAACCTTACCGCGATTTCGGACGACGCGCCGCCGACGTCCAGGACAATGCCGTCGGCATTCCCGAGCGCACCGATAATTCCAAGCTCGCTCTCTTCGTCCCCGCTTACAACGTCGATCGTAACGCCGAATTTTTCTTTGACGAGCGCGACGAACTCGCCGCCGTTTTTGCTGTTTCTTACAGCCGCAGTCGCAAACGCAAAAATTTTTGCATTGTATTCTTTTGCTATGAAAAATAAGTGCGAAAGCCCGTCTAAAGTGCGGTTAATCGACTTATAGCACAACATTTTGTTTTGAATATCTTTGGAAAGCTGCGTTGTTACGGTTTCGCGGTAAAGCACTTTTACTCCATGCGAAACGCGGATACGAACCGAGTTGCTGCCGATATCTATAACGGCGACCGTATCAGTCATTTGATTTGTCGTCGCCGAAAACATACTTGAGTTCGCGAGCGCGTTCCTCTATTTTCCATTCGCTGAGCCAGATATCGATTCCGTCGGTCAGATCCTTTTGTTCGTCTTCAAGCTGAGCGATTTGCTTGTCGAGCTGTTCTATTTTTGCCTTTTTTCCGGAAATGTTTACCATCTGATATATCATGACCGCTAAAAGAATGAACAGTAACAATACCATTGCCGCCGTGCTTGCGGCGACTATTTTTCTTTTTTTCTCGGGTGTCATTTATGCGTTTTCTCCACTTAGTGAGATTTTCTATGCAAATATTATATATCTTTTCCGCAAATTTTGCAATAACTTTGGCAATAGTTTTTTTATACACGATAAATCCGATAAAAAAACACAAGACCATATAAAACCTGAGATCGGGAAAACCGCATAAAAACTTGATTATGACAAAACCCGCGGCAAGCAAAAAACCGCGGATACCCGAAAAAATAATCTTCGGTACAACGCTTTTAAAAACGCTTTGGCACTCGAACAAAAAAGTTATAAGTCCGCATAAGTATCCCGCCGCGACCGATATCAGGGCATAATAGAATTGTCCGTCGGCTTCGAATCTCATTTTATAAGTTTCTTTAACAGCGTAGATTTTTCGCCCGCGTAACGGACTTCATTCACCGTTCCGTCAATCAAGAGCGTTGCGTTTTGCTTGGAAAATCCCGCCATTTTCAGCGAATTCCCCAAAATTATCACTCTTTTACCGCCGATCAGCGTAAAAACTATGCGTTCGCTTGTAACTCCGTCCACCTCGCTTACGCCCGAAACGCAAGTTTTTTTGCGGTCGGTAATCGTCAGAACGTGCGCGCTTTTATCGTCCATAATATAAACCTCATATTATTTTATGCAGGTTATCATGGTAATTATCATAGTTTTCCATAAAAAAACGGCAAGCAAATACAACTGCCTGCCTGAAATATTTGTTTAAACGATTTATTAAATCTTAAGGTCGCCGTCTTTGATCCAGCCTTTTTTGCGCATGAATTGCGAGATGAAATAGCACACGACGGCGGGCAGGACGAACATAAGAAGAATGATTCCCAGCCACATAACCCAGGGTTCTATAACTCCGCTTGACGCGTTGATTGTTCCGAAAATGCCGACCAGACCGCTTGTGCCCATGCCGCCGCCGGTTTTATCGCACCGTAAACAGAAAAGGCAAGTGGATAACGGACCTGCGATTGCGCTTGCGATGACGGGCGGAATAAACAGAATCGGTTTGCGCATAACGTTGGGAATTTGCAGCATGCTCGTACCTAAGCCCTGCGAGATAAGACCGCCCCACCCGTTTTCTTTATAGCTCATAACGGCAAATCCCACCATTTGGCAGGCGCAACCGACGACCGCCGCGCCGCCCGCGAGGTTTACCGCGTCGGGCACGTCCGCACCGAAAGATCCGACTATGCTTATCCATATCGCCGCGGACGACGTGGGAAGAGTTAAAAGCATACCCATAACGACGGCGATTATTATACCCATAAAGAACGGCGTTGCTTCGGTTGCGATTTTTATGCCGTCGGCGATGAGTTTGACGAGCAGTATAAACGGGTACGACACATACAGCCCGATTGCCGCAGAAAAGATACAGGTAAGCGGAACGAGCAGAATATCGAGTTTGGTTTTTCCTGCGACCAGTCCGCCGATTTCTATCGCCATAAGCGAACAAACATATGCGCTTATCGGGTTGCCGGGTCCCGCCGCTGCGATAGTGGTCGAGGCGATTTCTCTGAGCGTTTTACCCGCAAGAATGGGTTCGGCATATGCGCCGAGCATACCCGCGACGGCAGCCGAAAACATAACGAGCTTATTGGCTTTAAGTCCGTTAGCCATACCCACGCCGATACCGCAGCCTGTAGCTATGCTTGCTATGCCGCCGAGCAGTACTAAAAAGTTGCCGAACGCCGTGCCGCCGAAGATTTGCGTGCCGATGGTTTTGATTATCGTGCCGGCAATCAGCGTTACGAAAAGCCCTTGCGCCATGCCCGAAAATGCCTGAATAAACCACCTGTCGGCATATTTTTTGATAACCGCAAGCACGGTTTGCCGTTTGGAAGTTTGTTGGACCGGATTTTCCTGTTCGTTCATAATATTCTCCCGAAGTTAAATATCGATTTTTACAAGTTTGTTGCCGACTAAATCGCATGAGGTGAGATAGTAAGGCACGTTATTTTTCTTTACTACAAGATCGGCGCGCGCGTCCTTGCCGTGCAAATGCCCGTAAATCGCTGCCGTAACGTGGTTTTCTTCCATAAGATCGGTGACCGCGTTGGGATCGCGGCGCACGTTGAACGGCGGATAATGAGTCATGCAAATGAGTTTATCGCCCTCTTCTCTCAGCGCGTTCGCTTTGAAAAACGCAAGCCGCAGTCGCTCGATCTCGCGAAGATACAGTTTGTTATCGTGCTCGCAAAAATCCGGCGAGCCTGGAACGAGCCATAGCCGCGAACCGCAAAATACGCAGTTTTCGATTTTTACGGCATCGTTTTGCAGCATAATGCAGTTTTCGGGCAGGTTTTCGCGTATACGGGTAATACTTTTCCACCAGTAATCGTGATTGCCGCGGATAAAAATTTTTTTGCCCGGCAGGTTGTAAAAGTACTGCATGTCCTTGAGCGCGTCGTCGAGCGTCATCGCCCAGCTGATGTCGCCGGAAATCAAAACAACGTCGTCGTCTTGGACTTTTTCTTTCCAGTCTTTTTCTATGACCGACAAATAATCGTTCCAACTCGCGCCGAAAATATTCATCGGCTTGGGGTTGGCAACCGACATATGCAGGTCGCTTATTGCAAATATATTCATTTTGGTAAGTGGGTTCGGTTCGTTCTATTCTTGAACGGCATGCCGCAATAAAGCGAACTTGTTATTTTAGTTTGCCGCAAATTTGCGGTAGTGTTGGTTATATCTTTACATAGGTTTTGCGCAAATCGGCGGCGATTTGTTTTACCTTTTGCGTACTGATTTTACCTGTTTATTTCGTGCCGCGTTTACTTTTAGCCACAGATGATTGCGTTCTAACTCGGTCTTGCCTTGTGTTTTTGACTAATACATCGTTGCGTTCGCGTGTTATACGTCTAGTATTAACGCGCTCACGCGCCTTGTCTTAGCCTAAAAACGCAAGGTAAGACTTGCAGACAACCAAAACGTCGATATTTTCGATAATTTTTGGCAAAGTCGAACGCCGACGTACCGGACGTACTTCAAGCGAGAGTTTGACAAAAAGGGTGAAAATTGTGGCGTTTTGGCGGGTTCTAACGCAGTCACCTGTGGCTAGCCGAAAACATTAAAGAATCGGGAGTATTTTTAATCTTTTTAAAGCCTTTTCCGTCGTAAAACAGGTAGAATTTTGTCTTATTGTCCGAGTGCCTGAAGAGCATATCGACGGTATCTTTATGCGCTTTCATCGGATCGAAATCTTTAATTCGTTTTACGGTCACCGCAAGATATTTGGCGGTAATGCCGTTTTCGGTTACACATTCGGCAAGGTGAACTTCGGAAAGCGCATCGCCCCAATATTCCTTGATCGCTTCGACAACCTCGTTGTTCACAAGGTCGTTTTTATCGGGCGAGCGCAAAACAATGTTTGCAATCTCGGTAGACTCGTCATCGTCGAGCGAGGCTTGTTTTTTATCGGCAATGGTGTTGCGGTAGTTATCTATAACGTCCTGTTTGCCCGTTTTAAGCGCGTATCTTGCAAGATAGTCCATCGCCTCGTCGAAAAAAGCCGAGTTCTGCGCCGCGCGCGTGAACATTTCTATACATTCGTCGTCGTATTCTTCGGACAAAATCACGCCTTTCAGAAAATATGCCAGGCTGCTGTCCGAACTGCCGAGAACGTTATTGAGCAGATCGAGTGCCTTTTTGTTATCTACGCCCATATATGCCTGAGCAAGTTCGATTTTTGCCGTTTCGCTTGCAAAATCCGAATTAAAATCTTCGTTTTTCGCTTTTTCAAACAGTTTATTGCGCTCGACGTAAACTTCGTTGCGCGTTTCTTTATACGACTTTTCGTCAAAATTGTTTTTTGCCGCGTTATCGGCAAAGGACAAAAATTTATCCTGTTCGGCGGCGTAATTTTCGTCGGTTTCGGTCTTTTCCGCGTTAAAATCGTCAAGTCCGCAAGCAGCCATTCGCATTGCGAAAGTGGGGTGCGAATCCACGCGCTGCGGAAGCTCGTGGCGCAAAGTGTAGAACCAACGGTCGCGATAAACCTCAAGTTTTGCCTTGAAATTGTTGAAATCGCGATGAACGTAATCCGAAATAGGCGTTTCGTCCGCCCACACGTCGTAAGTTGTTTCCCTCCAGCTGTATCCGCTGTAAAGCATATACAACGCGGCTTTCGCGGTGGCGTTGACGTAATTTTCCGCCTGCCCGTGTTCTATAACGTATTTATCCGCACGAATCTCCTTTTCGCGCGAGGAAAGCGTATTGTATGTAGTAAGCGCGAACAAGGCTTGCACGATATTGTAGGAAATAAACAAATTATTAAATATCATCGAAAGCGAACCTTCGGTTTTCGCGCTGAAATCATCGTAACCTGCGATTTTCTTGGTGTCGTTGTTCAAGCAATGCGCAAACTCGTGCAGCATGACCGATCTTAGCTCGTCGGCGGTAAGAATAGCTACTTCGATCGGGTTAAGATAGATAAAAATCGCATTTTTAAACTCGCTTACGCCTATTCCCGCAGTTGTAAACAGAACTCTGATATTCCTTTTTATGCCTATCGATTCAGCGCAAGACTTTATTGTGCCGACGATCAGCGGAAATTCTTTTTCGGTAAGTTCATCCTCGACGGCGGGTGTGTTCAAAGGCGATTTTTTGAGTAAAAACGCAAACGCGCCCTGCCCCGCAAGGCATATAAGGGGTAACACCGCAAGCGATACGCCGCCTTCGTCGTCGGTAAATTGCGGTTCCGCCGCTCCGAGCAGAAAAGAAGTTGCGGCGAACAATGCAATCATTATTGCAACAAGCACAAAGCAGTTTTTAATAAGTTTACCGACCTGGGCTTCGGCTGCGGCGTAGTCCTTTTCGATATCCTCTTTTTTGCCGAGCATAAAATCCTGCGCCTCTTTTATGCGCATGCTTGTAAATTTTCTTGTATATACCTGCGTTAAAACGATATTGACTATAATAACAATCGCAATTACGCAGACCGCTGCGACCGCCGCGAAAGTCAGAGCATTGCTTGTCTGAACGGTAAGATATCCGACCAGCCAGCACGCCGTGAACACGACGGCGGATATTATAAAGCCTAAAATCTCGCTTAAAATCATATTTTTACTTTGGTTCATATTAAAAATTAAACTATATTAAAAAACTAAAGGCGGGATCAACCGATGCCGCCATGTTAAAACTTGCTCCAGGCCGATAGATAGTCTTAATTATTCGCTAAAACTATTAAAACCACTGAATAACCGTTTAAAAGTCGCCAAAATCTACCGAAACACTCAAAAACAACGATGCGTTTATGTTTTATGCGAAATAAAGCAGCAGAATCGTTTTTGTTTGCGGCTAAAAAGCGGCGGAATTTTTAACGGCGGGCTGTGGACGGCAGCGGAGCAAAACCGTTATTTCTTATTTTTTTCGATGAGTTCGAGAATTTCAACCAACCTGTCGAGGTCGTCGCGCGTGTAGTAATCGATATAAATTCTGCCCTTGCGGTCGTTGCCGATTGCGCTGACCTTTGTGCCGAAATCGCGTTGCATGCGTGAAACCATGTCTTTAAGTTCGACGCTCATCTGAGCTTTCATCTTTTCGCGCTTGGCTTTTTTGGCGTCTTCGGGCGGGTTGTAGTAATCGCGTACGGCTTGCTCGATATCACGAACGGACATTTTTTCCTTTACCGCTTTTTCTGCGATAGAGGACTGAACTTCACCCGGCAAAGTAACGAGCGCACGCGCATGACCTGCCGAAAGTTTGTTGTTTTCTACCAGCCGGATAACGGGTTCGGACAGCGTGAGCAGTCGCATAGTATTGGCGATTGCCGAACGGCTTTTGCCGATTCTGCCCGACAGTTCTTCCTGCGTCATGCTGTAATCCTGCATGAGCTGCTGCATTGCCGTTGCCGCTTCGATGGGGTTAAGGTCCTCACGCTGCAAGTTTTCGATAAGCGAAATCTCTTTGACCTGACGCTCGTTGTAGTCGCGAATGATTGCGGGAATGGTTTTCTTACCCGCGAGCTTGCTCGCGCGGAAACGTCTTTCGCCGGCAATGATCATATATCTGTCGCCTTCGCGATTCAATACGATAGGCGTGATAACGCCGTGAACTGAAATCGAATCGGCAAGTTCTTTAAGCGCAACGTCGTCGAACGCCTTACGCGGTTGGTTGGGGTTGGGGAAGATTTTTTCAAGCTCGATCTCGTAAACGGCGTTGGCTTGTTCTTCCGTCATCTTGTCCTTATCGTAAGTATAACGCTCGTATTCTTCGGTCGTTTCGCCGAACAAAGCGGATAATCCTTTACCTAATCCTTTGTTGACCTTCATTGTCTTCCTCCTGTGTGATTATTTAGTGCTTCTTGCGATAACCTCGTCGGCTAAAGCCAGATAGGCTTTCGCCCCGTTGGACTTGGGATCGTGAATCATAACCGGTTTGCCGTGGCTGGGCGCTTCGGAAACGCGAATATTCCTCGGAATAACCGTATCGAACATTTTCTTGCCGAAAAATTTATGTATTTCGGCATTGATTTGCTTTGAAATCAGCGCGCGCCCGTCGTACATGGTTATTACCACGCCGAAAATCTGCAGGTCGGGGTTTAAGTGTTTGTTTACAAGTTTGATAGAGTTGAGCAGTTGGCTAAGCCCCTCCAAAGCGTAATACTCACTTTGAATAGGAATAATTACATTGTCGGTTGCGGTAAGCGCGTTGATCGTAAGCAAACCTAACGACGGCGGACAGTCTATCAATATATAATCGTAATCGTCGGCGATAGGTTTAAGTGCGTTTCTCAGTCTTTTTTCGCGCTCGGGCAAGTATACAAGCTCGACCTCCGCGCCCGCCAAATCGATATTCGACGGTATTATGTCGAGATTTTTAATCGTCGTGGCGGAAATCGCCTGCTTTGCGGGCACTTCTTCCACCAGAACGTTGTATATCGAATAACTATCCTGTTCGTTTTTGGAAAGACCTAAGCCCGTGGTCGCATTGCCTTGCGGATCGATATCGATAAGCAGTACTCTCTTACCCTTGATCGCTATTCCCGCGGCAACGTTTACGCAGGTGGACGTCTTTCCCACGCCGCCCTTTTGATTGGAAAATGATATTATAAGTGCCATATTCTCCCGCCTTTTGTGTTTTTTGACTGTTGTAACCGTTTCGGTTTCACCCGTTCAACCTTATGATTTCATTGGCGTAACCGCTTTTTTTGTGTTTGTAATCGTTTTTGCTTAGCGGTTCTTGCCGTTTTGCTTTATGTCGTTGGCTTTGCCGCGTTATGAATTGCAGTCGGTCGTATCGGCGTAACCGATTGTTTTATACGGCTGTCGTTTTTTATTTGCCGCACCAAGCCGAAAGTTTTCTGATTTCGGCTTGAGTGCATTGTGGTGCGTTGTGGGTTTATTATATAATATATAGGATTACTTGTTTTCGCCGCTGTCTGCCGAACCGTTATCGGCACCGACTGCGTCTGTTTTACCTAAATGGAAGGGATCTTTTCTGGTTTCTTCGGCGGTTTTATCCATATAGTCCATAATCTCTTCGAGCGATTTGCCTTCCATAAGCATGTTGATTTCTTCGGAGAAGATTGTTTCGCGTTCGACGAGCAGTCTTGCCATTTTGTCGAGAAGATCCTTTTTTTCGGAAAGCATCTGATATGCTTTTTCGTGTGCCGACTTGATTAAGTTTTCAACCTCTTCGTCGATAAGTTTTGCAAGAGCTTCGCTGTAATTGGTTCTCGTCTGATAGTCTCTGCCGACAAAAATCTGATCGTCGCTGCCGTAGTTTACGGGACCGACTTTGTCGCTCATACCGAGCTCGGTTACCATAACTCTTGCAACCTTGGATGCATGCTTGATGTCTCCGCTTGCGCCCGAGGTGTAGTCCTTGATTATGAGTTCTTCGGCTGCCCTGCCGCCCATCGTCATAATGAGGTCGTCAAGCAGTTTGTTTTTGCTCATGTACTGGTTATCGTTTTCGGGCCTTGTCAGCGTGTAGCCGCCTGCGTTTCCGCGGGGAATAATGGTTACTTCGTGAACCTCGTCGCAGTTAGGCAGGAGTTTCGCAAGAATTGCATGCCCCGATTCGTGGTATGCCGTTATGCGCTTGTCTTTTTCGGTTACCAGACGGCTCGTTTTCTTCGGGCCCATCATGGTCTTCTCGATAGCTTCGTATAAATCTTCGTTGGTGATTGCCGTACGATTGGCTCTTGCAGCAAGAATCGCAGCTTCGTTTAAAAGGTTTGCAAGGTCTGCGCCCGACAAACCCGCCGTCATTCTTGCAAGAATTTTAAAGTTTACGTTTGCCGCGAGAGGTTTGTTACGCGCGTGGACTTTAAGAATTGCTTCTCTGCCTCGAACGTCGGGAAGATTGACGTAAATTTGTCTGTCAAATCTGCCGGGACGCATAAGCGCGGGGTCGAGTATGTCCGCACGGTTGGTCGCCGCCATTATGATTATGCCTTCGTTACTGTCGAAACCGTCCATCTGAACGAGTAACTGGTTAAGAGTTTGCTCACGTTCGTCGTTGCCGCCGCCAAGACCTGCGCCTCTTTGTCTGCCTACCGCATCGATTTCGTCGATGAAGATTATGCACGGCATCGATTTCTTTGCCATCTGGAACAAATCGCGTACTCTCGACGCGCCCACGCCGACGAACATTTCAACAAAGTCAGAACCGCTTATGGAGAAGAACGGTACGTTTGCCTCGCCTGCGACTGCTTTCGCAAATAAAGTTTTACCTGTTCCCGGAGGGCCTACAAGCAGTACGCCCTTAGGAATCTTTGCACCGAGCGACGAGAACTTTTTGGGGTTCTTTAAAAATTCAACTACTTCCTGCAATTCTTGTTTTTCTTCTTCTGCTCCGGCAACGTCCGAAAAACGAATCTTTATATTCTGTGTAACTCTGGCTTTCGTTTTACCGAAATCCATTGCGCTCTTATTTCCGCCTTGCGCCTGTCTCATAAAGATATAAATCAGTAACACGCCGATGCCGATTGTTATGAGCGGCATGATCATGGAGGAGAAGAATGAGCCTTCGTTGGGGTCTGAATAATCAACGTAGTTCCCGCTTATGCTTTGGAAAGCAAGCAAGATAGCTTCGTCAACGTTCCCTCTCGAATAACTTGTCTTGTAAATTCTTACTCCGTTGCTGTTTAAGCCTATCAGGTTGTAAGTCTGAATGACGATTTTAGAAATGGAGTCGCTACCCTCTTTTTTAATGATTACAAATGAGCTGCCAGATTGTCCGTTTCTTCCGTCATATGCGATTTTGTACTCGGTGCCGTTAATATTGATCTTTCCGTCTTTGACCAAATTCTTGTTGCTTTCGTTTATGAACACAACGCCCATTTTGTTGTAAAACTCAGACGTTGTTACGTCTTGTCCTGTTCCGCTTAATGCCCACAAGGCGATTAGTCCGCCTATTATTGCAAACACTACAACGTAAAGGATAATTTTTGTAGATTTCTTCATATATCCTCCGATTAGTAGTTTTTAAAAATCGCGTATGCCCGGAGACTTTTATATCGATTTTCTTACGACCATTTTACCATAATTTTTACTTAATTTCAACCATATTTTGCCCGTTTTTCACTGTCTTTGCGTTTTCTTTAAAAGTTTACTTTAATTTAACCTTTTCATTTGTTTGCGTCTGCCTGTTTTTTATCCATTTCAGTTATTTTCTTAAATATGATGATTTACCTGTTCTTTTTTCTCTCATTCCGACTTAAAAAATAACTGCCCGTGTCATTTTTTGAATTTTTGTTTCAATTTAAGTATTTTTTATTTGTTATACCTTTACTGTTTATTCGTCTGATTGACCTTCTGAATGATTTGGTACAGGTAAATTTTTAGTTAAACTCTTTCATTTCACCGAAAAGTTATAAAAGTTTGATTATTGGTTCGCTTCCGGCTGTCGATCTTTCGTCGGTTAAATATTTACATCGAGTATTTTTTGCAGCAATTTCCCTGACGATCGGTGAAGTTATTGTTGGATTTTTATTTTTTATAATTAAGTTTTCCGGTCAACTTTTTCAGTTAATTTTTCGACAAAATAACAAATAATTCTCTCAAATCCAACAGCCGATTGCCCGTTTATTATAAATCATTGCATTTCTGCTTGACGCAAGCATTTTTATCGTTTAAAAAGCAAATATTTTAAATCGTATCTTATTATATATAAGATAGCGTTAAATATGTATTTATAACTTTTATTTTTTCAGTATTCTACGTTTTTGAAATTTCTTTCATTATTCTTAAAACATGCTTCATTTTTCTTCTGTATTGTTATTCTCTTTCATACCGTTCCAAGTTAGGCTTTTGTGTTTTTTGTAGTTTTTAAGCAAATCGGGTAATATTTCACCTTGTTTCGGTTTGTTTTCAACGACCATTTACCCGTTTATTGCATTTTATCAAATTTGGCTGTTGCGCGTAAGTTTTATGATATTTTTGCCTTGTTTTTGCTTATTTTTTACTTTTTTTGATTTTTTTCTCATGTTTGCCTTGTTTTGGTTATAATCATGTTTCATGGCTGTTTTTTCTTCTAAAAATATCAAATAATTACTTATTAGTATACGTATTTTATCACGGTTTATTAGTAATCCTATAATTATTATTGATTTTTTTATGCGTCATTTGGTTTCACGTGGAACAAAACGGCTACTTTTAGTCAAAAAATTGTTTCACGTGAAAAAAGAGGGTCAAATAAACGTTTTCATGAGGTCTAAAAATTCGCAAAATCGCTGATTTTATCTATGATTTTACGGATTTTAAAAATTAAAAAATCGTTTTTTTCTTTGTCCGATTTTTTTCGGGTGAAAAAATGTCGTGAAACATTCGATTGTTTAACAGTTGTAGCGCGACGTTTTTATGCTTAAAAATGCCATACGCAAGCATAAAATCTTCAAAAAAAAGAATAAAAAAGTGTGAAAGAACCTGTTAAAAGACAAAGAATCTTGCGTTAAGCCGAAAATGAATGTTTAAAAGTCGGTTTAATTGATGTTTTTGTACCCTCATATCGGCTTTATTTGTCGTTTTTTGGCTGTAAGTATGTGATTAAACTAAAATATAATAAAATAAGTAAAATCCGTTCTATACTGTCAAAGAACCATCAAAAAACAGGTAAAAACGACAGGCGCGACGGTAAAACGCATTATAAAGGAATATAATGAGTAAATATTCGATTAAAAACAAATAAAAGACAGTCCAAATTCAAGAGAAGCTTGCTGAATAGAGTAAACTACAATAATATTCGGTAATGTGGATAAGTGGTTTATAAAAAATTTTAACAAATCGTCGGTTATCCACAAAATGTTGATAGTTCGAGGTTGATTTCCGTTTAAAATACACCTCGGGATGATGGGGTTTCAACAAAGAATAGACTTGCCATGCCCGATCAGGCAAGCGGTAACGTAATTTTGATAAAAAGAAGCCTTATTTTGGCTCTCAGATAGGTGTATTATCTTAATTTTTTCGACATTATCCGAAAAATTTACTTACTTGTAAAAACATTGAGTAAAATTATCCGAAAATGACGGTTTTTCCTTATAAAATAAGGCTTTTCCCGGTTTTTTCGCCGAAATTTTACCTGTTGAGGTGAGTTTGCGTCATGATTAATTATAAGCGTACTTGGAAAAGCGAGCGTTTTTGCGTCTTTTTTTAAGTCATTGCGTTATTAAAAAAATAATTAAATTAGCGCGCGCAGCGCATAAAATTAGATTTATAACGCAAAAGGCGCATAAAATATAAAGCGCTTATTCATAAAAAACGGCGCATGAATTTTGGTTTTGAAGATGTTGAAAAAATTTACTTGAAAAAAAATTACCGATTGATAAAAAGCAATATAAAACTTGTCTGTTTGAAAAAAAACTTCTTAGACCGGAAAATACTATTAATAAAAAAAGTCGTCTTACGTCGGAACAAGGCATCAAAGTTCAGATATTGAAATAACATGTTGATGCAAATAATCACAAAAAAGGATATTAAGCCATAAATGTCATATAATCGCTGCTTGCGGCTCTTAACGAAAGAAACTCTGTAATACCGTCGGAGATTGTATTGGCGATTTTAAAGACCGCTCCGAGCCTTAAAACGCTATTCAGACCGAAATCCGATTTTTTTTCGCCGACAACGGCAATAATCGAGGCATCTCCGACCGCAGGTAGGTCTTTATTCACGCCTAAACCGGGTTTTATGCCGTTTTTGCATACCTTTATAACTCCGATATCTTCATGCGCGCCTAAAGCAGCGTCTATTGTAACAATAAAAGCGGAAGGATGGGTTTGTTTTAGGAATTCGACAAGACAGGGCACGTCTTTTGCTGTTATCGTATAGGTCAGATCGCCGTAAAACAGACAGTTTCGGGTAGAAAAATCGGTAATTTGCCCGCAAATCGGACCAAGACTATCGCCGATATTCGCGTCAGTACCGATAAAAACGAAGATTAAACTTTGATTTATTGGGCAAATGTCGTATAATTTTCGTGCGATAACCTTATAAGAATGCTCATTTTCGGCATATAGTTCACAATCTATCATAAAAACCTCGGAATAGTTTATAAAAATCAGCTAAAAGTGTAATTATAAAATAATTATTGGTATATTTAAGATTTTTTAAAACAAACGCCCGTAAAATATTGCAAATAGAGTAAATAAATGGTAGAATAGGCATAAATCAAATTGATTTTACATGCTTTTATTGAACAAAATCGTTCAAAAGAAAAAGATTTTCGCGGCAATTCGGCAGATTTGGCAATCAAACACCCGGATAAGAAAGCGAAAATATAATAAAAGCGGAGGAGAAAAATGTTTTTGAATCTTCTGGCAGATATCAGTGCGGGGACGATAGCGGATATAGTCATCCTTGTGCTTACGCTGATTGTTGTCGGCATAAATATGAAAAAAGGCTTTGTAAAGCAGATAATAGGGCTTGTTGCGACGTTGGCTGCTCTGTTTCTTGCATATTTGTTGTGCTCCTCGGTTGCCGAATTGTTAAATAATCAGTTCGGTTGGCATGATAAGTTGGCCGAAAGAATTCTGAAAGGTCTTACCGATAAAAACTCGTTCGATTTCAGTCAGCTAGCTACCGATGAAACCATAAAATCAGGCGTTCTTGCGCTTGGATTGCCGGGCTTTATGTCCGATGCCGTGTTAAAGCTTTTTGCCGAAACGTCAGGTTCTGCGATGACCGTAGGTCAGATGATTTCCGACGTCCTGGCAAAATATATAATTTTGGGGGCGTCGTTCCTTGTTATATTCATCGTTGCAAGGCTGCTTCTTCAGTTGGTTAAAGCTCTGATAATAAAACTCGTTTCGTTGCCCATCCTCAAAGGTTTCGATAAATTGCTCGCATTGGCTTTAGGTCTTATAAAAGTAGTTATTTTGATTTACATCGTTGTATACGTCGTAAATCTGATGCCGAACGTAGCGGACTTTGTGGACGCAACCAAAACTGCCGTCGCGGATTCTCAGATCATAAAATTCCTTAATGCAACAGGCGTTGTAGAATGGTTTTTAAAGATATTTTCCGATCTGCTTTCTTCGATTAAGTTTTAAAAACGAAAAAGTGAGGCTATAGGTTGATTATCGGCACTTTCGCGCGCTAAAAAAAGGTGTAAAATATGCTTGATGCGCGCAATTAAAAATAATGTAAAAGTCGGGCTATAAGTCGATTATCGGTACTTTCGCCTATACTTTATTGGTTTAAAGTCTTGTGTTAAAACGGTGTCGTGAATGTAATTTCAGGCGGCGCGTTGTAAAAAGATTATTTCAATGACCTCCGATTGTTTGTTTCGTTGCAGCCAAAAACGCTCAACTAAAACGTAAGCAATCGGAGTTTTTTTCTGAAAAGCGTCAACGAAATATGTAACCGTTTATTAAAAAAGCACTCTTCGGAATTATCCGACGGGTGCTTTTAGTATAAAAATTTTGTTGATCTGGTCAATAAACGGAATTACTTGCCGAGAGCTTTTTTAAGCAGTTCCATAGAGAAATCGATACGTCTTAAAGATTCTTCTCTGCCGAGGATTTCTGCCATTTCGATAGCTCCGCCGGGGGTGACGTCCTTACCGGTTAAGGCGACGCGGGCAGGCCACATTACCTGACCGTTTTTAAGCCCTGAATCGGCTGCAAGCTGCATAAACGCGTCATGCAGAGCGTCGTGCGTGTAAGGTTCGGTATTGGCGATAAGATTGCGGATAGCGGGCAGAATTTCAAGCGAGGTTTCCTCGTTGGTTTTCATTTTTTTGTGAACGAAGAGAGCCGGATCGTATTCGCCGAATTCTTCAAGAAAATCAACTTTTTCCGGAATTTCGCTCAATATCTCAACGCGTGTTTTCATAAGCGAAGAGAGAAGTTTAAGGTCATATTTACCGTAAACTTTAGATTTTTTAAAGAACGGTTCGGCAAGCTCTTCAAATTTTTCGTCTGATAACTCTTTCAAGTATTCGCCGTTAAGCCAACGCAGTTTTGCGTCGTCGAAAATAGAGGGCGATTTAGAAACGCCGTCGAGAGAGAACAGGTCGATCATCTGCTGCATGGTCATTTTTTCGACGTTTTCCTTAGGGCTCCAGCCGAGAAGGGCGACATAGTTGATAATCGCTTCGGGCAGATAGCCTTTATTCACAAAATCGTCGAAGTTGGCATCACCGTAACGTTTGGAAAGCTTGCGCGTCGAGTCCTTCATTATAGTGGGCAGGTGAATGTATTTAGGTCTTTCCCATCCGAAAGTGTCGTACATAAGATTGTATTTCGGGGTTGACGATAAATATTCGGTGCCGCGGATGACATGCGAAATGCGCATCAGGTGGTCGTCTACAACGTTTGCAAAGTTATAGGTCGGCATGCCGTCGCTTTTAATAAGGATATTGTCCTCGAGTTCCGCATAATCGACGTGAATCGTGCCGTAAACCATGTCGTCGTAAGAAGAAGTGCCCTCTGTAGGAATGTTTTGTCTTATAACGAACGGTTCGCCTGCGTCGAGCTTAGCTTGAACTTCCTCTTTGGAAAGGTGCAGGCAGTGCTTATCGTATTTTCGGTTGCCGTTTTCGTCTGTAAGCGATTCAAGGCGTTCTTTCGAGCAGAAGCAGTAATATGCGCCGCCGAGTTCGATAAGTTTCTTTGCATATTCCATATAAATGGATTTGCGTTCGCTTTGAACGTAAGGTCCGTAATCGCCGCCGATATCGGGTCCCTCGTCGTAAGTAAGCCCCGATTCTTTAAGAGACGAATAAATAACGTCGATCGCGCCTTCTACAAAACGTTCCTGATCGGTGTCTTCGATACGAAGAATAAAATCTCCGCCGTTATGCTTGGCAAAAAGATATGCATATAATGCCGTTCTCAGTCCGCCCAGATGCATAAACCCTGTAGGGCTGGGGGCGAATCTTGTTCTGATTTTTTCCATGAATTTCCTCCGAATTGCGAAAATTTAGGTTATATTGATTATTTATTGATTACAAAGTATGTGAGCTTAAAAGCGCGTTTTTAAAGCAAGCAAATAGCCTTTGCCACAAAAAGTGCGACTTATAGGTTCATTATTCTATGGGAGAGTTTACCCCGAATGGGAAAGCTCATAATTTGATTTTTTATCGAATAAAACAAGTGTTTCACAGTAAATATAGGTCTATAGGTTGATTATCGATACTTTCAAGCAAAAAATGTTCCACGACGTTTAATTGTAAAAGTCAGCCTATAGGTCGATTATCGCGTGTTTCACGCCGCAAAGTATACTTAAGATGATATTTGCATAAGTCTTAAAAAGGGACATTCAACGCGAAATGCTTGTTATTTTTTATCGGACAAATATAAGCTAAGGTTGCGTTTGTATTTATCTAACTTGCCCGCCTGTCTGTAACTGTAAGTCTGATTGCCTGCGACAATAATGTGATCGTCTAAAACAACGTTGTTAAGTCTGAGAATTGCAGTGAGTTTCTCGGTGGTTTCGTCATCGAAAACCGACGGAAGCGGCGAGCCGCTTAAGTGATTGTGAGCAATGATGACGCTGTACGGCTTTTGCCTTGCCAGACCTTTTTGCAGTTCGGATAAATCGATGCTCACCATATTCGGAGAGTGCGAACTGAATTTTCTGCGGAATTGAATATTCCTGCGTTTATCGAGGTAAAGAGCGAGGAAGTTTTCTTCTTTAAGCGGTCTGAAAGAATCGATAAGATATTTGCGAGTTATTTCGTAATTGATCAGCGGTTCTTGCTTTTTGGTCGAATTTGCAATTCTTTCGTTAATCTGATTTATCAGAACGAAAAGAGCGGCAGAGCGGTCGCCTATACCGTCGATATCGGCAAGGCTCTCATGGTCGCAATTAAAAACGTTTTGCAGATTGCCGAGCGCGTCCAGAAGATTATGCGCGGTTTCGTTTACGTTTTTGCGCGGAATAGTATAGAACAGCAAGATTTCAAGCAGCTCATGATCCGAGAGAACGTTTGGATCGGATAAAAGTTTATCAATCATTCGTTTTCTATGGCCTTCGTGCATAAAATCACTCCAAAAATAACAAATCGACTTTAATTATTTTACCATAATTAAAAAAAAGTGTATAATAAAATAAACTGAAAATATGAATTTAGTGCAAAAAAGTGCGTTTTAGCAAAAAAACGGTGATTTTTATCGGCTTTTGCATAAAAAACCATATTTTTCACTGAAGCATATCGATCAAAACGGAGGTTTATTTGCGATGCGTGAAGAAATGAAAAAAACTATAATGGAATTGTGCTCCATAGAAAGCGTTCAGGGGGAGCCGCTCCCCGGAATGCCGTTCGGCGCGGGAGTAAACCGCGCGCTTGTTTATTTTCTCGAAAAGGCGAACGCAATGGGGTTTAAGACTATCAACTACGACGGCTATGCCGGCGAGGTTATATGGGAGGGCAGCGGTGAAAAAACACCCGAGAACGAGATCGGTATTTTGTGCCACCTCGACGTGGTGAAAGCAGGTCGCCTTGCCGATTGGAAATACCCGCCGTTTGCCGCAACCGAAGCGGACGGTAAAATCTATGCCCGCGGCGTGCTTGACGACAAAGGACCTGCCGTCAGCACGTTATACATGATGAAAGAACTTAAAGACGAGGGCTATGTTCCCGAAAAAACCATTCGTTTTATTCTCGGTTGCAACGAAGAAAGCGGCTGGAAGTGCATCGAACACTACAACACGGTTGCAACTTTACCCGAACAGGGTTTTTCGCCCGACGGCAATTTTCCCGTCGTTTACGCCGAAAAAGGTATCATTCATGCGCGTTATCGATTCGACTGCGATAAATCGCTTGTAATTCACGGCGGAGAAATGCCCAACATGGTTTGCGACTATGCATATGCCGAGTTCCCCGTATTCGACGGCGCGGGTGCGGAAAACGTTAAAATGCTTTGCGAGAAGCTCGGATTAAAACTTAACGGCAACAAAATTGAAAGTTTCGGCACGTCTGCGCACGGCTCTACCCCCGAATACGGCAAGAACGCGATCGATCCGTTATTAAAGCTGCTTTGCGAGCTTGGTTTGGTCGAAAAGTCGGTCTATAGGTCGCTTTTCGAGGATTTATACAATTTGAAAGCACTTGAAGACGAATCGGGTAAACTCACGATGTCGCCCGACATAATCGATGCCGAGAATGGCAAAATGTATATAATCGTCGATTTCAGATATCCTTCAAAACTCGATCCCGATGAAGCCGAACGGCTTATCGGTCAAATCGGGAAATACACTATTATGGGCAATCATCAAAAGCCGTTATTTGTCGACAAAAACAGCGAGCTTGTAAAAACCTTGCTTGCGGCTTATAACGACGAGTGCGGCGCAACCGAACAACCGATCGCTATCGGCGGCGGTACTTATGCCCGTGCGCTTAAATGTGGCGTTGCGTTCGGACCGGAGTTTCCCGGTGAGGACGCTCCCGTTCATCAGCCCAACGAATATCTCTCGCTTAACAGTTTGGAGAGGATGAGCAATATTTATAAGCGTGCAATCAAAGACCTTGCGCATATGAAGAAATAAGTGCGTATTTTGTAATAAAAAACCGCGGCGGCTTTTGAATCTGCTGCGGTTTTTTGTGCCATAAATAATAGGGCATAAAACTCAAAAAGTCGGTCTATAGGTCGATTATCGGCTGTTTTGCTAGCTTGAAC
>CAKQKA010000001.1 GCA_934247855.1 uncultured Clostridia bacterium | reverse complement strand
CTTTTTTATCTCTTTAATGGCTTTCGCCTCGGTTTCGTCGCGCACGGTTACGCGCATTATGTCCACGCCCGCACGCGTTGCCGCCTGAATCTGACCGACCGTTGCGGCAACGTCCTTTGTGCTCGTATTGCACATGGATTGAATCGTTACCGCCGAGCCGCCGCCGATCGTTAAATTGCCCACTTTTACTTTAAAGGACATTTTTCGCTCCCCGATTAATAAAAAATACAAAACTTGCCGATTGCGACGTACTGAAGTCAGCCTGCTACGGCTTATCTATTACGCCGAAAAATCAAAATTTCTCGCCGAAAACTTTTTCGAACTCGTCTTTAGTCATTAAAATTTCTCGTTTGTGTTCGTCGTTTACTCCCGAAATATACCCGCGCGATTCAAGCTCGTCGATGATTTTACCCGCTCTCGGATAGCCAACGCCAAGCCTTCTTTGCAGTATAGAGATACTGACCGTACCCAGAGTTATCGCAACGCGCATTGCGTCGCGCAGATATTTTTCTTCCACATGGTTACGCACTTTCAGATAGTCGTCATCGTACGACTTTTCCTTAACCTCACAGTTCATCTCGTACAACATGCGAAGCCCTACAAGCGTAAGCGTGCGGTCGGTGATATCTATATCCGATTCTTCGGCAATAATCGTGCCGAGCCCGCCCGTCGCAACTACTACGCACTCGTTCTTTTTAACGCCCAATTCGCGCCTTATTCTTGCGACGATGCCGTCCACAAGCCCCGCAAAACCGTACAAAAGACCTGCCTGCATATTAGTTACCGTATCGCGACAAATAACCCTGCCGGGAAGTTCCAACTCGATATTCGGCAGTTTCGCCGTGCCGTTAACCAGCGAATCGAGCGAACCTTTTATGCCGGGCGCGATAACGCCGCCGAGCAGTTCGCCGTGCCTGCCTATTACGTTAAAAGTCGTAGCCGTGCCGAAATCTATACAGATTACGGGCTTTTTTCCGCCGTAAAGTTTGTATGCCGCAACCGAATTGACTATGCGATCCGCGCCTACTTCGCGCGGGTTGTCCACAATAAGATTTATGCCCGTCCTGATACCCGGTCCGACCACGAGCGGTTTGCGACCGAGGTAATATTCGCACATATGCTCCATTGTGTAATTGAGCTGCGGTATTACCGATGACATAATGACTCCGTCTATCATTTCACGGTCGATAGAAGCCGACAAAAGCAGATCGCGCACTATTACGCCGTATTCGTCCGCCGTGGACGAGCGTTTCGATGCGACGCGGAACGAGGCGATCAGTCGTTCGCCGTCGAACACAC
This sequence comes from uncultured Clostridia bacterium, assembly GCA_934247855.1. Taxonomy (GTDB): domain Bacteria; phylum Bacillota; class Clostridia; order Christensenellales; family Borkfalkiaceae; genus HGM11416. The sequence continues at coordinate 53,028 of CAKQKA010000001.1, read as the reverse complement.
CGTATTTTATGTTTGTGTTACCGATATCTATACATAAAATCATAATCTTTTTCCTCTTGTATTGTCATTAACCACAGGTGATTGCGCTCTGACTCGGTCACTTGCGGCTAACGTCCTGAGTTTGTTTAGTGTTTACTTTTTTTCTTACCACGCCGATTACCGCATAGAACAGCGGTATAGCGACGAGATTTACACAAAATTCTACTATAAAGTTTATACCCGCGCAGCCGATAAATAAGAAATAGACAAGCGAAGTGGCGTCCTCTATAAAGCCGTTTGCCACGAACGCCGCCGCATACGACCGACCGAATATAAGAGTGAACAAAACGAAAATCGCCGTATTTACTATCGGCGCGGACAACGCCGCAACCACTACGCCGACTTTTTCGTTTCTTTTTGCTATTGCTTTAAAAAGCAGACCGGGCACAAGCCCTGCCAGAATACCCTTCGTAAAAATAATCAGAATGGTCGCAAACGGGTTTGCGCCGAACATTATAAACGTAAAACCGTCTGCACCCGTAACGCCGTATAAAAAAACGATTAAAGAGAATACAAACCCTAAAAACGCGCCGACGAGCGAACCTAATATACACGAACCCAGGACTATGGGGATAAGCACCAGCGAAAAACTGGTTGCGCCCACCTTGATCGAGCCTAACCCCGCCTGCAGCAATACGACAAACGCCGTGAGCACGCCGATAGCGGCGATGTTTTTCGCCGACAAAACGCCTTGTTTTTTTACCATGAAAACCTCCAATCGGATTCCCGTCGGGATATCCGTTGCATAAATTTTTTTGCGGGCAATACCCGCTGTTACGGTCGTTCCGTCACCGACGTAAACGCCATGAATCATTATATACTATAGCCGTTTTAAAAGCAAACAAAAAAACGCAAAATATGAACACAAAACGGTTCGCACGGTAACACATATTCAAGGTAAAACGTAACATGTATTGACGGCGGTAAACGCCGATCTTACAAGGAGAAAAAATATGATTAACTGTTTTGGTCTTCCCGATAACAACTGTTACCTTTGGTTGCTCATCGTAATATTCCTTTGCTGCGGCGGTTGCGGCTGCATCGGAAATATCATCGAGAAAATTTGCGGTTGCGGCGCGCTGTTACCCATTCTGCTCGTACTCCTCTGCTGCTGCGGCGGCTGCGATAAAGCCCCCAGAGAACCCAAATTCCCGGGATTAGGTTGCGGCTGCAAATAAACCGATTTCCTACATATACACAATTCGCCGCGGCATTTCGCCGCGGCGTTTTATTATTGTTTTGTTGCACATTTACTAGAAAAACCCGCCTATAAGTCGATTATCGCGCTTTTGCGGTAAACTCAAATCCGTTAAGGCAGTTCGATCAACTGATCTATCGAATAGATATATTCTCCCGCTTTTATTCTGAAATAATAATTCAAAAACTTTAAAAGATATTTAAGAGCGGCAGGTTCGACCTCTTCGCCCTCGGCGATTTTTGCAAGACCTTTTGCGGTATCTACAAGTATCTCACGCATGCCAACCGTAAAACAATCTTCGCAAACGATGGTCGCGCTTTCGGGATCGAAATACGCCTTTTTAAAATCTTTGGCTTCTTTGCCGCAACTAAAACATTCGGCTTTACCCAAAGCATAACCCGAAATTTCCGTTTGTTTATACAAGAAATCCACAAGCACTCGTTCGGGCAATCCGTCCGCAAAATTGAGTTTTTTCAGACTGTCCGCCGCAAGCAAAAAGGTCTTTTCGTCGGGAGCGTCGGCATCGGTGAATTTAAGTAAAAATTCAAGAATACAGCACCCCGCATAATACGAGTGTAAATCCAGCCGAATGTTATAAAAACTTTCAATCTCTGTCGCACCCGTTACCGTCAGGCGGTCGCCTTTTTCGTTTAAAACATACTCTGCAAAACAAAACGGCTGAGTGCAAAAACCGAGTCTCGATCCCGCCTTTTTCGCACCGCGAACGCACGCGCCGATAAGTCCTTTTTCAAGCGAATAAAGAGATATCATCTTGTCGTTATCGCGGTAATCCACGCTTTTTAATGCCAACGCGTTGACCTTTATCATCTTAGTGCCGAGCAGGTAAAAAGTCGCGCCGAATTTTTAATTAAAGTTTCGGCTCCTGCAATCCTTTTAATTTCTTGTATAGCATATAGTAAGAGGGATTGCCTGTTTTTTCAAACAAATCCCAAGCGATCCTTTCGGGAGTTTTAGAAGTTTTATCCATACTTCTATATTGCGCATCTATGCATATTTTATTCAGACGACAAAAGTCGTTTTTAAAACGCAAAACAGCAAAAAAAACGCCCTATAGGTCGATTATCGGCATTTTTGAGTATTATTCATACTTAAAAATGCCGACGACTTTTTTAATTTTATTGTCGTTTACTTAATACCGTCGTCACCGTCGTATCCGTATTCGTGCAACCGATCGGGGCGGTTGCGCCAATCGGTTTTTACTTTAACGTATACCTCTAAAAATACTTTTGCACCCAGGAACTTTTCCATCCCCGCCCTTGCAAAAGCCGCGGTTTCTTTAAGAGCTTTTCCCTGTTTGCCTATTATTATCGCTTTATGATTAGGTTTTTCGCAAACGATATCCAGACTGATATAATAACTGCCGCTTTCTCTGCGCTCGAAAGTGTTCACCACAACGGCAACGCCATGCGGAATTTCTTTGTCATATTTTAACAGTACTTTTTCGCGCATGATTTCGGCAATCATGAATTTTTCGCTTTTATCGGAAATAATGTCTTCGGAAATTATCGGCTCACCCTCGGGCAGGTTATCTTTTAAAAGTCCGATGAGTTTTTTAACGTTTTTACCCGTACGCGAGGAAATTGCCGTAATGCAAATTACTTTATCCTTCGGCAGTTCGCCTATCTCGGTTACAACCTGCGGAATAACACCGTCGGCAGTAATATCCGTTTTCGTCAACGCGATGATCATTTTGTACTCGCCGCGCTTTACAAATCGGTCTATAAGTTCTTTATCTTCGGTTTTAAGACCGCTGTGCGCGTCCACAAGCATAAGCACAAGATCAACGTCGTCCGCGGTACGGACGGCGGTTTTTTGCATACGCTCGTTTAAAAGCGACGACGCTTTATACATGCCCGGAGTATCCTGAAAAACAATCTGACAATCCTCGGCGTTATATACCGCAAGAATACGATCGCGCGTGGTCTGCGGCTTGGGCGATACAATACTCACCTTTTCACCTACTATTACGTTTATCAAAGTAGATTTGCCCGCGTTCGCGCGCCCGACCACCGCCACCGTTCCGCTTTTCATTTGTCGTTCTCCCGTTGGTTAATTTAGATTTTATCGTTAAAAGTCTGTCTATATGCCCGTTATCGGACATTTCGTCTTAGTTTAATCTTCTCTCGTCTTGTCGAGTTTCTTAAGAATTTCTTCCTCTAACGCACGCATTTCGGTTTTGTCTTCATCATTCATATGATCATACCCGAATAAATGCAACATGCCGTGAACGGCAAGATAATAAAGCTCGCGTCCGAAAGAATGCCCGAATTCTTCCGCCTGTTCTTTTGCGCGGTCGGTACAAATCATTATTGAACCGAGAAAAACAGAGCCGTTTTCGGGATCGACGTCGAACGGATAGTTTTTCTTTTTAACAATCTCACCCGCGGTTACGCCCGCCGCAGGAAAAGATAAAACGTCCGTAACGCTGTCAATTCCACGGTTTTCTTTGTTCAGCTTTTGAATTTCATCTTTATCGCAAAAACAAATTTCAGCCGATAAATTTACGCGCTGTTTAAGCGTTTCATACACGGCTTTACCGAGCAAATCCCCGTCTATAAGTTGATTATCGCAGTTTACAAGTAATTTCGACATATAAATTCTTCCGCTTTAAAAATGATTTCGGGCGCAAAAAATCACGCCCGATAAAGTATATATTAAGATAATTATCTGCTGTTTTTGGTCGATCCGCCGTCCTTTTTAAGGTCGGGGTATTTAACGCGATCGTGGTACACGCCGCCAAGACACTGAGTAATCGTATTGCCGATTATATCGAGTTCTTTAATGGTGATATCGCAGTCGTCGAACTGACGATATTTTATGAGACGCTCGTCTATAATCGACTGCACCATTTTAGCAACGTTTTCGTGCGAACGATCGCTGAGCGATCTTACAGCAGCTTCGCAACCGTCGCAAATCATAATTATTGCAGCTATCTTAGTCTGCGGTATCGGTCCCGGGTAGGAAAACTTTTCTTCGGCAAGTTTTTCCTCGGTGTATTTCGACGCTTCGCAGTAGAAATAACGAATGAGCAAAGTACCGTGATGTTGTTCGGCTACGTCGGCAAGAATTTTTGGCAGGTGATATTTATTGATATACACCGCGCCGTCATGCGCGTGCGAACGAATGATATCGGTAGAGAGTTCGGGCGACAACTCGCTGTGCGGGTTGAAACCTTTTTGGTTTTCGGAAAAATACTCGGGCTGTTTGAGTTTGCCTATGTCGTGATAATAAGCGGCGGCACGGGCAAGCAATGCGTTCTCGCCTATTGCCGTAGCGCAGGACTCGGCAAGCGTAGAAACCGTAAGCGAGTGATTGAAGGTACCGTTCGCCTCGTCGATAAGTCTTTTTATCGGCGGAAATTTATGGTCGGTAATTTCCGACAAACGGTAGTTTGTAACTACGTTGAAGAATTTTTCATAGAACGGCAGGATTGCCATCATCAGAATAACCGACGACATACCCGACGTGAACCCTATACCCGCAAGCATGAGCATACTCGACGCGCTTTTGAGTTCGAGAAACCAGATGCATACGATTATGGGAACGGAAATAACGAACCCCATGAAAAATACTTTGATACGCGACGAAACATAAGAAACCAGATATATGGCAAGCATGACCGTCATAAGACCTATGATTACCGACGAATAGCCCTCGCCGTAACCAATCGTTACGCCGTCAAGCATGAACATAAGTATGCAGAACACAAAGTTCATTATTATTGCCGAACGACGATTGACGAGCAAAAGAATCATAAGCCCGCAAAACGCCATCGGTCTTGCGTACACGTTAAAATACTTGCCGATGATAAAACATACTATAAGCGACATTCCCAAAACGGAAAACAACATAATATTATTCTTCGACGCCTTGATGAACTCGTTCATCTCGAAAAAGAAGAAAAGATAGATCGTTCCGTAAATCAAGAAAATCGACAATGCGACAAATATGAATTTTCTGAGTTTTCCGGAGTTTTTAAAGTAATCCAGAAAACCCGCAGGTCCGTTTTCGCATACAAAAACCGCTAACCCGAATAAAACTACAAGTATGAGCGCGTGCAGCACAAACTGAAAGATGGTGCGAAAGTAATCACTCCGTTCCCAGCCCTTTACCAGCGGAGATTTTTTCTTTTTCAGCCACTCCGCCTGTGCGCGCATCTTTTTTCTTTCTTTTCGCACGTCGGTGGTAACGTCGTCTACAGCCGTAATCTCACCGATGTCCTCATCTGTTTTCTTATAATCCATTTATTAACCTCTTGTATTGTTTTTCGCCGAGGGTTAAAACTGCGACATCGTTGTCGCGGTTGGCAATTAACCCGCGTTCGGCATTATGCCCGCAACCTAAACGCAGTATTCGGGTTATGCCGCGACCGAACAATTATTATTTATCCTCTTAATGTTTATCCCGACTATCCGTCAAGCCGTGCCCGTCTTTTAAGTCCTTACTCTTACGCTCTTCGTTTTTGCGCTCCTCTTCTGTGTACGCTTTAATGATACGCATTACAAGCGGATGACGAACAACGTCTTTATGCGAAAGTTCTATCGTAGCAATACCCTCAACGCCTTTAAGTATTCTTACGGCGTGCTTAAGTCCGCTTGCCTTTCCGTCGGGCAGATCGATTTGCGTAACGTCGCCGGTTATAACCATCCGACTGCCTTCGCCCATTCGGGTTAAGAACATTTTCATTTGCTCTTTGGTAGTGTTTTGCGCCTCGTCTAAAATTATGAACGCGTTTGACAAAGTGCGCCCGCGCATATACGCAAGCGGAGCGATCTCAATCGAACCGCGCTCCATAAGTTTTTGATAAGTTTCGGGACCGAACATTTCCTGCAATGCGTCGTACAACGGGCGCAGATACGGATCGACCTTCGACTGAAGATCGCCGGGCAGAAAACCGAGCCGCTCGCCCGCCTCGACCGCAGGTCTCGTAAGAATAATTTTGTCTACCTCTTTATTCTTATATGCGGTAACCGCCATTGCCACGGCGAGATAGGTTTTACCCGTCCCCGCAGGTCCAACCGCAAATGTTATTTGCGAATTTTTTATCGCTTCGATATATTTCTTTTGCCCGAATGTTTTATATTTGATTTGTTTGCCGCGCGCGGTAACGGCAATCACGCCGTTCATCATTTTTTCCACGCCGTCGACCTCGCCGTCTTTGGCAAGTTCCACGCAATAAGTTATACGGCTTTTATCGATCGATTCGCCGCTGCGCAAAATGTCGATGAGTTTGTTTATTACCGTAACGCACAAATCCACGTTTTCGGGTTGACCGCCGACCGATAGCGTTCCGCCGAAAACCGTAATTTCCGTATCGGTTTCGGCTGCAAGAACGTTTATGTTTTCGTTTAACACGCCGACCATAGCCGTCAATTCGCCAAGATTGTTTATTTCGACTTCACGAACGTATTTTTGCAAATAATCATCCTCCGAACAGTTCGTTTCCGAACAGTAAACATTCATAATACATTGTAACGCGCACGTCGTTATTCCGAACTTTAACGTCGTAATGCGTTACGGTTTTATCGCCGAGCATAAACCGCGCGGCGGCAATCGCATTGTTTTTAACCGCGTCATCTGCCGTAAACTCGCTACGATAGTCAAACGTAAACGCTTTTTCCACAAGCACATAGCCCGTTATTGTGCACGGCACTTTGCTTTCATCTTTTAAAATATCGTACGCACCGATTATCGGTTGACCTCTAGTAAGTTTATCGCCCTCTTTTACAAGCGGAGTGCCCGAATAGACGGTGATTTTTATAATCACGCAGTCGCCGTCGGCGATAATATCTTTTGTGGACGATTGTATCTTTTGAGGCGGAGATATAGCGGCGTAAGTGGTGATAATCGCCCTATTGCCCGACTTTTCTACTTTTATAAAGTTAGCATTCGTCTTGTCTCCGATATAATTTTCAACCGCTTTAAGGTCGCTTTCGGTAAACAAGCCGCACAAGCCGATATCGGCTTTTTTGAAAGCCTCGTCTATCTGCGCGCGGTAAATTTCCGAATCGCCGACAAGTTCGTTACCAAAATACAAATTACTGCCGAATATAAGCGCGATAACGAACACGACCGCCCCGACAATAACCTGCGGAGCTTTCAGAATGCGGTAAACAGGCGCAAGCAATCCGCTTACTCCTATTAATTTATTATAACATAAGTTTTCACAAATTGCAAAATATTTTACGCGGTCTTTGGCGTATATGGTTATTTCAGCCTCTTTTTCGCCGATAATTAGAATTTTAAGCAAGGCAATTCCTGCTTTATTCATTCGATTTATGAGCAGCGGGCGGTTTCTTCCGCTCACACGGTATGTAAAAGTGAGCATTTTCATATTTCCACAATCTCCGCGCCCGAAATTTTACCGCAAAATGCCACGTCGCCGAAGACGTACGCCGTAATGCACAAATTTTCGCCTTTAACCTCTATTGTCTTGTTCTTTCCCACAAGAAAAACCAATCGGGATTTATCGAACGACAATATCTTTTTTACGCCGCTCGCATAACCCGAACCGCTGCATATTTCCACCGAATACGGATCGAGCGCCGCCGCAATATTTTGTATTTCTCTTTTAAAATCCATTAATTATAGTTCCGATAATAATTATATGCAAATAGCTTTAAAAACAAAACTCATAAAAGTTATTAAACGGTAAAAATATAAACAACAAAACAGCGCGATAATCGACCTATAGGCAGGTTTAAATAGTAAAAGCCTCCCCGTTAAGGAAGGCTTTTAAATCTTTTTTTAACGCTTATTATTGACGTACGTCTGCAATTTTCTATATGCATCGGGCGAGAGAATACCATCGTACTTGCCGTCTTCAAAATCCTTTTTGATTTCGTCGTCGGAAAGATTTGAATAATAACCGATAATTTTTTTAAGCATCTGATTGTTATACTCGTCGGCAAGTCTTTCGGCTTCTACGATGACGTGCCCGCGCGTCGAACTATTTTCAAGCTGCTTTTTAAGCTCGCCGAGTTTTTCGGCAAGCGAGTTGTTATACTTGATAACCTTTTCGTTTGCATTGTCGCGTTCGGATTTGAGTTCGGTCAACCTCTCGTTTATCTCGAACGCTTCGCGCATGTCGGCTTTATCGAGCGAGGATTTAAGTTCGGCGTTAAGCTCGGTAATTTCATCGTTTATCTTCTTCAGTTCGTCACCGTATTTTTTGTCTTTTTCATCTATAGTTTTCAGTTTGTCGGCGTCATATTCTTTAAGAAGATTGACTATAATCGAACTCCTGCCCAAACCGCGCTTTAAAGCGTCGTCGGAAGCAGTTTTTTTCGCGCTGTCGTAACGCTCTTCGATATTCTTTTTTGCTTCGGCAAGATTTTTGTTCTCGTTTTCGGCTTTTTCGTTCAGCGCGCCGACAGCCTTTTCGTTATCGCGCACGAGTTCGTCTTTTTCCGACGCGATTTTTTGTTTGGTGCTCTCTTCGGCTCTTTTCAAAAGTTCCTCGTCGGTTGTTTCGTCGGGTTTTAAATATTCCGCGCCGTACTCTTTGCGGACGGCTTCAGATACCGCCGACGAAGCAAGTTTGCTTAACTCGCCCAACTCTTTTTCAAGTTTTTCCTTATCCTGACTTTTTGTATTCTTTTTGTTTATTTCGGTATACTGCTCGGCAGTAACCGGCATTTTATATCTCATATTACCTCCGTATAATAATGATATTAAACCTGCAAAATATACGATAATCGACCTATAGACTTACTTCTTATCTTTATTATCGCCACACAAAACCTTTTATCGTTATTCGCAAACAGACAGATTGCCCTTTGTAACAAGCAAAATTTTACCGTCGTATAAAGTAATCGCGTCGTCGGCAGCGCAAAGCGGCATAGCAGCCGAAAGTTGTTCACCCACGTCGCTTTTGACGAGATTACCGTCCTTACGCTTTGAAACCAACGCCAATTTATTACCCGCATTAACCAGCCTTACCGCGCCTCTTCGTTTAATCATAATTACCCCCCTTGAGAATGGCTTATTTTATATTTTTATAATTTTTCCGTTACCGGAAAAGTCGGTTATTATGATGTAGCCCGGAAGCGACGGATCACAGGAAACGCGCCGTGCGCCGTACTCGGTAATCTGCGTTGTAAGATTGAAATTTTTATCCACCGTGTAACGATACACCCTGCCGCCCTTTACCGAAAACAATGTCGCCTCGTTTCCGCCGGAAAGCGCGCAAACCGCCGATACGCCCTGATCAATAAGGCATGAACGCACTAAATCATACTCGTCGCTCGTGTAATACCTGCCCCAAAGCATACCCGAAAGGTCGATGTAAAAAACGGCAAGCAAATCGCCGACCTTGCAGATCGTACCGCACTTTGCGCCCTGAATCTGTATCATCGTAAGCAACGTTTCGACGTACTCTTTTACAAGCAGTTCGTTATCGTAACAATAGCAAACATGACTTTTAAGTCCCTCGTTTATAACGGTTACAAAACATTCGCCATCGGGATATCCGATCGCGCCGTACGTTTTAAGCGTTGCCCGCCTTACAAAGAACGACGAGGTCGAACTTAGTTTTACGGAAATCGTTTTTTCACCCGCATTAAGCGGCGCGATAAATTCGATTTTACCGTTTTTTTCGCACTGCGCGGCAACGGCTTTCGCACCGTCAACCTCTATTACGGCATTGTATTTCGGACTTTGAGTTTCGATTTCAAGCGTAAAAAACAAACATTGCTCGCATTTTGAAACAAACGTAAAACTCATCTCGTGCTTGCGGGAAGCAACCGTTCGTTCTTTCGTCGCCAGATAAAAGTTATAACAGGCGGTTTTTTCGCTTTTTTCAAGCCGCGATAATCGTTTTTCAAGATTTTCGATTCGTCTTACAGTATCTTGCATAACTAACCTCTTTCGGTATTTTTCAGTATTCGTATTCTATTCTGAGCGCAGATATCGTTGCGCCCGGCGTTCGGCAATCTATGCTTACGGTAAACAAATCGCCCTTTAACCCGACCGCGCGCGACTGCCGCTCGCTACTTCCGAAAAAGTGCAATATTCGACTTCCGCGCTCGCTTTTTACGGTAACGTAAATCTCCGTAAGCGTTCTCAGCGACAGCCTCGTTACCCTTTTTGTTTCGGTGGTACCGAGGTCGGTTTTACCGCTCAGCCAATGCTTATCGAGCGGAACGGAAAAGTTTTCCGCCCTGTCCGACAGCATTGCCGGTTGCGCTTTACCGTTTATCAAAAACAGCAATTCGCACGCCTTTTCGCCGTCCGCAACGACAAAATCGTTAATATCGAGTTCGCTCGATACCGCAAAAGTACCGCGGTGAATATCGTATTTTATAAGCACGTCGCGCACGCCGCAATCGGACTGCATTTTCAGCTTGCAATAATAATTTCCGTTAAAATAGCAACCTTTGGCGTCGGAGTTATCCGCGCCCGCGATTTTACCGTCGATTTTGCGCATTATTCGCTGCGGAGAACTGCCCGAAAACAAATAAAACCCGTCCTCCGCAAGATAAATCACCCTGTCGCCGCACACGGCAATGCTATCGCCGCGGATTTTTCCCGAAGACGCGGCAATTCCGTCAACAGAAAACTCCGTCTGATCGCCGTATGCCGAAACGCGCACTATACCGTAATTGGCAAAAACATAGACGTAATCTTTGAAAGACACAACCTTTAAAAGACTGCCCACACCCTCGCGTATATCGATAAAACCCGCCTCGTCAAGCGAAACTTTCCAGTTAAGCGGATTGAAATCGTCGGAAAACCACAGCGAAGTTTTAGTACCGCCTTCGGTTGCAAAAAGCCGCTCGGAATGAATGCACATAGACGTTACCGACGGCACGTTTTCCACCGTGGTGACGGTCGTTCCGTCGTAAACTTTCATCTTTTCGTCGGAGGAAAAAATCATTACGTCATCGCCCATGTAGTTATACGAACAAGCGTATGGCGGCGTGTAAAAATACAGCCCGTCCACTTTTTTAAACTTTTCCTCCGTGCTTTTTGCCGCATAAATCTCTTTATCGCTCGCATAAATCAGTAAATACTCGTCGTACGCCTTTGCATCCTTGTTGTATCGCTTATAAAAATACAGCCGTTCAGGCTTAACGCCCGCTTCAGAAAATACGGGACTGTTGCCGAAATCGGATTTTTTAACGCCGTTTCCGTCCTTAAGCGTGCCGCCCTGCATATTGAAATTATACGAAAAAGCGCACTCGCCGAGCGATAAATTTTCTTCGTCTTTATTCCCGTTTATACCCGCGGAAAAATCTTTGACGGTAACCGAACCTCGCCCGACGGTAGCTTTTATCGCCTGTTTATTGTAATACATTTCAGCACCAATTCCTGTTTTTTATTTTCAGCCGACCTTTTTCGGCGACGCGCGCACGCATCGCACTTGCAAACTTACCGATCCACACCTCGGCGTCGGCAATTCTTCCGCGCTCGGTGCAAAACTCCGCGGCAATACCGTAAGACAAAACGTACACGCCGATTATGCCGTTTGAATAATACGCCTCGTCGTTGCCGTTTTGCGTTTCGGGTTTGTATTCATAGGTCACCGACGCATAGTCGCTATTTACTTCCAAATGGTCGATAAACGACCTATAGGGCAACTTATTATCATTTTCGTCACACACTTTTTTAATGCGCACGGGCGTTTTTGAAAAGTCGGAATAATCGATTGTTCCGCTTTTTGCGCTCAACTTTTCGCTATAAATAAGCGGCATATATTCGCAAGCGATTTCGTCGATAACCACGTCGTAACAATGTTTCAACGCCGTTTCGGTTTCTTCGCAATAGGCGACATCGTCGGGTATTTTATCGGACAGATAATTTACGACGTCGCTTTCACCGAGCAATTTCGCCGCCTCGCAAAGCACATTTTTTACTGTCATGATTTTCCTCCGAATAATTATTTCGGGGCGGATTACCCGCCCAGATGCCAGACAAGAATAAAGCGAACCTCGGTCTTGCGACCGTGTTTTTGCTAATACAGCGTTGCATTCGCGTGTTATACGTGTAGTATTAACGCGCTCACGCGCCTTGTCTTACCTAAAAACATGGGCGCAAGACTTGTCTGCAACCAAAACGCTGCTATTTTCGATGATTTTTGGCAAAGTCGAACGCCGACGTACTAGACGTACTTCAAGCGAGAGTTTGACAAAAAGGGTGTAAATATCAGCGTTTTGGCGGGGTTCGTATTACTCTTGGCTGGCATTGCATGCCGGACAATAATAGAATGAATTATGCTTCGGTTATACCGCTGAGCATAGCCTGACCGCACGGTCTTGTACATACCAGATCGGCGTATTTAACGAGCGTAGCGGAATATACGGGCTTGTTGGCAACCTGCTTGATTACCCTGCCGTCCTCGCCTTCGAGCCATTTCCAGTCGCAAAGCTGATGCAGCGCGAAGTCGTCGGTATTGAGCAGGTACATAGTGCCGTCCGGGCAGAATCTGTCGGACACGACGGGAATACCGTTGTATGATAAAGCCTTGTAACCGCCCTGCAGTTCCATAACGTCTATATTGCGTTTGTAAGCCGCAAGCGCTTTCTGATACGCACGCTTAACGCCCGACGAACAGACGATGAAGTTTACCTGACTGCCCGTGTTTTCTTCGAGCGTGTCGATAGCCTCCTGAATAACCGTTTCGGAAATAGTACCCACGTTGGTTTTCATGTGCGGAATAAGCCATTTATGTGTGGCTCGGTCAAGTCCGTAAAGCTTGCCCGTGGACGAGAAAATCGCTTTAAGACCTGTGATTTCCTTGCCGTAAGAATTCTGAACGGTGATAATGCTGTTTGCGGGAACGGTAGTGGAAGTAAGTTTGGTTCCGCTGACGGTTATAGTCTTACTCGCCCTGTCTACCGAAGTAATTCTTCTGCCGCTTGCTCCGTCGATTGCAGCGCCCGCGGACGAAAGGAAATCTATTACCATACCTTCGACTACGTTTTTAACGCCGTCGAGCACGACCGAACCGTCGTCTTTAACCTCGGATACTTTGCCGAGCGTACCGTTTCCGTCGCCGAAAAGCATTCTGCCGAAGTTGAAGGAAGAGGCTTTAAGCAAACCTTCCATTTCGGCGTTGAGCAGGTTCACGAACGCGCCGACGTTGTTTTCGGACGCACGCACCGCTTTATCGGAAATTTCGATAGTGCCGTAAAGGTTTTTAAGCGTAAGCACGAACTGGTCGTAATTATTACCCGCCGCGGCAGGAAGAGTTCCGTCCTCCGTACCCGCGCCGATACCGCCGTTGATACCGTACTGCGCAAGGCGACGAATTTCCTTACCCCACACGTCCTGCGTGGTCTGCTTGATTTTTGCAAGCAAGGGGTTTACGCTCGTATTGAGTTGCTCGGATACAACGCCGAGATAGAGTGACTTAAGCGCATTGTCCGCACTGTTCATTGTTACCATAGTTTTGTTTTCTCCTTATCATTTTTTTCTTAAAACCGAAACTGCCATTTTGCCCGCTTCGGATATAGTAGAGGGCTTTATCGGCGGGGCTATCGCGGATTCGCCGCTGCTCCCCGTCAAAAGACACTCTTTTTTTGCGGAATAAATCTCCGCAAGATAACCGCGAATAATCTCGTCGCGCACGGACTTGGTGTTCAGCGCGCGCTCCAGAATGAATTCGTCGGTTATTTTTTCTTTCTCGCGGCGCAGCATGTCTTTAAGCACGCCGACGTATGCGCGATCAAGAAAACCGCTCTCAGGCTCGCCCTCGAGGTCGGCTCTTTTAACAATTTCGTCGGCATATAATCCTGCCTCCGGATTGTCTTTCAAAAAGCGTTCCACCTCGATTGCGATACCGCCGTCCTCGCCGATAACGGAGTCCTTACTCGCCCTTTCCTCCGCCGCACTCCCCGTTTCATCCTGTACGGCTTCCGATTCGGCGCGATTATCGGATTGTTCCTGTTTTAAATCGGCATATTCCCTTTCTAACTCCCGAAGTCTTTGACTGCGTTTGGTAAATTCCGACTCCAGTTGATTATACGCTTTCAAAAGAGATTCCGCGTCGGCGAACTTGCCGACGGAGGGCGCGTCGCTTGCCGGCTTGTCCGCACCTTGTTCCGTTTCGCATAATATCTCTTTTCCGCCCGCGTTTTCGAGAGCGTCGTTATTTTTCTTCATTGTTATCCTCCAAAATATTCTCCGCAAGCTCGACGCCGATCAGCTGTTTGTGCTTGCGAAGATGCAATATTATTTTGTTTTTTATCTCTTCCTTGCCGTCAAAATCCTCGGACAGCAAAAACCGCGTGTGTTCCGTAACGTGAATCGCGTGGTCGTCGAATTCCTCCGGCTCGAAATCCATGTTTGAAAAGCCTATGTTTTCGCGCTGAGCCTTGTCTATGTGCAGATTGGTTATATCCTGCGCGCCCGACAACGTGCCGAACCCCAATAGTTCAAGTATTTTCGCCTTAGTGCGCTGGTTCATCTTGCCGTCGTCGTCGGACAAAAGTCCCGCCTTTAACATATCGTACACCGCGCTTTTCTTTTGCGCGGGGCTTGACGACAGTTCGTTTTCGGTATCGAACACAACGTCGTCGCTGGTTAAGTCGTCCGAATTAAAATAATACAGTTCGACCGAATTGCCGCGCCCGGCCACCCGCATCATTCTTGACGGTTTGGCGTACTGGCGGAACAATCTTATTATTTGTTTGCCGATTATCCGCACGGCGCGGCGCACGTTTTCGGCGGACGTGGTAAGCCTTGTTTCGTCCTGCTCGACCATAAGCTCCAGCGCAACGCCGCTTATATTCTGCGACATCACGTCGGAATTTCTTGAAAACTCGCTTACTCCGCTGACGTTGATGAACTCTTGCTCAAGCCTTGTTTCTTCATAGGTAAAGTCCGGCGGCACGGTTGCCGAAGCCATAAACCGCGGCGGCGTTGAACCCTGCCTGTAAACAAGCACTTTACCCGGCGACAAGCCGTCCTCCACGAGCGCATCGGTATCGATAGATCCGTCCTCTACGGTAACAACGCCCATACTTACGCGGTTTAAGTACTCGTGTTTTCTGTTTTTTACCGCATTATATGCTCGCTGCAACGGAATAAGCCTGTCTATTACGCTTACGCCGAAAAAGCAACCCGCCTGATTGATTGAAATTTGCCGCACGAACGGATAAACGCGCCTGCCCTCTTCGCCGTTGATATACGGCAGTTCGCCAACCGCAAGCACCTCGCCCGAAGCAACTGTTACAACTCTGCCGTTGGGGTGCTCTTCGCTCGGCTTTTCGTACCGTTCGATTACCACAACGCTGTCGCGCAGAGTGCCGCCCGTTATGCGTTTGGAAAAGAACGTCTGCCCTCCGCAAGTGTTTTTTTCAAGCGAAAATACGTCCACGTCGCTGCCGATAAGCCTTTTGCCGTAAATCGCCGCAACGTCGTCAACGTTCATGGCACGGGCGTGAATTATACTCTTCTGATCGTCGATATCCTCTCGGAAAAGGCTGTCGGGGTAGATATCGAACGGCGAAAGAGCCTCAACTCTTACGTCGCCCTCGTACACCGCGCCTTTATCGTTTTCGCCCACCTTCTTACCGCCGTTGTAGTCCCAGGTCACCTTGTAAAAAGAAGTGCCCAGCGTTTCGCTCCATAAAGTCGCCTTGTAAATCACGTCGCTCATCTCCAACCGCGAAAAAGTGGTAGAAAGCAGCGCGCTTGCCATTTTTGCAGCTTTCAGATCGCGTTCTTCTTCGCCCGACGCCCGTACGGACATAACAGGGCGAACCCTTGCAAGTTTAGCAATCCTCGTTTCAACGATCGGCGCGATATGGTTATAGACGTTCCTGCCTTGCCAGAAATAATCCTTAACTTCTTCGTCAATCTCGCCGCTCGGCGCAATTTCGGCGTATTGATTGCCCATAAGATAATTGATGTTCAGCTTCCATTGCTGCTCGAGCGTTCTGCGCTCCTCGCGCCGCCTTTCAAAATCTTCGGTAATCTCTTTAGCCAGCCTTTGATTAAGCTGTTCTTCAGCCGTCTTTTTTTGCATTTTTCCTTTCCTCCGCTCTGATTTTCTTCGACGCCTCGCGATTGAACTCCTTTAAGCACTCCATACACATACAAACCTGTCCGTCGCTCGCAACGTCCATAATCAACCTGTATTCTGCCATTCGCGTGCAACCCTTGACGTCGCAAATCGTTTCATACTCGTTTTTAACTATCTTCACTTTTTGCCTTCCTTTTTTCGGCTTTTCGCTTTGCCGAAACGCTTTGTCCGCCGTCTGATTTTTTATCGCCGTCTGGCGTTTGCCCGCCGTCTGCCGCTTGCTTTTTTGCTGCGCGCTTTTCGGCGGCATTATCTTCGGACACGCCGTCGTTTTGCTTGTTTTCGGCTTTTGCTGTTTTAACATGTTTCGGGCAATCGGCTTTTTTAAGTAGTTCGAGCAAGCGTTGCTTTTCTTCTTCGAGCTGTTCGTCGGTCATCGCCGAATAATCGACGCCCGCTTCTTCAAGTAACAGTTTTGCCGCCGATATATCGGGCGGAACGTTCTTTTTGGTAACTTTACGCCTGACCATAGTCACGTCCTCGCCCGTACCCGAATACTCTTCGACGGTTTCTTCGGTGTCGTAACCGACCGCGCGCCTTATAAGGGCTTCGCGTATTTTTTCCACCGTTTCACTATTCATTTATTTCCCCCGTATAACTTCGCCTCCCGCTTGTTTTGCTTATGACACATCGCTTAACTTTACGCACGGTTATTTAGTTACGCGCGCCGTTGCAGCCGTTAATGCACAGCACTCGCAGCAACCGAATATCTGCGTTTTGCTCCGCCACCCGTTCGCCGTTCATCCACGCAAGGTATCATATCGCCGATTTTTCAGTTTTCAAGAGTTTTATGACAACGTTTTTCACGTTTTTTTAAAAATCTTTGCGTTAAAAATCGCACTTTTCCTACAATTACTCGCCACAGCAACAATTTTGGGCATAAAAAACGCACCCCGTTAAGAGTGCGATTTTTAAGTACTATTTTGTATTTTATTTATTTAAAAATTGATTTATTTGCTGTAACTATATTCATATAAAGTTAAATTCTTGTATTCGTTTTTACATCCACTTTCTAAAAACATTTGATCATAACTACTAACTTGCACATTGACTCTGTCCGATAATAATTTAACTAAACTAAAACTATCGACAGCATATAATTTATGACTACTGTCGGGATATCCTGAATTATTGATAAAAACGTTAAATTTATATACCGAGCGCGGTTTCACCACATTTTTCCATGTTTCTTCATCTTCAAACGTAGCATTTTTTATACCGTAAAATGCATATTCGCCAATAAATTTCACGGATGACGGAATTGTAATATTTTCTAAAGCCTTGCATCCGTTAAAAGCATAGCTTTGTATTTTCTCGATCGAATCGGGTAATTGTATTTCTTTCAAATTTGTCGAATTTTCAAATGCATGCTCCAAAATTTGGGTTACCGCTTTTCCTTTATATGTAGCGGGGATTGTCACCTTATTAAGGTACAAGGCTGTACCGCCTTTTACTCCATACGTATCATCCGATAATAGGCTGTATTCCAGCCCTTCGGTTCCTTTCGATTCATTTTGCAGAATAATTGTTTCGCCTGTTCCGTCGGTATAAATTATAGTTAACGTTCCGTCTTTATATGTTATTTTTTCTATACCTCTTCCGTCTTTACCGTCGGTTCCGTTTGTTCCGTTCGTTCCGTCTTTTCCTGTTTCGCCCTTATCGCCTTTTTCGCCCTTAAGCCATTCAAGAAAATCGGTTTGACTTCCCGTGTGTCCGTTTTCCAACCATATTTCGTAAGCAGACTTTCCGTCGGCGCCGTCTTTTCCGTCCTCGCCTTTATCACCCTTATCGCCTTTAACCGTTGCCAGCCAGGTTTCATAATCAAGCGGCGTAATATCCTCGGATGCGGCATACACCAGATACATATTGTATTCTTTAAAATAATCGTTCGTTTCATCGCTTTCTTCAGATATTTTGCAAGCGGCAAACGAGACCAGCAACATGCACGAAAGAATACCGGTAATAAAAACCATCAATTTTGTTTTTGTTGAATGCTTCATAACTTTCTCCTTTAAAATTAACCTTATTCCTCCTCTTAGCCAGTGGTAATGGCGTTTGACTCCACCGTAAAGGCGGCTTTTTAGCCCCTTTATGCGACCATTCATAACGCAGTACGGCAGTACAGCATTATTCGTGCTCGCAAAAAAACATCTAAAAATACGCTCTTTACGGTGCTACGCATTTTTGCGGATAAGAAATCGCCGCTGTGCGGTACGGTTTTTGCAAGGCAAACGACCGAAATCGTACTTAACCACCGTACGTTGATGGGAGTTTAACACAGCAAAAACCGATTTATTGCCGCAAAAATGGGTTCAAACGCTATCACTACTGGCTAAGCAAGTAAAAAAACGTAATCGGATAAATTTATGATAATAATATCACTAAGTTTTCTTAGTGTCAAGTAAAATATTAAGTTTTCTTAGTATAATGTATACATGAGTACGTTTTCACAAAGATTAAGGGAGTTGAGGCTTGAAAAAGGTCTTTCCATGAAGCAACTTGCCAAAAATATTAATACGACGGACGCCGCAATCTCTAACTGGGAGAACGGAATAAACGAGCCGAAGATTTCTTATGTAATTTCGATTGCGAAGTTTTTTAATGTTTCGACCGATTACTTATTAGGACTTGAAGATTGAAAAAAGTAAGTACCCCACACTCGCCATTTATAAAGCACCCATTCGTCGTAACAAAATTATTATATCATAAAAAATCGACCTATACACAAGCAAAAGCCCGTCTATAGGTCGATTATCTACATATTCATGTATTTTATAAAAGTCGATTTCGTCGCCATCCTCGCCGTCGATTTTTCCGACGTTGCCGCGCTTTACGATATCTTCGTGCCTAAAACGTTCACGTACGGACGCACGGCGTCGTTTACCTTGTAAAAGTTTTCAACAATAGTTTTTTCGTATTGAGCAAGCAAATCGTCCTCGGTTTTAAACAATCTCGCCCGACACGCTCGGCTGAATACCGATTTCACGAGTCATATACCCGTAAAAAGCGAGATATTCATCCTTTTCAAGCAGCCTCGGATAAGACAAAATTTTCAGTTCGAGATCGGCATCGCCAAAATGATATTTTGCCTGAATATGATAAAAAGAATTCATTACAAAGCCGTTGCGTTTATAAAATTCATACCTGCGAACGGTTATATCGCCAACGGGCGGTTCGATTTCAAGCAGTATAGTCTTGCCTTTTTCCTTTAATAAATCAAGAGCGACAGTGCCGAAACCTTTGTTACGCAAATCACTGCGAATCGCAAAGTGTTCAAGATAGATAAGACTATTCACTTCCCAATAGAGCATAATGCCGATAAACTCGCCGTTTTCCGTGATTATGTCAAAATGATAGGCATCGTTTTCAAGAACCCTGCGCTGTTCGGCATCGTCGCGCCGTTCTTCAACGGGGAAGGACGATTTATATAACTCGTACGCCCGCTCGAAAATATCGCCTTCAAAATGTTTTAATCTTTCTGATTTCATTCGCTCACACCTCATATAGATATTTTTTTTATTTTAGCACAATCAGGCGCGTTTTACAATCGATTAAGCATGTTTTTTTAGCATAAACGCACACTTTTTATACAGCTTGCAGTCTTCAATGCTTTTTAATCCGATATTTTTTTAATATAAAATAATCGACCTATAGCCCGACTTTCACATGCCGCATGCAATGCACACAAATACACATAAAACCCCGCCTATAGGTCGATTATCGGCACTTTCGGTTCTTTCACCTGCGCGACAAACGACGATAAAGCCTTGCTTTGTCCTTTTGTATTTCGGTAAGTTCGCGTTTGGGCGGTTTATTCTCGGGGCGCGACATTATAAAATAACGTAACTCATCCAAAGCGTGATCGTCCTTTTTTATGGGCGAATCGTCGTCACCCCACCTGTAATTTTTTATCTCGCGGATAAGATTTTTGCAGTTAGGGAAAATTCTTATTTTGTTCGCGTTAAAATACTCTTTCACCCGCGCAATGCCCGCAAACTTTTCTTTATTAACGTTAGGATTACAAGCGATACCCTCTTCAAAGAACAATTCTGTAACGCTTTTAGAGGAAGCAAGCGTTTTTTGATTTGCCGCGCTGTCGATCAACGCTTCGAGCCTGCCGTCCAAGCGGCGATGCCAACCGAGCGAATCGGCAATGCGTTCGATTGCCCGCGCGTGGTAAGAAATAGTTTTTTCCGCTTCGTAATGCTCGGCGACAACGTAAATATTGCCGTCGTAATCCACACCGTAAAAGTGGCAGGAAAGCGGATTATGCAGCCCCGGGTCGATAGAAATACACGCCTGCCAGTCGTACGGCAGTTCAAACGGCTCGGGTAAAACGTGTTTTTGCTCGTCAAACTCGGAATACACCATGCCGCTGTCGGCTTTGAAATGCCCGTACCGTCTGGAATCCAGCACGTCTTTAGATAAACTTTCCGTCATCTTGCGCACTTCTTCTTCGTCAAGATAGGGATTATCTCCCCATTCCATAAACTCATACCACACGTCGGGCGAGTCGTTCACATTAAGGTAAATCTCATCGTAAATAAAAGTCAGACCTTTGAGCGGAGTCATAGTTCCGAACATGCAACCGCGTTTATCAAGCAAACGCATTTTGCACTCGTCGTAAATATCCTTGGGCGGTTCTTCGTCGAACCACACAAAATCCAGCGACGCACCCTGAAATTTTTCACGCCCCTGGTCGCAACTTTTAAACCCGATAACAGATATCCCGCCGAACGCGTTTTTTATAAAAAGTTGGTCTATAACACCGTTATCGAGGCTATCCTTGCGCCCGCTGAGCATAACCGCGTCCACAATATCACGCGGGGAAAGATAGGACAATATCTTTTTTTGCGCCACGTCGCGCTGAACTTGCGAAGTCAATGAAACCACCCACCCGAAAGTATTTTTTCGGTTTTCGCGGTACGGGTGAATACCTCTTGAAATCCACACCGTTTCCACCGCGCCGCACTCGGTTTTGCCGCTTCGGTTTCCGCCGAACACCCACCTGTTGCCCTTTTTGCATTTGTGAAAAGCCATTTGCTTAAGATGAATTTTATCTTTATTATAACCGTCAAGCCTGCTCGTACGGCGTTTTTCTTCCTTCTCGATCTCGTGAATTTTTTCTATTATTTCGCGCATTCGACCAATATTACCCCCTTACGTCAAAAAACGACCTTTTTCGTTATTTTCTTTATGATATAATACAAACGATATGAAAAAAAGAAACTCTCTGCCCATTTTGGCCCTGAATTTAATATTTTGTATAACGCTTGCGTTTTGCATTCTTATAATGCAAGTCCGTCCTCAAAGCGTTTTGCCTTGCAACGCGCAAAATTATACGGCGGCTAACGAGCAAAATATGATAACCGTCGGACAAAATCACGCGAACGTAGCTTTGCAAAATGCCGACGCGCAATATGCGACCGCAGCTTTGCAAAGCGGTACGACAACGCAAAAATATTCCCGTATTCTTGACGAAAACACCGTGTTTTACGCCGATCCGGGGTGCACTATAGCCAAATTCGTGTTGCCATACGGGTATTTTGTAAAGGTTTTATCCGTGGGCGAGGACAGCGTTTCCGTGCGCTATATGGACGAATCGGCAAACCTGCCCGCGCGCGACGGGTTTATTCTTATAAAGTATTACTATCCCTGCGATTACGTTTGCGACGACAGCCCGTACCCCGATTGCGATTTTGAACTTTCCTCCGACGAGGTTTTGTTCGCCGACGCTAAGGCTACCACACCCAAAGCGGTCATCGCCGCCGGTAAAACCTGCCATTTTTACGGTTATTCAGAAATAAACGGCGAACAATTTTACTGCGTATATTCAAACGGATACATAGGTTACGTCCGCGCGAAGGCTTTTACCGATGCCGCCGTTCCGCCTCATTCGCTGCCGATAAAATCAAAAAACGACAGCAGCCCAATCGACGCATCTTCCCTCTCGGGCAGCGAATTTCCGCCAAAACAAACGACGCCCTACGCAACCGGAACCGATTCCGCGCTGAAAACCGTAATAGTTTTAGCCGTATCGCTTGTTGCGCTGAGCGTCGTCTATCTTCTTTTTAAACCGAGCCGCAAACATCGGTGCGCTTTCACCGATAAAGACTCCGACGACCTGTTATGATTTTGCGTCGCCTTTAAACTTGCTTTCGCTTTGTTTTACGGACGACTTTTTTCTTGCACTTTTAGTAAACACATTTTTTGCTCATCATTGCGTAATACCGGACAAGCGCAACACTACCCCTAACCTGAGCCGCCTCATTTTTAATTTCCCCGTTAATATTTTACAATATTATAGATTTCTTTCTTTCGCGGAGTTTTTCTTCCCGCACTCGGACATCTTTTTTATCTTTTTATATTTTGAACGCAAAAAATAAATATCCCCGAGATTTTCCATAAACCACTCTTCGTCGGGCTTTAAATAATCAAGCAATTTTTCAATCGTCTTTTCAAGTTTAAGTTGCTTTCTGAAATACCCCCTCGAGCTTGGATCAAAATCGTACGCCTTATCGATATGAAAATATTTATACTCGACAAGTTGTCTTTCAAACGGCGTCAACTCACTTAAAAGTCGGTCTATAACACCTTTAATCCAACAAATACGCGAAGAACGCTCGTTAAGCGCAAGAATTTCGTTCATCTGGTCGCACGTCTTGGAATTATTCTTATAAGAAGTTATCGCCTTATAATAGACAAGTTTATCGGTAGCTTCTACAACCGCGTCGAAAGACGGATAACTGTAAAGTAAAGTTTTGATTACATCATTCATAATTTTCCCCCAAATACGTTCATAAACAGACAATCTGCGTTACGTCACAAATTATAAATGCTTTACTTCAGTTTTTCAATACATAACCGACATTTTTTATTATATTTTTACAAAATTATTTTTTACACTCTCCTTTCGGCTGAAAACGCACGCTTTATGTTCGGTAAAAAACGCCGCCTGCCGCCTTGCGACCTACGCAAGCCGTCTTAGTTTTAGAACGTATGTTCGCATTTATTATATCTATCGCACTATATCTTGTCAAGCGGATACCGACCGTAATTAAATCTTTTATTATTTATTTTAGTTGCTAAAAATTACCACCCCTTTCATTTATGCCAAACAAGAATAAAACAACCTCGCTCTTGCGCCCGTGTTTTTGCTGACACAGCGTTGCGTTCGCGTATGCCAATACCTCGCTAATACCGAATATTTACTCAATTTTAAAATCTATATATGTTTATCGTTTTATTACCCATTCAGGACCGCAGATTTTTTTCAACGCCCCGCTACGCCCGCACGCAAACCGTTTTTCAGCATAAAAAAGCCTTGCTCCGAAGTTTTACGGAACAAGGCATTTT
The DNA here is from genome assembly GCA_934247855.1 of uncultured Clostridia bacterium. GTDB lineage: Bacteria > Bacillota > Clostridia > Christensenellales > Borkfalkiaceae > HGM11416. The sequence continues at coordinate 29,386 of CAKQKA010000001.1, read as the reverse complement.
TATTGTATAATCTTTGTCGTTTTTCGCCCAAAACACCGATAATCGACTTATAGACGGGCTTATTTGAGAAAAACCATAAACTATACAACCATAACAAATATCATAAGCGCAAAAGCAAGTGCGACAACTATTATTCTTTTTCTGACAGGTATATTAAGATAATCAGTCACAAAAAACAACCCGAAATAATAGAAGAACGCGGCAAAGCCGAAATATAGCGGAACTGTGAAGAGTTCAAAGTCGAAAAACGCGACGGCATCGCTTATAAAATTGAGAGTAACCGACGGCAAGAACATGGCAAACGCAGCCGAACCGAAAAACAAATATTCCACGCAACCGAGGAGCAAGCAAACCATCGTAAACTGATATGCGATGCCGAGGATCGGAACGAATATGAGATTGGCGAAAACCGAGATAATCGACATATAGCCCGACATATCCACCAAAACGGGCAATGTTCCGAGCGTTGCGGAGAGCGTTACCGAAAGCGGATCGGCAAGCCTTCCTATCGGCTTTGCCCCGCGCTTGAACACAGCTGCCAAAGAACAAATTCCCGTAACGGCAAGGAAAGAAAGTTGCGTTCCGACGTTGAATAAATTGAACGGCTCTATGCAAAGTATCACGAAAAACGCAATGGCTATGGATGACAGAAAATCTCTTTTAAACCCGATTTCGGATGACAGCAGTACAACCGTTGCCATAATGAGCGCACGGACGGACGACGGGCGAAACCCGCACACGAAACAATAAAACGCGGCTGGAACTAGTATAAACAGCATGCGCGAAAGCCGTTTAAGTTTTAGTTTGCTTGCGACAAACGCAAACATTGCGACAAACAAACCGACGTGTAACCCCGAAACGGCGAAAACGTGAGCAATGCCCGCCGCGCGATAAACCGAAACGCGATCCTGAATATGCGACGTATCGCAAGCGTTAAAGCGATAGCCAAGCCGTAACTTTTGTCGCTCATTCCGCTTTTTATTACCGCCTTCGCAAGCCGAAAAGCCTTTTCGGAAAGCGTTGCCTCGTCGCCGACGATTTCTATATTTTCAAGGTCGGAAAAGAAATAATACTTGCCGCAAAGCACGTCTGAATAAACTTTTTCGGGCGTGAAAGAGTTCCTTACGTTACAGTCGAAACGCCAACGCTCGCCCGCAACAGGTTCATCTTCGCCATAGGCGTAAGCGGTAGCGTCGGCAGCATGCTCGCCGTCGATTTCAACGTTACGGAAAGACAGCAGAAACGCACCGTCATACAGTACCGAAACACTGTCTACCGTGGCGGTTGCCGAAACTTCGCCCTCCTTTACGGGTGCATTCTTCGCCAGATAAATTTTCAAATACGAATACCCGAAACCGAGCAAAAAAATCGCGATGAAACACAAAACGCAAATCGACGTTTTCTTGCGATCATCGAAAAGAAAAATTACAAGAGCAGACAACACGCCAAAAACAACCGCTATGCCGATTGCAACATTACCCCTTGAAAAGCAAGCAAAGAACGCGCAAGCAATCCCCGCGGCAAAAAATACCGCGGCAAGAACAATCGGTCTGAAATTAATTATCTTTTGTTTGACGTTTTCCATAATTATTCTTGAATAGTAAAAAGTTATTTCGTGTTGAATAATAAAAAGTTAATTCGTGCGATTGCCGTTTATAAATCCGCCGATCAACAATACTAAAGCCCGCAAATCGGTAACTCGCAAGTCCAAAAAAACGACTTGTTTTGCGGGCGCAAAAACTTCTGAAAAACAGTTGCCTATTATGCCGTTGTTTGCTATAATATAGTTGTGCCTGCGGTGTACGAGGTAGAGTCTAATGTAATCCACAAATATAAAAAGGGAGCCGACGTCCGCAACGATATGCAACGCCTGGGATTTTTGTCTTGAGCAGATCCGTTATACAGGAAGTCAGATTCGTTGGGCTAAGCACCCACCTGCTTTTAACAGCGGGTTATTATTTACTCTATACGGCACAGGCGGGTATTTTAGTGCAATTTCGGGGGGCGCGTTTCGCGCCTCTTTTTTTTGCGCAAAAACTCCGGGCATTTCCGCCCACAAAAAACAAGGCGGTAAACAATCCTGCCACCGCTCTTGCCTTTTAATATTCGGTTTGCTATAAAAGATTTATAATTTTACTTTTGCGCCGATTCACCGCTTACTCACGGCTCGGTTTTATCGCAATTATTACCTTCGGTCATTTCGCACTTTTCCGCGCCTTTAACCGCCTCGCATGTCAAACATTCGGTATCGTTCTTTTTGCCGCAAGCGGCGCAAGCGTCAACCGCCATTTTTGTTTTTCTTCGGCAGATTACCCCGCGGACAATAAGCGCAATGCAAGCCGCAAACCACAAAGCGATTATAAGTATGCCGCAATTCATAAAGAATTTTTCGGGCAAAATACGAATTATTTCATCGGTGTACCAGTTGAAGCGCCAGTTATCTTTTCCCGGGAAAAACAATGAGTGGAAAAGCGTGAACGCCTTTTCGAAATCGACGGCAATAGCAATACCCACAACGGGAGGAATTATCGCGCCGACAAGCCCGCTGTAAAAAGAAAACTCGAACCCGCCGAGTTTTTTGGGTTTTACACCCGCAAACTTAGCAAGTAAAAATCCGCCGAGCAGCAATACCGCGGAAATAATCACGCCCCAGGTATCGAGGTCGAACAGAATTTTACAGTCGGCAAAATGACTTGCCGCGGATTCCGAGCATTTAAGCCCGCCCACACCGAACGGCGTACCGAAATTAAGGTAATTCATTACGTCGTTATAAGCGGCAAGAATCTGCTCGTAAGAAAAACCCGATTCTTCCACAATGTTGAGCGGTCCGATTTGCATATAGTAAAACGGACGGAACCAGATGGGAATAGCAAAAGCTACGCCGATGATAAACACCAGCAGTGCGACGATCATCACGACCGTCCATATGTACTCCGCAACGACTTTTAATTTATTCATATTATACCCCCTTATTCCACGCACAATATTATATCTTGTTCCGCGCACAATATTATATCTTGCGCGACCGAAAAAACGGCTTACCGACTTTCACAAAAAATCAAAACAATCAGTCGAAAAACTCAATCTCGTGAGCATTTTCGTAAGTTTTGCCGCCGCCGATAAGCGTAACGCACGGTTTATGCAAAATATTTCCGTCGGCAGTCGTTTCGTCGGGATAATTAGTCCACGGCTCTAAACAAATGTAATTCGCCCCGGGCATCTGCCAGACGAGCAGGTTTTGCGCGTCGAATTTTACAGCCACAAACGGTCTGCCGCACTCACGCAAAGTAATTTTACGCGAGTTTATGCTGACGAACACCGCCGTTGAACGTTTGAACAATTCGTCGTTAACCGCCAAAACTTTTCCGCTGCCGAAATCGTCGCAATCAGCGGATACAAGACCGCCTTCGACCACAATGCGCGACAAGAATTTTTCGTCTTTATCAAAAACGATATCGTAAGAATCGAGCGGTTTTTCGATGGCGTAAGCCTCGTGGCTGCCGATGAACGCCCACATTTCATCCTTGCCGTCGTTATGAATTTTATATGTAACGCGTAGTTTTTCACCGACCACTTCATAGCAAGCAGTCAGAGTAAAATCAAACGGGTAAACGGCTTTTGTTTCCTCGTCGCTTTTTAATGCGAACGCGGCGGAAGTTTCCGTTACGCTTACGACCTCAAACATTTTACGGCGGGCAAAACCGTGCTGATTTATGCCGTATTTCTTACCGTTAAAAGTGTATTCCTTATTTTTAAGCGAGCCGCAAACGGGGAAAAGAATAGGCGCACGCCCCGTCCAGAATTTCGGATCGCCTTGCCACAATCTTTCTTTTCCGTTAAGTTTTACGCTTTGTAATTCCGCGCCCATCGGGGCTATTTCTACCTGAAGAATATCGTTACCGATTTTTACGTTTTGATTCATTTCTTGTTAAAACCTGCCGATTATTTTTATTAAAAAGTCGACCTATAGGTCGTTTATCACGCTGTTCAAACGTTCTAACCGCTTAGCCACAGGTGATTGCGTTCTGACTCGGTCGCCTGTGGCTAATCGAGCTCATCAAAATTGTCCGTTTCTTCGCCGTCTTCATCGTGCTCGTTTTCCGTTTTTTCCGGGTTTGTGTTTTCAAAAACGCTTTCGTTATTATAAAGCGTCGATGCATTTTCCGAAGCGTCCGGCTCACCATGCGTCCCGCCGTCTATACCGAGTTTTTTCATTTTGCGCTTTATTTTCGCCTTGCGGATCATCTCCGTCCAGCTTGTTTCATGCTCTTCGCCGGCCAGTAGTTTTTTAATATTCTTCTTATGCGCGTACCATGTCAGACCGATTATACCTAAAATCAGCACCATCGACACCGAGAAAAAAGCAATTCCGTAATCGAATTTGACGTCGCCCGCAAAGCCCAACGAATACAAGCGAAGCGCGGCTGCAATAGCGGAAGGGGTGGTCGCGATGAACGAGCCCATAGAACCCATGCCGGTTATCAGAATATACGCAAGCGCGATAGCGACAAAGATGAGCGTTATATACCATTCGCCGACAAGAAACACGCCGATAGTAGTGGCTATACCCTTGCCGCCCTTGAATTTGTAATATACAGGAAATATATGCCCGACAACCGCAAAAAAGCCCGCGATGTACTGAGCTGTAACCGCTACCTCGAGCGGAGAATCGCCGAAATACATGTTTTTAAACGCGAGCGCGCCGACCAGCGCGGGAATAGCCCCTTTTGCCATATCCAAAAACAAGGTAAGCAAACCTATACCCAACCCGAACTCACGACTCATGTTCATAGTCCCCGGGTTACCGCTCCCTATTTTTGTTATGTCTTTGTTTTTTGCGAAGGATATTATTCTTGCAAAACTGATACTACCGATAAGATAGCTTCCGACGGCAAGCAATAAAAAGCTCCACCAAAGATCTGCCAAATATAGCTGCATATACACCTCTGTTTATGCCGAAAACTTGCATAATCGACCTATAGCCCTATTTTGTTTTATATCAATCCTCGTCGCGGTTGCGGAACAAAATTCTGATAGGCGTTCCGCTGAAATCGAACGCCTTTCTTAAAACGTTTTCGAGATAGCGTTTATAAGAGAAATGAACGAGTTCGCTGTCGTTTACGAACACCACAAAGCGCGGCGGACAAACGTCGTCCTGCGTGGAATAATAAATTTTAAGACGTTTACCTTTTTTTGACGGCGGATCGATGGTGCGAACCGCGTCGCCGATAAGATCGTTAAGCGTACCCGTAGTGATACGGCGGTGCGCGTTTTCGTACGATTCCATTGCGACTGCCAGTATGTTTTTAACTCGCTGACCGGAGAGCGCCGAAACGTAGACCGACTTGTAATAATCCATAAATGCAAGGTCGCAGTCAAGTTTTCTATTAAACTCGTTGATCGTGTTCGTGTCCTTTTCGATAAGATCCCACTTGTTCATAACGATGACCGACGGCTTGCCTTGCTCGTGTACATAACCGCAAATCTTTACATCCTGCTCGGAAAGTCCCTCTTTGCTGTCCACCACGACAAGGCAAACGTCCGCACGGCGAACCGCACCAAGCGCACGTATTACGCTGTAATATTCAACGTCCTCGTCAACCGCTTTTTTCTTTCTTATACCCGCGGTATCGATAAGAATGTAGTTCTGCCCGTTTACCGTAAACGGAGTATCGATCGCATCACGCGTAGTACCAGAAATGTCGGAAACAATCGTCCTGTCGTAACCGAGCAACTTGTTTACAAGACTGCTCTTGCCCGCGTTAGGCTTACCGACGACGGCAATCTTGATCGACTCGCCCTCGGTTTCCTCCTCTTCGACTTTATCGAGATACGAACAAACCTCGTCAAGCATATCGCCAAGCCCTAAAGCCTGCTCGCATGAAATACCGAACGGCTCGCCAAGTCCTAAATTGTAGTATTCGAAAAGGCGTTCGGGCTTGTAGTTATCAAGTTTGTTTACCGCAAGTACAACGGGCTTACGGCTGCGGCGGAGCATATCGGCAACGTCGTAATCGGAAGCGGTAATCTCGCTTTTCACGTCGCAAAGCAGCAGGATTACGTCAGCGGTTTCTATGGCGATTTCCGCCTGCTTTTTAATGTGCCGCCACATTTCGTCCTCGCTTTTAAGCTCTATTCCGCCGGTATCTATAAGCGTAAAATTATGCCCGCACCACTCCGCGTCGGCATAAATTCTATCGCGCGTTACACCGGGTTTGTCTTCTACTATGGCAATTTTTTTGCCCGTGATTTTATTGAACAACGTGGACTTGCCTACGTTAGGTCTGCCGACTATGGCTACTATCGGTTTCATTATTTCTTTCCTTAATTATCGTATTTCTTTTGGTATTTTATTCTTTTTATCGTATTTTGGCAAGCATAATTCGCCTCTTGGCGTTTTTTATGCCTTTAACTGCCGTTGTTTATGCTTTTTATCGGGCAATATTCGTTTTTTGCCCGACAATTCGTCGCCGAAAACTCTTCGCAACAAAACCCCTCTCCTGCAATAAGCCTATTCTTCGGCGTCGGGCATAACCGCGCGGACGACTTTCATACCGAGTTTTTCGCTTAATTCGGTTAAAGCAACGTCGTCAAGAAAGATATCTTCGCCGCGCATAAGGCAACTATCCGGTATAAGCAAAACGTCGAATTTTTCGTCGAGTTTTTGCACGGCACGCAAAATATCTCCGCCCGTAAGCAACCCGGTACAATTTACCGTATGCCCGAAAAAGTCGTTTTCTATGGGCAGCAGTTTAATCGTAACGTTCGGGCAAGAGTCTTCCACCGTTTTTACGATTCCGCACATAAATTTATATATGCTCGTGCCGCTGATCGTCAGATATTTACCGGGGGCAAGCAAAGGCTTCTTTGCCGTTTCTACAAGGTACCCGACATTTTGTTTAAACTTAAGGCTCATGCCTATGCCGTTTTCGATTTGCGGAAAATCGCCGTAATATTCTTCGGGCGGCAAAGATAATTCCGCCTTGAAGAAAAACTCGTCCGCAAGTTGAATAAGTGAGCCTCCGTGCCTGCTATTGGCACTTTCAACCTGCTCTATAACCGAGCGTGCATAGTCGCGGTCGATATCCTCTATGGGGTACAAACCTTCGCGGAATTTGGTAATTCCGCAAGGCACGACTGCCGCCGAAACAACGTTTTTAAGTTCGTATAACTTATCTATCGTATAATCGAGTTCCTTTCCGTCGTTCACGCCTTTTACCAGAACGACCTGTGCGTTGACCGTAATGCCGCCCTCCTCTAACCGTTTTAATTGATACCATATCTTATCTGCAAAACGGTTGTTGAGCATCTTCTTTCTTACCTCGCCGTTCATTGCCTGAACGGAAACGTAAAGCGGAGAGAACTGCAAACGAATAATTCGGTCGAGATCGGCATCCGTTACGTTCGTCATCGTTACGAAATTACCGTAAAGCAAACTTTGGCGGTAATCGTCGTCCTTAACGTACAGCGTGGGGCGCATACCGCACGGCATCTGTTTTACGAAACAAAAAATGCAGTCGTTATAGCACGTTTTAATCTTCAATCCGTCGTCGGCAAAAGTAAGACCTAACGATTCGTCCTCGTATTTATCAACGTCTACGGTTACGGTTTCGCCGTCCTTGGTAAGAACGCCCATGGTAAAATTTTCCTGCCCGTCGTAATACACATAATCTAGTATATCTTCGGTAGGATAACCGTTAAAACTTATGATCGAATCGCCCTTTTCAAGCCCGAGCTCTTTTGCCCCGTACGATTTTTTATCTACTTTATCTATCAGTAACATTTTTCACCAAGTATGCAATAATCGACTTATAGCGCACTTTTTTAAACTTATTCGGCATCTTCCAAGCGGTTTTTGGAGTATATGCAACCGCAATAATTTTGTCTGTACAACCCGTATTTTTCGGAAAGTTCGGTCGAACGCAAAAAACCGTTCTTCTTTTTAAAATCGCAATATATCCATTCAACGCCGTATTCTTTCGCAACGCGCTCGCCTATTTCGTTAAGCAACGGCGCGTTTTTATACGGACTTACCGTAAGCGTTGTGGTAATGCAATCGAACGCGTTTTCCGCAGCGAATTTCGCCGTACGGCTAAGGCGCAGGTCAAAACATTTTAAGCAGCGCGAACCGCCCTCGGGCGCGTTTTCTTCGCCGACCGCTATGCGGCAAAAATCTGCATTGCCGTAATCTTCTTCGATAAACCCCACCGCGCCGCTATACGCTTCTTTTAAAAACCGACGTTCTTCTTCGGCGCGTTTTATATACTCTTCTTCTGTATCCATATTCGGATTATAGAAAAAAACCGTTGTAGTAAAATCGGGAACAAGTCGTTCAAGGCAAGCCGTACTGCACGGCGCGCAGCACGCATGCAGTAATAATTTTTTGCCTTTGCCGAGCCGCAAAACTTGCGCTTCCCTTAGCTTTTCATAATCAATTTTCATAGTATAATTTTGCTGAAAACCTCGCCTATAGGTTCGTTAATCGATAGTTCGGCAAAAGTTTCGATTTCCTGTCGATCTTTGTTTATGACCACTTTTCTTGCGTTGGTCAGCGTTACGAGACTTGCCGCGGGCTGCACTTTCAAACTCGTGCCGCCGATTATAAGCAAGTCGCAATTTTCCACCGCTTCGATAGATTTTTCAAACGCTTCCTGCGGGATAGATTCGCCGTAAAGCACTACGTCGGGTTTAATAATTCCGCCGCAACCACACCTCGGCACACCGCCCGATTTTTGCAGCATTTCACTAAGATTATACTCTTTTCCGCATTTTAAGCAATGATTTTTATGTACCGTGCCGTGAAATTCGCAAACGTTTTTGCTGCCCGCCATGTAGTGCAAACCGTCTATATTTTGCGTTATGACGCACTTTAAATAACCCTTTTGCTCCATCTCGGCAAGCTTAAAGTGTGCTGCGTTGGGTTTCACGTCGGGAAAAATCATTTTGTCGAAATAGAATTTATAAAAGTCTTCCGTGCGCTGCATGAAAAAATCGTGCGACAAGATCACCTCCGGCGGGTATTTGTACTTTTGCGAGTAAAGCCCGTCCACCGAGCGGAAATCGGGAATACCGCTTTCGGTCGATACGCCCGCCCCGCCGAAGAAGACTATATTGCTTGATTTTACGATCATTTCGCGCAGTTTTTCTATATTATCCACGGTCGTCCTCCTCGGTTTTTTGCGGCGCTCTTGCGATTTTTACGATAGCGATCACAAGCATTATAACGGCAATAATGCCCAACGCAAGAATAACCATATCGACGTATTCTTTAAAAATGAAAGTAAACAGCGTTACGAGCGAACCCGAAATAAAATTACCGCCGACGAGCGCAAGAAACGCATCTTTGAATTTCATGTTCAGAAACACCGCGATCGCCGTGCCCGTCCACACGCCCGTAAGCGGCAACGGTATTGCAACAAACGCAAACAGCGCCCAGAAGATGAGCCGATTTGCTTTTGCATTTTTTTCTTCTTCGCTAAGTTCCGCTCCTATTTTGCCCTTTTGCGCTTTTTCGGCAAATTTTTTGGCTTTGCCGTACAGCATCCCCTCAACTTTTTCAACAAATCTCCTAATGAATTTTATCTTTTTAAGCAAGTTAAAAACGGGTATAAGCAAGAAAAACAGCGGTATACATATGAGAGACGAGCCGATATACGACAAACACGCCGTACGGATAAGCGGCAAACCGGCGGCTTGCCCGACGGGTATCGCCCCTTTTAATTCCACAAGCGGGAACATTGAAACGAACAGCACCGTCAAGTAATCGTTTTTTAATATTCCGAAAAGAAATTTTACTAAATTATCGACCATATCAAGTCCTTTAAGCGGCGGTTAATGATTGCAAAGCCGGAATTCAATCTGATTTACATCCGTTTTACATCGTAAAAAACACAAAAATTACCGACCGACACGCTGTTTTCGATTGAATTTTACAACAATAATATATATAATAGTAAGCGATTTTATTCCCTTAGCGGCATGCGCGAAAACTTTGCCTTTGCACTTACTTTGCGTATGTTTTGCCTTACAGACGAGGTTTTATGACTTTACAACAATTACTTTCACCCTTTCGCCGCGCGATAGACGAATACGGCATGATCGACGATGGCGACAAAATAGCAATCGGGCTTTCAGGCGGTAAAGACAGTCTGCTTTTAGTATATCTCTTTTCCGCATTGAGAAAATTTTACCCCAAAAAGTTTGACGTTATAGCCATAACCATAGATATGGGATTTAAAGAAACCGATCAGAGCAAGATCGAAGGACTGCGCCGCGAGTGCGAAAAAAACGACGTGCAGTTCATCGTGGAAAAAACTCAGATCGGCGAAATTCTTTTCGATATCCGCAAAGAATCCAACCCTTGCAGCCTATGCTCAAAGCTCCGCCGCGGCGCGCTGAACACCATTGCGCTTGCAAACGGCTGCAATAAACTCGCGCTCGGTCACCACGCGGACGACCTTTCCGAAACGTTTTTGCTTTCGCTGTTTTACGAAGGCAGGCTATCTACTTTTCAGCCGATAACCTTTCTTTCACGCACGGAAATTTCGGTAATACGCCCGATGATCTTCATCGAAGAGAAAAACATCATCGCTTTTATGAAGGACAAACCAATTCTTAAAAACCCCTGCCCTGCGGACAAGCATACCAAACGCCAATACGTAAAGGAACTTTTGCGCAGTATTCAGGAAGAAATTCCCTTTGTTAAAGATCGAGTTCACAGCGCGATTACGCATCCCGAACGCAACAACCTGCCGCCCGAAATGAAACACATAAAACGTAAAAAGCAGCCGAAAACCGACGAATAATCGGGTTTCATCCGTTTAAAACGGCTTTGCGCAGCCGACCGCAATTTTATGAGTAGTATTATATCACTTTGTCGATCATATTTCAAGTTTTTTAACAAAGGCGCAAAATATCTGTAATATATAATGTTATATAAAAAACAACCGTTTTTGCAAATAATCGGCTTATTACCGATGCAAAACAACGGTTGTTTATTTTTTCACAAAACGTTATGTCGAAGATTATAAATTCTTGTCCTGCGGTTATTCACGCGACGATACAGATATTTCCTCTCCGTCTTTTTTTTCTACGTTAATCGTGTAGTCGATAATATAATCCGGTCTGCCCTTAATCTCTCTGTACGCCCTTGCGATATACATATTGCTGAACGCATTGAAAATATAGCCGAACGAAAACAGCAGCGTTACCGTCGGGAACAACCACGCAACGGTCGGCAACCATACGTCGCAGATGCTTAGAATTATGAACACCAAAAAGCAAACAAACGAGCCGAAAGCGGTAAATAAGCCGAACGACAGCGACAGTTTAAGCGGAAAATCGCTGTTCGACAAAATGCCGGCCTTGGCAAGTTTTATCATTTTGCCGAGCGTATATTTGGTTTCGCCCGCAACGCGCTCGGGGCGGTCATAGTCAACAAAAGTCTGCTTAAAACCAACCCATGACGCCAATCCGCGAATATATTTATCGCGTTCTGGCATTTTTAAAAGCGCATCGAGAGCTTTGCGATCGTACAGCTTGAAATCGCCCGTGTTGCGCGGCACGGGCACTTCGGTGATTTTTGAGAGGAAAGAATAGTACATCGAAGCGGTTGCTTTTTTAAAAAAAGACTCGCCGCGGCGCTTTGAACGCCTGCCGTGCACCACTTCGTAACCCTCTTCCCACTTTTCGATGAGTTTTAAAAACAATTCGGGCGGATCCTGAAGATCGCAGTCCGCCTCAATAACCGCGTCGCCCGAAGCGAGAGTAAACCCGCAGATTATCGCCGCTTGCTGACCGAAGTTTCGGCTGAACGACGCAACTTTTACTCGTTCGTCCTTTTCGGCAAGAATTTTCAGCTTCTGCGCCGTAGCATCCGCGCTTCCGTCGTTGACGTAAACAATCTCGAAATCGTACCCGCTTTTTTCAAGCACGGGCACGCTTGCCGAATAAAAAGTTTCCACCGTGGCTTCCTCGTTATAACAAGGCACGACTACACTTACTTTTTTTTTCATTTTTTCACCTTACCATATACGGTATCGGCCTTTCGCCGATTGTCACTTGCCTTACTGCAAAAAGTTTTAATACAAAACCCGCGATAATCGACTTATAGCCTTACTTTTTATGTTTTTATACCTTTTAACGCAATTTTCAACAAAACTGCCGATAATCAACATATAGGCTTACTTTTCAAAAAACAATATATTTTCTTCGCCTACAAAATAAACAAGTTCCGACACAAGCCCGCGGCAGTTCCTTACCTTGCAGCGCGACTTGTAATACTTGCCTCCTTTCTTGATTACAACTTGAATATTACCGGGATAAAGATCGAGCGTTTCTAAAATATCGCGCTCGAATTCCTCTTTATCTTCGGGTATGGTAATTCCCAACCATTCCTGCTTGCCGACGGGTGCCGAAGATATGTTTTCCCGCGGACGATCCGCCACCGGTGTTCCTTCGTCAAGTTCTACCTCTTTGATTTTATCGACCGAAATAGACGGCTTTTGCCCCTCGCGGATTTGCAGTTTGCCCTCTATTTTAACGATCGCCTCGGCGCGAATTACCGACTTTACCCTGTCGTACACTTTGGGGAAGAACACACATTCCACACCGCCGTACACGTCTTCAAGGGTAATCATGCCCATACTTTGCCCGCTCTTGGTGATTTTTTTGGAAGCGGCTGTAATGATGCCGCCCATTTCGACGCGCTGCCCGTCCTTGATTTCGGTATAAGTGCGAACGCCGTCTTCGTCCTCTTCGTAATATTGCAAAAGTTCGGTGGTAAACGAACAGCCCGCAAAGCTATCCATATATTTGGTGAGCGGATGTCCCGTAACGTAAACGCCGAGCACCTCGCGCTCTTTCGATAACCTTGTCTTGTCGTCATACTCGGCAAGTTCGGGATATTTAACCGTCAGCTCGTTATATGTCGAAAGCGCGCCGCTGAAAAGACTGAGTTGATTGCTGTCGCGTTCCTTGGCGATTGCGACCGCCCTGTCCATAAGTCCGTCGTACACGGCGATAAGTCTGCTTCTTGCGATGTTAAAACAATCGAACGCACCCGCATAAATAAGGTTCTCTATAAGTCGTTTATTAAGCACTTTTACGTTCGCGCGAGACATAAAGTCCTCGAACGATTTGAACTCGCCGCCATTTACGCGCTCTTCCACAATGGTTTCTATTGCGCCTAAACCCACGCCCTTTACGCCTACTAAGCCGAACCGGACACCCTTGCCCTCAACCGAAAAATACGCTTTCGAGTGGTTGATATCGGGTTGCAAAACGGGTATTCCGCGCTCCTTAAGGTAGATTACGTATTTGGTAATTTCATCGATCTTGTCAATACGGTCGTTAAGGATTGCCGCAAGAAATTCCTGCGGATAATAGTGTTTTAAGTATGCGGTCTGATACGCTATAACGGCGTACGCCGCGGCGTGCGACTTGTTGAACGCGTACTGTGCGAAACTGGTCATTTCCTCGAAAATATCGTCGGCAACCTCGGCGGGAACTCCGCGCGCTATCGCGCCTTCGGTCTTAACGTTGCCGTTTTCATCCTTTTCGCCGTTTATGAATATACTTTTCATACGCGCCATTTCTTCCATGTTCTTTTTACCCATGGCACGTCTGATAATATCCGCCTGACCGAACGTAAAGCCCGCAAGTTTACGAACTATTTCCATAACCTGTTCCTGATAAATGATAACGCCGTGCGTTACCGTAAGAATCGGGCGCAAAAGTTCGTGCTTGAAAGTCATGGTTTCGGGATTGTTTTTAAACTGAATATATTTAGGAATGGAGTCCATAGGACCGGGACGGAAAAGCGATATACCGGCTATTACGTCTTCGAGATTCTCCGGCTTAAGTTCGCGCATGAATTTTTTCATACCGGGAGATTCAAGCTGGAACACCGCGTCGGTATCCCCGCTCGACAAAAGATCGTAAGCCGCCTTATCCTCGTAACCTATTTCTCCGAAGTCTATCGTTACGCCCGTGTCCTCAAGAATATAATCGCAGCATTTTTTGATATCGGTAAGCGTTTTGAGTGCCAAAAAGTCCATTTTCAGCATGCCCATCTGCTCATCGACTTTCATGTTGAACTGCGTTATTATATCGTCGCCGTTTCGGGCAAGCGGAACGTTATCGGACAGCACCTTATTGCAGATGATAACGCCCGCGGCATGTTCCGAAATATTCCTCGGCATGCCCTCGAGCTTCATCGCCATATCGACGACTCTGTGCGTGGTATCGTCCGTTTCGTAAAGTTCTTTAAGTTCACGAACGGTAACGTCGCCGTCCTTTTTACTCATTTTCAAACCGAGCAGTTCGGGAATGGTATGCTTGCCGTCCATAAGTTTGGTTATCTTATCGACCTCGGCATAAGAAACCCTCATAACGCGGGCAACGTCCTTAATCGCCGCGCGCGACGCCATCGTACCGAACGTTACGATCTGCGCAACTTTATCTCTGCCATATTTATCGCGGACGTATTCTATAACCTCTTCGCGGCGTTCGGGATCGAAGTCTACGTCAAAGTCCGGCATACTAACCCTTTCTTTGTTAAGAAAACGCTCGAAAATGAGGTTATACTGCAATGGTTCAACGTTGGTAATGCCTATCGAATAAGCGACGATAGAACTAACGCCGCTGCCACGCCCCGCGCCGACGGGTATACCGTGCTCGCGTGCGTAGTTTATATAATCCCACACGATAAGATAATATTCGAGGTAGCCCATGCTGCTTATGGTATCAAGCTCGTAATCGAATCTTTCGCGTATTTCGGGAGTAATTTCTTTATATTTTTGTTTCAGACCGTTCTCGCCGAGCATTTTCAAATACTCGTAAGCGGTCATTCCGTTGGGCGGTATGTACCCGGGGACAAGCGACGCATCTCTTACAGGCTCGCATTTCTTGTTGAGCTTTATGCAGTCACCCGAGCACTTTTCGGCAATTTCCACGGTAACGTCAAGCACCTCGGGGGTATCGCCGAACATTTTTTCCATCTCTTCGCGACTTTTAAGATAAAACTCTTCGGTCTCGAACTTCATGTGCTTGGGATCGTCGAGTGTAGTCTGCGTATTGATGCACATCATAATTTCCTGCATCAGCGCGTCCTCTTTGCGAAGATAATGCACGTCGTTGGTCGCCACGAGTTTTATGCCCGTTTCCTTGGACAGTCTGAACAACAACGGATTGATTTGCCGCTGCTCGGGAATACCGTGATCCTGAATTTCCAGATAGTAATCGTCGCCGAAAATACTCTTCATCCAAAGCGCATGCTCTTTCGCGTCGTCGTACCTGCCGTTAAGCAAATATTGCGGAATACGCCCCGCAAGGCATGCCGACAAACAAATAAGCCCTTCGTGCTTTTCGGCAAGCGTTTTATAGTCGCAGCGCGGTTTGCGATAGAAGCCGTCGATAAAAGCCATCGAAACCATTTTAATAAGGTTTTTATAACCCGTGTCGTTTTTACAAAGCAGTATAAGATGCTCGTACTCGCGGTTGTCCGCGCCTTTTTTATACATATCGTCGCACATATACATTTCGCAACCGATAATAGCTTTCATTCCGAGCTTTGCCGCGTGCTCGGCAAAATAGACCACTCCGTACATGTTGCCGTGGTCGGTAATGGCTACCGTATTTTGTCCGAGTTCTTTGGCAAGTTCAAAAACTTTGTCCGTCTTGGCTGCTCCGTCCAGCAAGCTGTATTCGGTATGTAAATGTAAATGAACGAAATCTTTCATCAAGCAATCTCCCAAAGCGCGTATCGCCGTATTGTCATTGTAACACAACCCGCGCCCGTTTTCAAGTTTTATAACGCACCCGCGCGCGTTATTGTTAAATTATTTTGTAGTGTAATATAGATACAAACACACGCCCGCAAAAAACAATGTTTCATTATTTTGCGTTCAACCGGCTGTGTTTTAAACACCGATTTTATCAAAAAGTCCGTCTATAAGTCGATTATCTACTATTTAAGTACAAATAATCTAAAAACACAACCAAGAACACATAAAAGTATGCCTATAGGTAGATTATCAACACATTCGATATATTTTAGTCGTGCTTTTCAACGTAAAACTCGCGCATATCTTCCAAGCACAACGCACCGAGTTTTCCGGTAATAAACACGCCGCAATCAAGGCGGATTTTGGAGTAATCGGAAAGTTTTTCGGGACTTACAATTCCCGCTTTCGGCGTTTTTATAAACTCGCCCGTTCCGTTTGCATACGAACACGGCGTATGCCCGAAAAGCACGGTTTTGTTATTTTCGGATAAAACAAAACCGTCATCTTTAAAATTGCGGTCGTAAACGAGCGTTTCGCGCAGCTGACTGTTAAGCGGCAAAATCAAACCGTCACCGTCGACCGCAACGCCCGCATGCACGCAAATATAATCGCCGAATTCGATATAGAACGGTAAACTTTCCAGATAATCTACCGAGTGCCATGAGAGTTTTTCGCCGTTCTGAAAATATTTACGCAATTTTAAAAGCACATTTTCCGCATCGTTCTCGCTCGAACAAGAACGCATAAGACCGTGATAATATTTGATAAACGAATACTCGTGATTGCCGTAAACGGGCACAAACCCCGGTTCGCAGCGAACAAAATCGATAAGTTCTACCGACCGTTCGCCCTTATCTATAAGGTCACCGAGAATATACATCGTATCGCCGTCCGAAAACCCGATTTTGTCAAGCAAATGCAAAAACAACTCGTATTCGCCGTGAATATCAGAAACAAAATAATGCATAGTTATTCGGTAACTAATTTAACTTTACTGCCGCCGGTTTTATCTTTGCTTACGATAATTTGTTTATCGATACGCTCTTTCAATTCGTTAACGTGCGATATAATACCCACCGTTCGGTTACCCTCGGTCAGTCCCGCCAAAGCGTTCATCGCCTTGCTTAAAACGTCCTCGTCGAGCGTACCGAAACCTTCGTCAACAAACATAGAATCGAGTTTTATGCCGCCCGCGGTTGACTGAATTTCATCCGACAACCCGAGCGCAAGCGAGAGCGAGGCAATAAACGACTCCCCGCCCGAAAGCGAGTTTACAGATCTTTCGCTTGAATTGTAATGATCGATAACGTCGAGATCCAAGCCGAATTGACGGTTGCCGACGTCGGATTCGGTACGGCGTTTAAGCTCGTACTGTCCTCCCGACATCATAAGAAAACGCGTATTCGCGCGGGCGATTATGCGATCGAAATAGCTCATCTGCACATAGGTTTCGAGCATAATTTTTTCCTTGCCGTTAATACCGCCGTTAGCCGTATCGGCAAGCGAACCGAGCCATGTAATTTTTTCGCTCACCGCCCTGACTTTTTCGTATGCCGCGCCGATATTTGTAAGCGCGGTATCGTTTTTCACAAGCCGTGCATGCACCGTTTTTTGCCGGGCGAGCAGTTTTTCTTTTTTTGCCTCACATTCTTTAAGTTCGGCTTCACGGGCAGCGATATCTATATCACACGCGTTCTCAAGCTGCTTTGCGGCAAAATCGCGCTGCGTTTTTAATTCATCGACTGCTTTCTTGCATTCTTCGTATGCCTTGCGTGCGTTTTCTATAGCCGTTTCTATCGCAGTCTTTGCCGCCGCCAGCTCGTTTCGTTTATCTGTGGCTTCTTTTTCGGTAGAAAATTTCAGCTTGCCCTCGAGCGCGCGTATGCGTTCGTCGTAACTTTTGGCTTCAGCCGTTTTAGCTGCGATTTCGGCTTGCAGTCCGGCTTTCTCTTCTTCGATTTCTTTTATCTTTTTCTCGGTTTTATCGTATTTATCGCCGAGCGATTTCTTTTCTTCCGTAAGCGCGGCTAGTTTTTGTATTTTTCCGCGCAAATCGAGTATCGCGTTTTTATCGCTTTCTTTGCGCGCGCCGAACAATTCGCTCAGGTTCGTCAAATCGCACACTTCGAACAATTCTTCCGCGCGGGATTGCAATCCTTTTTTACGTTCTTCAAGCGCGGCTTTAATCCTGCCCGCGGTTTCGCTTTGCTCGCGCGCTTTCTTTTCCGCCTCGTCGGCACTATTTTTCAACAATTCAAGTTCCTTAGCCGTCGGCGCGTTTTGCGCTTTAACCGCCGGGTGCGGATGATTTTTCGAGCCGCAAACGGGGCAAGGTTCGCCCTCTTCAAGGCTTTCGGCAATTATACCCGCCTGCTCGTCCAGAAATAACTTGTTTGCAGTATTGTATTTTTCCCGCGCGAGGTTCGCCCGTTCGGACAAGCGCACATAAATCGCCTGAGCCTCGCCAAGTTTTGCAAGGTCTCCGACGTACACGGCATAATCATTTCCCAATGCCTCGGCTTTTTTGTAGTCCGCCACCAGATTTTTATACTCGTTATCCGCCTTTTCTTTATCGGCGGCAACGTTTTCAAGTTCCGCCTGCCGTGCCTTGATCGTTTTTAACGCTTCGGCGGCAGCGTCGCAGTCGAGTTTTTTTTGTTCGATTAGCTGTGTTTTTTCACCCGCTATTCTATTAACCGAAATAAGCGAGGCTCGTTTTTGCGTAAGTTCGCCGTACTCGGGCAACCTTGCGTTGATTTCGGCTATTTCGTCGGCAAGTTTTGCAAACTCTGTTTGCCTTTCGAGTGCGGCTTTCAACTCGGCTTCGCTCTTATTTTGCAATTCAATCTTCACGGGCAATTCGATTTTCGCCCTTTCGATTGTATCTTTTGCAGACTTCAACGCCCGATATTCGCTAAGCTCATTTGTTATTTTTAAAATTTGCTTATCGTTTTCATTAAATTCGACATCGGTTCTTTTTTCCGAAACTTCGTCGTTTTTTACAAGTGCAGCGATTAAGTCCATCGCCTCGGGCACGGGCATTTCACCGCGCCTTGCCTTAGCCATATCCGCGGCATACACAGACGTTTCGTCGTAAATAACGTCGTTTATGTATTGTCTTATGCTGTTGCCTGTTTCTTCGTAGGAATATTTAAGCGAGCGCGCGTCGTCGGCAATCGCCTTTTGCAGTTTTGCAAACTTATCAGTCTTGAATATTTTTTGAAAAATAACAATTCGCTCTTTGGTTTCGGCAAGCAGCAATTTCAAAAAGTCGCCTTGCGCAATCATCGCAATTTGCTTGAACTGATTGCGATCAACCGAAAGCACGCCCTCTAATGCGGCGTTTACATCTTTGATTTTTGTTATAACGCGCCCGTCGGGCATGAAAAGTTCGGCGTCGGGCTTCTGCACTGTCGTTCCGCCGCCGCGATTGCTTTGCCTTTCATACTCGGGATTTCTCTTCACGCAGTAAATTTTACCGCCGTAAGAAAATTCAAGTTCGACAAAAGTAGGAGTCCCGAGCGCGGCATATTTAGAACGCAAAGTCGCCGTTCCGCGCGTTTCGCCGCTGGGTTCGCCGTATAGCGCGTACGTTATCGCGTCGAAAATCGTGGTTTTGCCCGCGCCCGTATCGCCCGTTATAAGATACACGCCCGATTCTCCGAATTTTGAAAAATCTATCGTGGTTTCCGCGGCATAAGGTCCGAACGCCGACATCGTAAGTTTAAGCGGTTTCATATTACTCCTCCCAGACCTTTGCAATCTTATTGTTCAAATACTCGATTTGCTCTTCGCTCAAGTCTTTTCCGTTCTGAATTCTGTAAAGCTCGGAAAACAACTCGAACGGCGATTTGTTCTCAACGTTGCCGATCGAAGCGACCGACTGATTATTCCTCGTTCTCGTGTTATCGTATCTGAGCGTGGCAAGTCCGTGATAAACAACGCGCAAATTACCCTCGGCGTTCAGAATATCGTCCTCATCGGTAAGAGTAATGCGCACATAGTCGCTTTGGTAAGTCGTATCGATATAAAAACTCCTGTTCATAAGTTCGTTGAACGTACCGCATAAGTCGCGTAACTCATGCAACGGCGCAAGCGGAATTTTCGTAAGTTCAAAAGAACCTTTTTCTTTCAGTTCTATAACAGCAACCGATTTTCGGTCGTTTACCTCCGAAAAAGAATATTTCAGCGGCGTTCCGCAATAATAAATCTTTTCGCCGCCTGCCGTTTGCGGACTATGAATGTGCCCCAAAGCGACGTAATCGAACGATCCGAACGCGCTTGCGTCCACGTTATCAAGTCCGCCGACCGATATATCCTCCGATTCCGAACGTTTAGAACCCGTAACGAACTGATGTGCGATAAGCACGTTGCGCCGCGCGTTATCGATTTGCATATGATTTACGGCAACCTTTACCGCGTCTGTATAGCTTTCTATTTTTTCATCCGGGAAAAACCTTCTTACGTTGGACGGCTTAATAAACGGTAACATATAAAAATCGACTTCGCCGTATTCGTCGCGCAAGGTTATGGGTTTTATCGCACCGTCGTAAGCGGGCGAAAAATGCAAACCGCTCACGTCGAAAATACGATTGCCGAACGAAAGTCGTTCGGCGCTGTCGTGATTCCCGCTTATTATGAACGTTTCCGTCTTTAACATTGCAAGACTATATAAAAAATCGTCGAACAGTTCGACCGCTTCCACAGGCGGAATGCTCTTGTCGTACACGTCGCCCGCAATGCAGACGGCGTCGGGTTTTTGCGCACGGATTATTTCCAAAATCTGATCAAGAATGTATTTTTGATCGTCGATCAGCGAAAACTCATAGAAACGCATTCCTAAATGCAGATCGGATAAATGAATGATTTTCATAATGCTACCTCGGCGGCTTTTCGATTCAAGCGGTCGCCCGCAATATTTCACGCGTTCAAAGCGAGAGTAAACCGCGAATTCTATCTTTTTTATTATAACATAAGCAGCGGACGCAGTCAATTCATATTAAAAGACAGAGTAAAAAGGATAACCTTTAAAGGTTATCCTCTCGTAATTCATAATTCACTTCGATATTCAAGTCAAAAAAACGACGTCATTTAACCGCCAATAGTGCGATAACCGACTTATAGGCGGATTTTTTCTCAGAAATCAGTCTTCGTCGGTAAGATTTTTAAGCGCTTCCATTTCTTCTTTGGTAAGTTTGCCGTCGTCCGCACAGCCGCCGCAGCACTTGAACTTAAGGTCTTTTACATCGTAATCTTTATATTCAACGCTGCCGTCTTTAAGCTCGGACTTTACCTTGACCAGCATTTTGAGCATGTTGACCGATACGACAACGCCTTTACCGTCGGGAGTGGTGACTTCTCCGCCGACCTTAGGCATCTTTTTGCAAGCGTCCTTGTAATAATCGTTTTCGTACGCCAGACAACACATCAGCCTGCCGCACAAACCGCTTATCTTTGACGGGTTAAGCGATAACCCTTGATTTTTTGCCATTTTGACCGACACTTTCTTGAAATCGCTCATACAACTCGAACAACAGCAAGGTCTGCCGCACGGGGCAAGCCCGCCGAGCATTCTGGTTTCGTCGCGGATACCGATTTGCCTTAACTCTATTCTTATTCTGAAAACCTGCGCCAGATCTTTGACCAGATCGCGGAAATCTATACGCCCGGGCGCGCTGAAATTAAAAATCAGTTTACTGCCGTCAAACGTGTATTCAGCGCTGACAAGTTTCATATTGAGCTTGTGAGCCTCGATTTTTTCGGCGCAAACGCGCATCGCTTCCGCCGCTTTATCTTCGTTGCGTTTTAAACGCTCGGTATCGGCTTTGGTTGCCTTACGGATAATAGGTTTTAACGGCTGAACGATTTCGGAATCGTCCACTTCTTTCGGCTCTATTACCACCGTGCCGTATTCCACGCCGCGCGCGGTTTCGACTATAACGCCGTCGTTGCGGACAAACTTTTCGTTACCGGGCGCAAAATAATATACTTTTGCGGTATTTTTAAACTTTATGCCTACAATTTTTTCCATCTGTATTTTTCCTCCAGAACGCAAAGCAATATGTCATCGGCAAGCATCGTTACGTTGCCGTTAAAATAAAGCGCGCGTTCGCAAGCGTTGACTTTATTTATTATCGCAAGGCATGCGGCAGTACTGTAAATACGCGATATCCGTCTTATAGCCCCGCTTTTTTCATCTCCGCCGCTTTGAAAACGTATCACGCGGTCAAGAGTTTTTTTCAAACTTATTAAAAATTCTTTTATATTCGTCTTATCTATTTTTACCGAATAATCGATTACGTCCTTACTGTTAAGCATGTTCTCGAGCATGGAACACGCCAAACCCTCTGTGTCGGACGCGCCGTTTTCGGCATAAGACAGCGCAAGCCCCGGCTTACCATCGGCAAAACTCGCCGCGCGTCTGAGTTCCTCTTTGTCTTTATCGGGATAATTACGAATTAAAAAATCGAAAATTTCGCTCTCGGAATAATCGGGAACACTTATCTTTTTAACGCGCGATTTTACCGTGGGCAAAATTGCGTTTTCGTTGGTTGCGCCTAAAATAACGTAAACGCCCTTCGGCGGTTCTTCAAGCGTTTTAAGCAGCTTATTCTGCGCTTGCGGCGTCATGTTCTCCGCACCGCAAAACACAAAAACCCGCTTATCGCCCTCGAACGGTTTTACGAACGTTTGCGCAACCATTTCGTCCACGTCGGCAACGAGAATCTTTCCGCTGTCGCCCTTAGGATAAAAGCTTACGTCCGTATATAAATTGCGTTCGATTAAATTACAGCTTCTGCATTGGTCGCAAAAACCGCTTTTATCCTCACAGATTATGGTTTTTGCAATGATTTTTAAATATTCGGGAATTGCCGCACCGTCCTGACATAAAAGAAGATAGGCGTGCGACAGCGAATTCTTTTTTTTATCGCCCGATACTATGCGATACGCAACGGTATCTTTAAACAGCCGAACCATTTTTCCTCCTTTACGCCTTATTTACAATTCGCGATAAATCTTTATATTGCGAACAAGTCGCAAGAATTATTCAATAACTACTTTGACTTTTCCGTCTTCGATTCCGAACGTGTTTCCCTTTAAAAGTCGGGCTATAAGTTCGTTATCGAATATTTCGCCCGCAACAATAAGCGGATAGCACGGCGGAAAAAGTCCTACCTCGCCTGCACTGATACGCCCATTCGCATCACTTAATTCAACGTACTCATACCGACTTTTTTTCGCGGCCGTATACGGCATAACCCTTTTTAACGGATTTTCACCTACGTAACAATCGGAAAAAGTTTCGCGCTTTTCCACCCTGTAGTCGTTCAGTAAATCGGCAAGCCGAATCGCCTTTTCTTCATTGAAATCGGGGGCAATCATAAAGATCAAAAACCGCCCCGCCGCAAGTTCGGCGTAAACGTTGTTTTTTTCGAGATATTCGCCGATTTCGCCGCCGTCCGCAAATCCGCGCAGATCAACACATAACTTTAAAACATCCCGGTTATTTATAACGGCAAATCTATCGTTTAACCTTTTTTTAAAAGTTTCGATAGCCTTTTTACATTCAAAAAAGCCTTTTTCAAGCGTTTCGGCAAAAGATTTATAACCGTCCTCAACCGAACCCATTATCAAATAATTGGGGCTTGACGTAGAAAAAATCGAAAACCCGTCCTCGACGTAAGGCATAAGCTCGGTTTTGTTCACGCCGAGCAACGCGCCCTGCGTTAAAGTTTTAAGCGTTTTGTGCGCGCCGTCCACCCAGATATCGGCAAAACGACCGCCGTAACGCTCGGCATCGGTAAACGCAAGATGCGCGCCGTGCGCGCCATCAAGCAAAAGTAAACAATTCTTTTCTTTTAATATCTTGCGAATTCCGCTTAAATTCAAACACCGCCCGAAATAGTCGGGATATGTAAAAAGTGCGCCTATAACACCGTTATCGCATAGTTCGGCAAGTTTTTCCGTATTCAAACAAGGCAAGCCGTCAACGATTTTTTCGGGCAAAAACACGGGTTCTATATCAAGCAAAGCCAATGCATTATACACGCTTTTGTGCGAACTTTTGCAAATAATAAGCTTTGTCCTTTCGCCGCGATAATACGCTTTCGCCGCATACACGGAAACCAAAACGCCGAGCGTAGAACCGCCCGTTAAAATGCGGCATCTTTTTGCGCCGATAAGCGACGCGATATCGTTTTCCGCTTTAAGAATCACCCCGCAAGGGTTTGCGAGGTTATCTGAAAAAGAAAGTTCGGTTATATCGTAAGGATAAACGCCCGACAAAACGCCGCAACCTTTGCCCTTATGCCCGGGCATGTGATACCGTTCGGCATTTTTTCCGGCGTATTCTTCGAGCATAGAAAAAATATGCCTTTTCAGCCTTTTTTGCCTTTCCATATTATATATTATTTATTAACAACGAGATTTTCAGGCTGCACCGCAAGAAAATTACTGTAAGTTTCCGCCATATAAACGATATACCCCAATGTTTCGTACTGCAAATGCGGTTGAAATGCAGCGTAATCGAACACGCAAAGCGCAACTCCGTCCGCCGAAAGATAGGGCTCGCCGTCATCGGGTGTAATCGTGCGGGCATACAGGTCGGTAATATTACTTGTACCGCCCGTAAGTTTACCGAGATTGATAGCGTAAGTACCCTCTTTTTGCTCGAGCCACTTCTGATAATACTCGCTCTTTTCGCGTTCTTCCTCGCCAATGGAATTAACCATTTGCGTAAACGGACGATAGTTTAAGCGAAGCTCGGGATGCTCTTTGAGCAATTTTTCCGCCTTGCAGGCATTATTCCACACGGCAATAATCCTTTCGTACTCGTTTTTCTGCCCTTCGGCATATTTTTTCGAATTTTTATCGCGGAAACGCGGATCTTTTTCCATTCTGGACGAGAACAAACTATCGGTTACAGCTCTATCGCAACCGTAAGTTCCGTCGGCGTTCTCGATAATTCCGTTCTTGCGCGCATACTCTTTCGCGTCCGAAATAAGCAAATCGATGTTATATACTCTTCCGTAATAACCGTCGATAAAAGTACGCAAAGGAGACTCGTTCTTTTCTATCGTTTCGGCAAAATCGGAGGTAATAAAAACGTCGCCCTCCTGCACCGAATCCGCCGCCATCATCAGCGTAGAATAATAGTTTTTCGGCATATCGCGCATGTTGAAATCGAGAATATCGTACGAAAAAGCACCGTGAGTTTCAGCTTCGCCGAGCAACGCCTTACCGGACTTAGCCACCTCGAAATCGGGCGCATATGTAAGCAAGCCGAAAACCTGCCCCACCGACGCACGCGGTGCGCCGATAGTATACGCAAGCACCCAAACGAAACACACCGCAACGATGATAGCGCAAATTTTAACCCAATCGTACGATAAGAGGTTTGCTAACCTGCTTTTTGTAATTTTGTTATCCATTTATCGATTGTCAGTAAGAAACCTTATTGAGTCTTATGGCGTAATTGCCCGCAGGCGCTTCTACAATGCATTCTTCGCCCACGCGCTTACCCATAACGGCTTTACCGATGGGGCATTCGTTGGATATTCTGCCCGCGCGGAAATCCGCTTCGGTCGTACCGACTATCTCGAACTTGTAATCCTTGCCGTCGGTAAGGTCGGTGTATTCGATAGTCGCGCCGACGCTGGCAACGTCCTTTCTCGAACTGACGGTAATGATTTCGGCAACTTTGAGTTTGGCTTCCAGCTCGCTGATTTCGCCTTCGATGAGCGCTTGCTCGTTTCTGGCGGCGTCGTATTCGGCGTTTTCGGAAAGGTCGCCGAATTCACGGGCGATTTTGATACGTTCGGTAATTTCCGGACGTTTGACCATTTTTAAGTATTCTAACTTTTTCTCAAGTTCCTGCTTGCCTTCTTCGGTAAGAAAGATTTTTTCAGCCATTATGACACCTCTTGTCTTTATTTCGATTTATATTTTTGTTTTTTCGCCACGGTTTATTATTTCACCCGCAGGCTGCTTTTCGTGATACGTTTTATTAAACCGCCGCAATGCCGATCTTTAACGCGCAAAAATTACTTTTGCGCGTCGGGAATAAGCACGGCTTTGATTCTTCTAACGCCGCTCGACGACGACTGTTCTTTTATAATCTTGAACGTGCCGAGTTCGCCCGTGCGTTTTGCATGCGGACCGCCGCAAATTTCCTTGCTGAACTCGCCCATGGTATAAACTTTTACCATATCGCCGTACTTGCTTTCAAACAAACCGATCGCGCCCGATTTCTTAGCATCCTCGAGGCTCATTTCTTCCATAACTACGGGAACGTCGGCTTTGATCGCTTCGTTTACAAGCCTTTCGACCTCGGCAATTTCTTCCTGCGTCATAGGGCGATCGAAGTTAAAGTCGAAACGCAGTCTTTCGGGCGTGATGTTAGACCCGCGCTGACCTACCGACGGATCGAGCACTTTGCGCAATGCGGCATGCATAAGGTGAGTTGCCGTGTGCAGCCTTGCGGTGGTTTCGCTTGTATCGGCAAGACCGCCTTTAAACTTTTGTTCCGCGCCCGCCGACGATTTCTTCTGATGTTCGGCAAACGCGGCATGGTATCCGTCTACGTCGACGGTAAAGCCATGCTCGCCCGCAAGCTCAACAGTCATTTCGAGCGGGAAGCCGTATGTATCGTAAAGTCTGAACGCCGTCTTGCCGGGAATAACGTTACCCGGAATATGCGTAACGACTTTATTGAACTCTTTAAGTCCGTCCTCGAGAGCTTTACCGAACTTTTCTTCTTCCTTATCGAGTTCGGTATAAATTTTCTGCTCGTTTGTCTTAAGTTCGGGGTAAACCTCCCGATATTTATTGACGAACGCCGCAGCTATATTGCGGAGATTTCCGCCTTCAAGCCCGAGCGACTTGGAAAATCTTACCGCTCTGCGGATAAGACGGCGCAAAATGTAGCCCTGATCCACGTTGGACGGCACAACCCCTCTCGGATCGCCGAGCATAAAAGTTGCCGTACGGATATGATCGAGAATAATTCTGAACGCTTTGGTATCTTCGGCGTTTTCGCCGTATTTCTTGCCCGTAAGGCGTTCGATTTCGGCTTTAGCATCGTCGAACAGGTCGGTATCGTAAACGCTGGACGTGCCGTTAAGCGTGCAAAGCGTACGCTCCAAGCCCATGCCCGTATCTACGTTGCGCTGAGCAAGTTTTGTATATGTTCCGTCCTCGTGGCGATAGAACTGCATAAATACGTTGTTCCATATTTCCAGGTATCTTCCGCAATCGCACGAAGGATCGCAATGGTCGGAACACGGCGCCTGATCGCGGATGATAAACATTTCGGTATCCGGTCCGCAAGGTCCGGTCTTACCCGCAATCCACCAGTTATTCTTTTTAGGCAGGAAGAAAATGTTTTGTTTGAGTATTCCGCACTCTTCCCAGATTTTAGCGCTCATTTCGTCGCGAGGGGCGTCCTCGTCGCCGGCAAAAACGGTAACGGCGAGTTTTTCTACAGGTATACCGAGGCATTCGGGCGAAGTCAAAAATTCATAGCTCCATTTGATTGCCTGTTCGTTAAAATAATCGCCGAGCGACCAGTTGCCGAGCATTTCAAAAAACGTGCAGTGCGACGCGTCGCCCACCTCGTCGATATCGCCGGTACGAACGCATTTCTGAACGTCTGTAAGACGCTTGCCCGCAGGGTGCTTTTCGCCGAGCAGGTAAGGCACTAACGGGTGCATACCCGCAGTGGTGAACAATACCGACGGATCGTTTTCCGGTATAAGACTTGCCGAAGGTATAACGACATGCCCCCTGTCGGCAAAAAACTTGAGATATAAACTTCTGAGTTGCTCCGAAGTAAGTTTTTTCATAATCTTCCTCTATTTTTCTGTAAATTTAGTCTTTATTTAATCGCTGAAAGCCTTTTCAGTCGCCATCAGCCTTAACCCGCCGCAAAACTCGCGTTTTAGTTCTTGGGTTTAAGCGTATAGCCGTCCTTGGTGTTAAGCACCGAGAAACCGAGTTTATCTATCTCGCCGCGGAGAGCGTCCGCGTTAGCGTAATCCTTAACCGCTCTTGCGCCCTGCATTTTTTCGGCAAGCGCAACAACTTCTTCGGGTATATCGAACTTTTCCTCGGGCAGGAAAGTCTCCGCACGATCGAGCGAAAGCCCGAGCACTTCGTCGAACTTAAGCGCGGTCTTGTAAACGTCCTTGCTCGCGGGCAGTTTAAGCATAGTCCAGAGCACGCCGAGAGCCTGCGGTACGTTGAGATCGTCGGCAACGGCTTCTTCGAACTGCTTTTCGTAATCGGCGATAGTCTCGGGAGCGGTAACAGCCGTTCCGTTCTTATGCGCAACGATTGCCTTGCACAGTCTTTCAAAAGCGGTCTTTGCGCCGTCCATACCCTCGAACGTAAAGTTGAGTTTCTTTCTGTAATGCGCGTTCAGGCAAAAATATCTGAAATGCATCGGATTGTACCCGCGTTCCTCAAGCTGAGAAATCGTGTAGGTATTACCCAAAGATTTACTCATTTTCCCGCCGTCGACAAGCATAAACTCGCCGTGCATCCAGAACCTTGCGGGTATCTTGCCCGTAAGAGCCTCGCTTTGCGCAATCTCGTTTTCGTGGTGAATGGGGATATGATCCACGCCTCCGGTGTGAATATCGAACACATCGCCGAGGTATTTCTTGCTCATCGCAGAACACTCTATGTGCCAGCCGGGATAACCCATTCCCCACGGACTTTCCCATTGCATAATGTGTTCCTTGGGTGCTTTTTTCCACACGGCAAAATCCGCGGGATGACGCTTTTCGCCGTTGACTTCGACGCGCGCGCCCGCCTGCTGCTCGTCGAGCTTCGCACCCGACAGCTTGCCGTAATCCACCGCCTTGGTAATATCGAAATAAATACCGTCGCTTGTTTCGTACGCAAAACCTTTCTCCACCAATTCCTTAACGAAATCAATCATAATCTGAATGTGATCCGTGGCTTTAGGCGTAAGTTCGGGCTTGCCGATATTGAGTTTTTTCAAGTCCTCGAAAAACACGCCGGCGTAAAACTCCGCAATTTCGTACGGGCTTTTCTTCTGCTCGCGCGCGGCTTTCTGCATTTTGTCTTCGCCGTCGTCGCCGTCGGAAAGCAAATGCCCTACGTCGGTAACGTTCATAACGCCTTTTACTTTATACCCCTCGTATTTAAGCGCGCGGCGGAGCAAATCCATAAAGACGTAAGTACGCATGTTGCCTATGTGCGCAAAGCTGTATACGGTAGGTCCGCAAGAATACATGCGAACCTTGTTGCTTCCGTCCTCGGTTGTAAACTCCTCTTTTTTTCTGGTAAGCGTATTATAAAATTTCATAACGGCCTCTTTACCTCTTTTCTTTTCAAGCTCCTTCAGAATCTTTTTTTACAGGATCATTCAGAATCTTTTTTTACAAGGCTGACCGCAACTTTCGAAAAAAGCGCAGACTACCCCATAAATTACTTTAATAACAGTAAGTTATTTTAACACAATCGCGCGCGTTTTGCAATTATCTCGCACGTTGTTTACTGAAGATTTACAATAGATTTGTTAAAAATTGATAGACCTATTGCCCGCAAGAACTAAAAAACACCGCAATTTATAG